>NZ_JBWXUW010000004.1:0-198937 GCF_059901425.1 Fructilactobacillus sp. X2R1C3 | reverse complement strand
TCGCTTGTCGATTGACTACCACTCATTGATGCACTAGCACTGGTACTTTCGGAGTGATTTGTACTCATCGAAGTACTAGTTGAACCACTCGCACTTGTTGATAGGCTGTCGCTTGTCGATTGACTACCACTCATTGATGCACTAGCACTGGTACTTTCGGAGTGATTTGTACTCATCGAAGTACTTGTTGAAGTGCTGGCACTTGTTGATAGGCTATCACTCGTCGATTGACTACCACTTACCGAAGCGCTGGCGCTCGTACTTGCCGAGTTGTTTTCACTCATCGAAGTACTCATCGAACCACTTGCACTTGTTGATAGGCTATCGCTAGTTGATCCACTTGTACTCATGGAGTTTCTCAGGCTATCACTGGTAGATTCACTGCCACTTACTGAGGAACTATCACTAGTAGAAGTACTTTGACTGTCGCTTGTACTCAATGATGCGCTGTCGCTATCGCTAGTTGAAACGCTTTGACTATCGCTGGTACTTAGTGAGGCACTACCACTGTTGCTAGTGGAAATACTCTGACTATCACTGGTACTTACTGAAGCACTATCACTGTTGCTTGTTGAAGTACTCTGACTATCACTAGTACTTACTGAAGCACTATCACTATTACTAGTGGAAGTACTCTGACTGTCGCTAGTACTTACTGAAGCGCTATCGCTAATACTATTTGAAGTACTATTACTCATTGAAGTGCTGGTTGATTCGCTACCACTCAATGAAGCACTTGTACTATCACTTGTGGAAGTACTTTGACTGTCACTGGTACTTACTGAAGCACTAACACTGTTACTTGTGGAGACACTTTGACTGTCACTTGTACTCAATGATGCACTATCACTGTTGCTGGTAGAAACGCTTTGACTATCACTAGTACTTACCGAAGCACTATCACTATTGCTAGTTGAGATACTTTGGCTACCACTCGTACTTAGTGAGGCACTACCACTGTTGCTAGTTGAAATACTCTGACTGTCGCTCGTACTCAACGAAGCACTTGTACTCATCGAGTTTCTCAGGCTATCACTGGTAGACTCACTACCACTTACTGAGGAACTGTCACTGGTACTAATTGATTCACTGCCACTAGTACTTAGTGAAGCACTACCACTATTACTAGTAGAAATACTTTGACTATCACTAGTACTCAATGAGGCACTGCCACTATTGCTAGTAGAGATGCTCTGACTATCGCTCGTACTTACTGAAGCACTATCACTGTTGCTAGTGGAAATACTTTGACTATCACTAGTACTTACTGAAGCACTATCACTGTTGCTAGTTGAGATGCTCTGGCTATCACTGGTACTTAATGATGCGCTGCCACTATTGCTTGTTGAAACGCTTTGACTGTCGCTCGTACTTACAGAAGCGCTATCACTATTGCTTGTGGAGATGCTTTGGCTACCACTAGTGCTCAACGATGCACTGCCACTGTTACTAGTTGAAGTAATTTCACTCATTGAAGTGCTAGTAGACTCACTGCCACTCAATGAAGCACTTGTACTATCGCTAGTTGAAATACTTTGACTGTCACTAGTACTTACTGAAGCACTATCACTGTTGCTTGTAGAAATACTTTGACTGTCACTCGTACTTACCGAAGCGCTATCACTGTTGCTTGTTGAAACGCTTTGACTACCACTAGTACTTACAGATGCACTACCACTGTTACTTGTTGAGATGCTCTGGCTGTCGCTAGTACTCAATGATGCACTACCACTATTGCTAGTGGAGCTACTCTGACTATCGCTCGTACTTACCGAAGCGCTATCACTGTTACTAGTTGAAACGCTTTGACTGTCACTGGTACTCAATGATGCACTACCACTGTTACTTGTTGAAGTGCTTTGACTGTCATTCGTACTTAGTGAGGCACTACCACTGTTGCTTGTGGAAGTACTTTGACTATCGCTCGTACTTACAGAAGCGCTGTCGCTAATACTAGTTGAAGCACTGTTACTTATTGAAGTACTAGTGGATTCACTACCACTCAACGAAGCACTATCACTATTACTAGTTGAGACACTCTGGCTATCACTAGTACTCAATGATGCGCTGTTGCTATCACTAGTGGAAACGCTTTGACTGTCACTTATACTTACAGAAGCGCTATCACTATTGCTAGTTGAAACACTTTGACTGCCACTAGTACTTACTGAAGCACTATCACTATTGCTTGTTGAAATACTTTGACTGTCGCTTGTGCTTGTTGAAGCACTGTTACTCATCGAAGTGCTAGTGGACTCACTGCCACTTAAGGAAGTGCTGCCACTCTTGCTAGTTGAATTACTCAAACTATCACTGGTACTTATGGAGTCACTCTTAGTAGAGTTACTGTCACTGATTGAAGTGCTGGTTGATTCACTCCCACTTAGTGAAGTACTAGTACTGTCGCTAGTCGAAATACTCTGACTGTCACTGGTACTCAATGATGCACTACCACTGTTGCTAGTGGAAATACTTTGACTGTCACTCGTACTTACAGAAGCGCTGTCGCTATTGCTTGTAGAGATGCTCTGGCTATCACTGGTACTTAGTGAGGCACTGCCACTATTGCTAGTAGAAATGCTTTGACTATCACTAGTACTCAATGAAGCAGAGTTACTCTTACTTGTAGATTCGCTTAAGCTGTCACTGGTACTTAATGAGTCACTCTTGGTCGAGTTACTTTCACTGATTGAGGTACTAGTGGATTCACTGTCACTCAATGAAGTGCTGCCACTCTCGCTAGTAGAAGCACTTTGGCTATCACTCAATGAAACTGAGTTACTCTTGCTAGTGGAGTTACTCAAGCTGTCGCTTGTACTTAACGATTCACTTTTACTTGTTGAGTTTTCATCGCTAGTTGAAGCACTGTCACTCTTACTAGTAGATTCGCTTTGGCTATCACTAGTGCTGATGGAGTCACTCTTGGTGGAGTCACTCTTGGTGGAGTCACTTTCACTCACTGAAGTGCTGGTTGATTCACTACCGCTCAATGAAGCAGAGTCACTCTTACTTGTGGATTCACTTAAGCTATCACTGGTACTCAATGAAACAGAATCACTCTTACTAGTTGATTCGCTTAAACTATCACTAGTACTCAATGAGTCGCTCTTAGTGGAGTCACTTTCGCTCATTGAGGTACTTGTGGATTCACTACCACTTAATGATGTGCTTCCACTCTTGCTTGTAGAAGTGCTTTGACTATCACTGGTACTTACTGATTCACTCTTACTTGTGGAGTTGCGTAAGCTGTCACTCGTGCTTAACGAATCACTCTTTGTTGAGTTACTTTCACTAATTGAGGTACTAGTGGATTCACTACCACTCAATGAAGTGCTGCCACTCTTGCTAGTAGAAGTGCTCTGGCTGTCACTGGTACTTATGGAGTCACTCTTAGTAGAGTTACTTTCACTGATTGAAGTGCTTGTTGATCCACTGTTACTTAGTGAAGTGCTCCCGCTCTGACTAGTAGATCGACTTAAGCTATCACTAGTACTCAACGAAACAGAATCACTCTTACTTGTAGAAGCGCTCAAACTATCGCTAGTACTCAATGAAACTGAGTCACTCTTACTAGTAGATGCACTTTGACTATCACTCAGTGAAACAGAATCGCTCTTACTGGTTGAGTTGCTTAAGCTGTCGCTAGTACTCATGGAGTCGCTCTTAGTCGAGTCACTTTCGCTCATTGAGGTACTGGTTGATTCGCTACCACTTAGTGAGGCAGAGTCACTCTTACTTGTAGATTCGCTTAAGCTGTCACTCTTGCTTGTCGAGTTACTCAAACTATCACTAGTACTTACGGATTCGCTCTTGCTTGTTGAGTTCTTATCACTAGTCGAAGTGCTAGTTGATTCGCTTAAACTGTCGCTAGTACTTATAGAGTCACTCTTGGTTGAGTTACTTTCACTGATTGAGGTACTAGTGGATTCACTATCACTTAAGGAAGTGCTACCACTCTTGCTTGTGGAGTTACTCAAACTGTCGCTTGTACTTAATGATTCGCTCTTGCTTGTAGAAGCGCTCAAGCTGTCGCTAGTACTCAATGAAACTGAGTCACTCTTACTAGTAGATGCACTTTGACTATCACTCAGTGAAACAGAATCGCTCTTACTTGTTGAGTTACTCAAGCTATCACTAGTACTTATGGAGTCACTCTTGGTTGAGTTGCTTTCACTAATTGAGGTGCTAGTTGATTCACTGCCACTCAATGATGTGCTGCCACTCTTACTTGTAGATTCGCTTAAGCTATCACTTGTGCTCAATGAATCGCTCTTGGTTGAGTTGCTTTCACTCACTGAAGTGCTTGTTGACTCACTGCCACTCAATGAAGTGCTGCCACTCTTGCTGGTAGACTCACTCAAGCTATCGCTAGTACTCAATGAAACTGAGTCACTTTTACTAGTAGATGCACTTTGACTATCACTCAGTGAAACAGAATCGCTCTTACTGGTTGAGTTGCTTAAGCTGTCGCTAGTACTCATGGAGTCGCTCTTAGTCGAGTCACTTTCGCTCATTGAGGTACTGGTTGATTCGCTACCACTTAGTGAGGCAGAGTCACTCTTGCTGGTTGATTCACTATTACTCAATGAAACAGAATCACTCTTACTTGTCGAGTTACTTAAGCTTTCACTCGTGCTTAATGAGTCACTCTTGGTTGAGTCGCTTTCACTCATTGAAGTGCTGGCGGATTCGCTGTTACTCAATGAAGTACTACCGCTCTTACTTGTTGATTCACTCAAGCTATTGCTTGTACTTATAGATTCACTCTTGCTGGTAGACTCACTCAAGCTATCACTTGTACTTACAGATTCACTCTTACTAGTTGAATTGCTTAGGCTGTCGCTGATACTTACAGAATCGCTGCCACTCTTACTGGTAGAGTTGCTCAAACTGTCAATTGTTGAGTCGCTTTCACTTACTGAAGTACTGTCACTTTTACTAGTAGAATCACTTAAACTGTCACTGTTACTAGCAACCTTACTCAAGCTATCACTAGTTGAGTCGCTCAAACTATCTACTTGACTTGTAGAAGCGCTTTCACTTTCACTGTGACTATCAATTGTACTGGTTGATTGACTATTAGAAGTACTTTGACTATCACTCGTAGCTGTGTTACCAGATCCAAATTGAAGGTAATTTGGCTGATTTTGACCGTTTAGTATGGCCTCAATTCTTTCTTCTTCGTTAAAATTAACATTGTATAGTACAACTTTTCCAATTTTACCGTCCGTACCAATTTCGAAGTTCAAATAACTCGTTGGGTCTGGGAAAGATTCATTCCCAATTATCATTGATACATTTTTAACACTAAAGACAGTCCGATTGCTTGCAATTAAACTCTGTGCATTACTTTGAGTTAAATCAAATACAACGTTTTCAGGATCGGTAATGGTAATCGTGCCGGCAGATCCACCATTATTTACTAGAATAACTGGTTGGCTCCCCGTTGCCTTCAATGACATCTTTCCGGTATCTTCAACGGTGATGTATCCACCATTATTTAAGTAAATTAAACTTTGTGAATAACTAGTCGTCTTTCCAGATTGATTGTAGGTAACGTTAAGATTACCGCCACTGTTAACCAAGACACTAGAAGAATTGCCAAGGTAAATCAAACCTGGTTGAGAAGAATTTCCAGGATTAATATTTCCATTAGCAATAATATTCATGGAGCCATTAACAGTAATGGCGGTATTACCAAAGGAATAGATGGCTCCGGCCAGGGAACTAGTTGTACTGCTATTATTATTATTCAAAATAATATTTAAAGTAGCACCTGTTTCAACATTAATATTGCCACCCTTGGTGGTAATCCCATAAACAGTACCGTTTCTACTGTTTTCATTAGAACCACCATTATTGTTAGGAATTAGGGTAACGGTAGCACCATGTTCTAACGTAACGTCGCCATTAACGTTGCCACCCTTACTTAATTCGATAACATTATCACTGTAACTAGTCCCAGTGAAATTGGAGTTAGCGCCAAAGGTAATTGAACCGGCTTCAATTACTTGTTGACTGCCAGATTCAGTTTGAATTGGTTTACTAGAAAACTTATTCGTGTAGGAAGGAACTGACTGTGCGGTAACGTTACCGTAGATCGTAACGTCAGTAGGTCCACCAGAACCATTTCTTCCGTAAATAAACTGAGCACCGGTGTAATTGACATTATTAATGATATATGACGTTGATTGACTCATAAAGCCATAAAAACATTGACCATAAATGTCTAAATTGTCATATTCAACGGTCGTATTATTAACTAGGCCACTCCAGTTGTTAAAGGTGTAACCCCTTAGATCAATCGTGTAATGGTGCCCTGCGGCTGAACCAATCTTTAAATTCCGTGGGTTTTTAACGTCATTAATAACTTCTTGTCCACTATTAAAGTTCTTTAAATCAGCAAAGTTAATGTCATCATCAATGATGATGTTATTAGCGGTTCCGTTCACGATTTCATCGTATAATTGGTCCGCAGTTGCCACATGAACCGTTGAAGTATCTTGTTGAGATGCTAGTACCACGTTCGGATTAGCGACTGGTTGCTTTTCATTGGTTGAATTTTGGGCACTAGTAGATTGTTGCTCATTTTGACTAGTTAAAGCACTGTTGCTTTCTGACGTTGATGTCGAAACGTTTTGGCTAGTCGATTCACTGTTGTTAGCCAAGACGTTTTCACTGTCAGACAGAACGTTATCAGCCAAAGTTGAAGTACTGTTAGCATCGCTATTCTTATTGCCACTTAAGTCCTTAATGTTAATGGACATGTTGTTGTTTTCACCAATGGTACTTAGGGCTGCCAAAGTACTATTATTAGGTGTCAAACCGTTGGCTAAACCAACACTAATGACTTGGTTTTGTGAATCAACGGTAACGGTAGCGTCGTTTGGCACAACGGCCTTAACTTGGTTATAAACATCTTGGTTAGTTGTCTCACTTGCTTTAGCGGAATCGTTTATCCCACTAATGCTACTGCTGTCACTGTTAAGCTGGGAAGCAGACGTGATCGACTGACTGTTGTCTAAGGCCTTGGTAATAGTGGACTCACTATTAAGCTGTGAACCTGATTGTAAGACTGATGGCTTAAGTTGATCACTAATCGTTTGACTAGCAGCCGAAGTCGAATCAACTGAGCTAGTGCTAGTAGAACCGGTCGTTTTACCATTAGTATTAGTGTCAGCTTTAATTGCCTCACTGTCAGAACCGGGCACTGACTTAGTCGTGTTAGAATTTTGTTCGGATTGACTCTCGGTCTTAGCCTGACTATTGGCCGTCGTCGAACCAGAATCGGAGTTAACCTTGTTCTCGCTAGTAGAATTAGCAGCGGCCATGGAAGCTGACGTAGACGTCGACAAAGCCTCGCTCATACTAGTTGAGATTTGGTCAATCTTAGCTTGCGAATCCACCTGACTTCCGGCTGCAGAAGACGTGGTCTGTGAAGTTGATGAAATTGTTGCGGAGTTTTTATTTGGTAAGACATCCGCATCTTTATTTTCTTTACTAGTATTGTTGCCACTTGTCGAAACTGAATTAGCCGAGACAGAAGCAATTCCAATGTTAGCGCCCAGTAATCCACCAATTAGTGAAATTCCGGCAACCATCCACTGTTTACCAGCTTTATACATTTTGTAATGCGTTCTAGCATCATCTCTTAATGCTAGACGAATGTTTTGCTTTTTATTTCCTTTCCCTCTCATAAGATCTTTCCCCCTTAAATTTGTGAATAATCTAAATTGAGATGGTCTTACTATATATCCAAATGAAATTATTTAGCCCATATTCCCAATAATGGGACGATTTTTTCACTAAATAACCAAATTTTATTTAAATAAACAAAAACAGCTGGATTTACCGTCAATCCAGCTGTTTTTGTTTCACTTAATATTTACTTTTAATAAACTTTTGGATTCCCTTCCAGTAGTCATTTTCGTAATTAAAAACGGACTTACTTTGTAAAATTTCTTGTGAAAATTCTGGACAAGTAACCTGATTTGTTATTAAACTATAAGTTTGCTCATAACAATTATACAGATGACCATCCATGGATCCGCCTGACCCACTGGTATTCATTGCTTGATAAACCTGCTTTAAAAATTTAATTGCTCGATCTGATTGTCGGTTAAGGCAAAAGTTAATCACAAAATCAATCGCAAAGCCCCAGTAGACGTATATTCGATCTAGATCAGTGCTCTTTAATCCGCTTAAGACTTTCTGTAATACCAGAAAATCACTATCAATCTTTTTCTCTGGAAATAGCGAGCGCTTCAAATTCAGGTCCAAAACGTTTAAATAGATATCAAAATCAGTTAGGTCATCACAATCTTTAAAGTATTTTTCATTACTCTTAAAGAAGGTGGACACATCCGGCTTTTGCCGCTCGGCAATTTGACTGATGATCTTAGTGTACGTATAGACCTTAAAAAAGGGCGATGCTAGCTGTAACCGGTACTTATCGAGACTATTTAAAATCGCCTGCAGTTTGTCAGGACTGTACTCATAAGTATCATAAAAAGAAGCGAGGGCTAGTGTATCGATTAATTCATCCGTTGACGGATTTAATAATGACAAAAATTCTTCATCAGAAATTCCCAATAACTTTTTAATTCCAAAAATATATTCAAATGGGATATCAATCTCATAATTAATCCAACGGTAATAACGCGAAGTACTCAAACCCACTCGATCTAGAAATGAACTTATTTTCACTTTCCGTTGCTGAATTAATTCAGCAATTTTCCCCCGATCAATACTAACGGCAGCGACACTATTTTGTGGAATTCCTTTATTTCGACAATGCAGATCGACATAATATGCGACTCCTAATGAAGGAAGATTCATTTTTATTACCCCGCTAAAGCTATAAAACTATAGACCAGACTAAGGATCACCACGAATACCATAATCACTGAAACAATAATCATAATTACTTTCCCGGTGCTTTTAGTATCCGAAGCATCAACAACGTATTTTTTCTCTTCATCAAACCGTAATCTAATATCCTGCTGCAACTCTTTCAATTTAATTTTTGGCATTTTATCACCTGCTTTAAAAGCTAATCCACTACTACTTTTTTAGTTGGAACACCCTTTTTCTTTAATTCCTGTAAGAATTTCTTACTCATGTGCACGTCTTGGATATAGGAAATTTCATCCGTCAGAATGTCCAACAAGTTTTGCTTGACGTTTCCGTCATCATTAAGGGGTGATTCGTCCAAATAGAGGGTGTTATGCGATTTCGATTGCGATAACGCCCACAACTCAACCCCCATATAACTAATACCAACCGAATCTTTCGCCGTTAAATACTTTCCGACCGTGTCGGCATAAAATTCATCCAAATTTCTAAACTGTTTTTGGGTCTTTAACGAGCCAAAATCTTCAATGGTCACCCAATTTAGCTGCTTTTTATAAAAGTAGAAACACAACGCTGGGACACCGGCATCATTATAAAAATCGATCCGTTGGGGTTGTCCCCGGGTGTAGATGATGTTGCTGAACTTCTTGCCGTCACTAGCGAATTCTTCGATGTAGTCTAATTCGTCGTTTGGAAAAACGTAATCAACCTCTTTCACATGGCGGCGCGTGTTCGGCCACAAGATGACGTGGCCAATCGGATTGCCATTTACGATGATGTTAATCGTGAAATCAGCGTTCATGTAAATCTCGGCGCCGTCAACCGTGGGGATCCGGTTGAAAAACAAAAACGCTTTAGGATCCATGTCTAGGGTTCGACCAGTAATATAATCGACAACGTTAAACCCATGGATTTTATTTGCTAGTAGAGAATCACGAAAATTAGAGGCTGGTGCCAGCGTAATCACCTGACCCTTCCTCTTTTGAATTCGGTCTCGTTGGTGTTGCCAAACTGGATTTTGGTCGTTTATTTTATTGGTTAGTTCGTAATGCATCAACAAACTCCTTCCATTTATTCGCAATGACATGATTTTGAAAGGGAGCCATCGAACTGATGGTGGCCCTTTGGACTTTTCCATAATCAGAATCTAATAACCGGTTAATTCCCTTTGCCAAACTATTCACATCAAAATCAACGCTCTTATCGCCCCGTTTGAAGTCTTGTAAGAATCCATTGACACCGTCTTTTATCATTTCCATTGCCCCAAAACGGGCTTTGTAGGCAATCACCGGTAATCCGGCGCTTAACGCTTCTACCGTGGTTAACCCAAAGCCTTCTGAAAACGATGCCGAAACAAAGGCATCATACTTCGGATAAATATCGTCCAAATGATGAGAGAGACCCTTTAATTTAATGTAGTCTTCCGCTTTTTCTTTTTTGATGGTCTTTTCAATCAAACTATTTTCACCACCGGCACCGTAGATATCTAAAGAAACTGCAGTCCCTTGTTTATGTACCTTAGCAACTGCAAGTACTAACATATCAATGTGCTTTTCCCCAGCTAATCGCGAAGCAGTAATTAATTTTAGCGAACGCAACTTTTTGGTTCGCTGTTTCGGTCTGGTTTTACCAGTCCCTTTGTCATCAACGCCACCAACTGGGATGGTAGTAAATTTATCTTTTTGCTTCGGAAAATCTTTCACTAGATCATCAGTTTGCATTTTGGTAGCACTGATAATGCTGTCGATATTATCAAGGTGCGTTAACGAGTACTCGTAGTAGTTATTCCACAGTGGGTAGCGGGGGTCGTTTCGATCGGACAAGTGATCCGCGTGAACCACTTCCACCACTTTACTTTGGGGCATCTTGGGATAGAGTAAGGCCGCTTCACTCTCTTCGCCACGATCCAAAAACCAATTGTTATTGTGGTTGTAGGCCCGATCCACCTGTTCAAAAAAGTAGCGCTGCAACTGAACTTCATTTGCGAAATAGAACTGCTTGCCGTCCTGATTGTAGAGGTGAATATTTTTGATCAGGGTCTCTTTATGACCGTTGTCATAAAAATCAAACGTGACCTTTTTCTCGCCCGTCTTACTGGAATAAATCTCAATCTTTGACAGACTCATAATTAACAAGTCGTGCTTTTTATTAGGAAACTTCACCATGGTTTCGATGATTTTCATCCCTGAAGTCGTCTGGATCTTCAGCATGCGGGTGGTGTTGGTACCATCAATCACCGTTTCGTGTTGATATGAATAGAACTTTTTGACTCCATGCCGTAAATAATCATTTCCTAGCACAAAATATTCGTACATATTGATGACTTGGTCATTTCCTAGATTCCAGGTATCCATGGCCTCGTGTAAATTATTAATTAATTGCACAAAAATATACCGATATGGCAGTTTCACTTCATCAAACCGGCGTGCGCGATAAAACTGTGCGTGTTCCACTCCAGAATTACCAATTCCCATGGCACGATTAATAAAAAAATTCATTGGTTGGTTCTTTTTTACTTGTTCCTTCATCATTTCATTCCTTTACTTGGTTAATTTTAGAAAGAGGATAGCCATACGGTCTGACCTCAGTTGTCATCTTTTTCAGCTGCTGATCTTGATTAATGGCCTCAAACAACTTCTTCATCGCGGCATCAGCCTTATCCTGGTCATTAATTTCACCAGTAGAAAGCCGACAAAAGATCTGGGCCCGATCCGTTTGAACGGGGACCGTCCAACTACCCGAGTCACGGCGTCCGAGGTAGATATCCAGCTTTTTAGCGTTCGGATATATAAACTTGGTTAACTTTAAATTGGGGCTGACCGTAAAATTCAAATCCTTAAAATTATCGGCTTCACCCAACATGAGGTACCTAAACGTGATTGACTGGTTTGATTTCACCACCACCGAGATTTCGTATTCCGAAGCATGCTCTGGATACTCAAAGTCGCCCTCGTGTCCGTTGATGATAATTTCCTTCATAAAATCATGGTATTGATCGTAGATCGTGACCTTAAAGTAAACTGAGTCAACTGGTTTCGCCTTATAATCACTAAAGATGTGATACTTGTGATTGCCAAGTAAGATTGGCAACTCGCCCTGCATTCGCACATCCTGAAAATCCAGTTGTGAGTGCCAGGTATAAATACTAGTTCCGGGTGACAACAAGGGAGATGAATAAGTGACCTCAGTTTTTGAGTACGTGACCTGAGCTCCATAGCGCTCCATTGAATTAAGGTACTTTCCCCACGTTAAAACGGTCATTGCTTCCAATTTCTTAACTCCTATCAAACTTTTCTTGCATCAGATTATGGTACTGTCTGACAAACCAATTCACGATCCCGTTGGTATCATCATTATGGCGCCCAATTAACCCCTTACTGATGACCTTTACGGCCTGCTCCTGCTGCTTAAAATAATTAAACAACTCGCCGTAGGCCTCTTTGTCGTAATCATCCTGTTTCATATAGGCGATGGCAAAAATGGTTTTGGAAAAGTCGCCGGTCTTAAAATGATTCCAAAAGTATTGATTAAAATGTTTTTGGGCGGCTTCATCAGTCTTGCCTTCGTGCGTTAACAACAAATCGAGTGAGGTCAAGAAATCAAACGGCCGGTGCAAGCAGGAATTTTCCGCGATGGTCCCCAGATTGACAAGGGGCTTTCCGACAATCACCGCGGCGGGCTTTAGGTCGGTTGCGTAGTATAAAGCTGCCGTCGTTCCCATCGAGATTCCCGACAAAACCAGGTCATCACTAGAAAAATGTAACTTTTCCAGGCACTTTTTAATTGTTATAATTAGTTGTTGTTCTAGTTCCTTACTGCCAATGTAGAAGGAACCACCCTCCATTCGCTCATCGGCAATCAACAAATAAGGCGAAGAACTGATGTTACTCATCATCCGGCCCCCTTCAAATCCCTCGGCAGTTCGGTATCCACTGAAGTAGACGTTTAGAGGTGGTTTTAAATCACCAGGATTAAAATAGGCGGCAATCTCGCCCTTATAATTCTGCTGGTCAGTCAACGTTTTGGATCCCACCATGTAAGTTCCCAGATTCCGGCGGCGTCTTCTGACGTGAATTCTTCTTAGCGTAAACGACTCAATCTGCCCCTTTAAAAACACCGAAACGTACAAATTAGAATGCTGTTTAGGCGTCTGATAGGCAAAGGGTTGGTTTAGGTCGGCTCCGGAAACGGTGCACCGTTTAATAATGTTGTCGGTTTGGGCATCCAGAAAATATAATTTAAACGTCACCTTCCCTGACCCCTGTAGTTTGTATTCGGGCCAAAACTCCATTAAGGTATCGGTCTCCTGGGCGAGGGTCATTTGAAAATTAACGGCTTGGACCTGATGTGGCAAGGTTAAATGATGAAAACTGACCTGACCCGAACCGGTTTGGGTGGTGTGAGGAAGTAAATCGGACATAATCTCGACCTTATCCTTATTCAATCGACTACCAAATTGACCACCAAAGTAGACTTCTTTAATGAATTCGGTTACTTCATCTGGTTCCGTTAAATCAATCCCCTGCGCATTTTTATAGTTGAGGGTCTTCTTAATTTCATCAGAAAAGTTATCGCCCTGCTGGTAAATAATGTTATTTGCGGGAAGCACCTCAATTAGCTTCGGCATGATATAAACCAGCGACTGCTTGCCCAGGATAAAAAGCGTGTTGCTGTACTTGGGATTCAATTTTTCATCATCTAAGATGGTTTGTTGCATCTCAAAGACATCCTTAGGATCGTCCAATGAAAAATACTGATACTTAAAGTTGTCATCTAACGTTTTATTTAAAGCTAGTTTTTGACCACCTAGTTGGATGAGTCCTTTTTTAGCCATGAACTTCACCTCATTTCTTTAAAAATGGCCTTGATGCTGGCGACAATCTCTTCGCTAGAAAACCTTTCGATTTTACTGATATTGGCAACTAACGACTGGTTCCAACGGTCCAAATTATCCAAGAAGTAATTAACCGCTTTGACGAGACGTAAATCATCGTTAATGATGATTCCATTTTCATCATCAGTTACATAACCAGTTTGAACCGTGTTGACTTGGGGAATACCGGCGCTAATCGCATTGACCTGCAGATATGGACTCGGTAACCGATCCAAATCAACCAGAATCCGGGCCTTGTGAATGTTTTGCTGGTAAAAGGCTGGGTCCTGATTAGAGTAAATCTGAATCCGATCCAAAGCTTCACTGGCTCCAACTAACTTTTCCCAGTTAGCTTGCTGCTCCTTTGCCTTCGCCTTTTTTCGTAGTTTGGACGTTAGTTCATGCTCTTTTTTTAGCTTCAGGTACTTTCTGACCCACAGAAAGTCGGCTGATTTTAAGGAAACCTCAAAATGCGTCTCGATTTCCGTCGTAATTTCCTGTTCGATGGTTTTACGCATGCGGTCATCATTCACGTCAAAAACAATGGCCTTGTCCTTACCTTCACTGACCACGCGCAACAGCTTGTTTGCTAAACGTCTCACGGTCCTTTCGGGCATCTCGTTAATTTTCCAAAAAATAATTTGTTGCGCCATGCTGTTACTAATCCCCAAGTTAAGGTGCGCAGCGTATGGCGAAACGATTCTTACATTTAAGGGATGCTCCTGATTCTGCCAAGTTCGCTTGATTTTAGTGGCAATTAATTGATTGGGCACCAGAATGGCACTGTTCTTGCTAGCTAACTGAGCTAGAGCTGACTGATTAATCAAGGTTTGATCGGTTAAAAAGCTGCCAACTTGATACTCACTTTGTAACTGGTGGGTCAAAGTCAGGCTATCTTTAGTTGGATTGTCAATGATTTGAATCCCATCATCGGTCTTGACCTGATTGAAATAATTTTGTGAAACTTCGCTGATTAAGTCCGTTAAATTGGGATAATGTGAGTGCGCAAAGTGCCTTTGAAAAGGCTCTTCAATCTGGACTTGATCACCATGATTGTGATCAATGGTTAAGACCACCTCCGAAAGTGGATTGTACAATTGCGTTTGTTGGGGAATCCCCTGTTCATACATCCCTCTTCGAGATAGAAAACCACGCGAATCAAAATAATCGACTGCCGTCAACTGGCCATCCTGATAGTATTCAATGGTACTTAGGACTTCTTGAGCAAAATAGTTGGCCTTGGCATACAGCTGATCGTTCCTTAAAAACTGAATTCCGCGTGGAGAGTAGACCCGTTCTAAATCACTTGGCAGCGGAATGTCCTCAATCGCGAGCGGCTTGCCAATCTTGATGTGCACATCCTGAATCTCATCCAACGCCTGCCAGTATGGAGTGTTTAACAGTCCATATTCATTTAGTTGGTACGTCAGCATGGGCAAAAAACTGTTGGTGACTAACGTACAGTCTTCGTCATTATCCTGAAAAATCGCCAGTTGACTAATAATCGTGTTGTAACCCAGCTGCAGCGTGTAGGGATGCCAATTAGGGATAAAATAAACCATATAGCCTCCTCATAATTAAAAAATGCGATAACGATACTTGTAGATTAGTGCCCGAACTTCTTGGGAAATGCTGTCTAAAATGGTAATTAAAATAAACAATGAACCAAATAAAAACGAGAAGTTAGTCACAATCGGAAAATACAAACCGATTAGTAGTGGCACTAGGGCAATCAGCAGCACGTAAATGGTTCCTAAAAAGGACATAATATTAACCTGTCCGGTCAGATACCGTTCCGTTTCTTTGCCGGGAGCTAAGTTAAAAATATAGTCGCCACTCTCTTTTAATGATTTGGCAATGATGTTGGGCTGAAAATTCACAAACGCAAATAAATAACTTAAAATCACGATGATGAGCCCGTAAGAAACGATTCCCTGCCAGGTGTGATAGGAAAATAAAAGTGAAATCATTTTACCAATTTGAGCATTGACCTTTAAATTCGACACCACTAAGAGCGGAATCGAAAATAACGATAGGGCAAACATGAATGGCATGGCGCCTGAGACTAAGACCTTAATCGGAATATACGAATCGGTCAGAAAACTGTTCACTCCAATCCGTTCAACGGGGATGCGGTATTCAGCCTCATTGACAAAGACCGTGACGTAGACAAAGCCTATGACAATGATGGCGATGACGATCCATCCCAGAACGGAAAAATTCAGTGGCTTTTTTAACCCCGAATCTAAAATCGTGGGAAGATTTTTGACCAGTCCCGGAATGATAAAGATACTGACCCCACCAATCCCTAAATCCTTATTGACATCCGCCAGCCAGACAATCAGCATTGATCCGGCTAGGAGGACAGTGAAAATGAACCAGAAGAAGGCTTCATCGTCAAATCCTAGGGTCTCTGGTTGATAACGTAGAAATAACTTGGCCATCGCTAACGACTGGAGCGCCGCCAGCACAAAGGTGATTCCCTTTTGCCAGTATCCCGTCGTCTTTTGTGACATTCGACTCGTGGTCTTGTCATCAACGGTGGTAACAACCTGCCACACGATGAGCGCCGTCATGTACGGTCCTAATCCCAAGGCAAACAAACTGGGAACGGTAATTTGACTACCAAAGTTACTAGAAATTAAATTGATATAGGCATTTTGATCTAACGCGCTAGCATAATTTTTTAGTTGAAACCCTGGAATTAGGATTAATCCACCTAGTTCAAACAAAGCCAACAAAAAGATTGTAAATGATCCCCGTTTTAACAATTGCCTCACTAAAAAATCTCCTTTTAAACTTATACAAAAATCAAATCAATGGTTCCGTCGTCTTTTTGCACAATTTCTGATAATAATATGTTTCTGAGTACTAATAGATAGATTCGTTCGCGCATATTGTGAAAAGCCCGGCGCGCTTCGGTCTCATATTCGTAAATGGGATTATGCTGACCCCAGTTCCGGCTACTAACCGCTAACTTCAACTGTTCCAACGCATCCACTTGGTCGATCCACATCGTATCGATTGACTTTAATAACACCAATCTTTTGTATTCTAATAACTGGTCATCATTTTTAAATTGCTGATAAACCTGCCGTTTCTTGTCATCAATCATCTTTAACAACTGGGCTTTTAAACGCTTTTTGTTGCGCCAGTTATTCTTTAATTCGTTTTTATTCGGTAAAAACGAATAATCGATATTGTTATAAATGAAGTTGGTGATATCAAAGTAGTTTTTCCACTGCGGCAAATAATTATCGATGCAAGAATTAATCGCCGTATCAATGTAAGGATCCAAATCATTCGTGCGCATGGCCGCGTTTCGGGTCTTATAGAGACAATTGCGCTGAGCCTTGACCACTTCGTCAAATTTCAAAATGTTCTGGCGGTCGGAAATTTCACTATTCTTCTGGGTTCCCTGCGACTGATTAATGATGTTCTTAATCCGGGGCTTCTTTAAAGCGCTTGTAACGTGATGTTTCACTAACTTTTCCCGGTACTTTTTGACCCACTTGGGAGCATTTTCGGTCACAATCTTATCCTCTAGTGAAACATAAAACTTCGTATCACCAGGTTCACCCTGCCGACCGGCACGCCCACGCAACTGGTTGTCAATTCGTAAAGAAGACATTCGTTCAGTGCCGAGCACAAATAAACCACCATTTTGAATGGCTTGATCCGAGAGCTTAATGTCAGTTCCCCGACCTGCCATTGAAGTTGCCACGGTAATCGAGTCCGTCTTCCCGGCATCGGCAATGATCCGACTCTCTTTTGGAGCACTATTGGCATTTAACACGTTGTGCGGAATTCCTAGTGACAACAAGATGTGGGAATATAACTTTGACATTGAGACCGACCCCGTCTCAATCAGGATGGGTCGATGCAATGCCCGCATCCTTTCGACCTCTTTTAGTGAAGCCGTGATCTTATCCTCATTGGTCGCATAAATCTGATCCGGGTGGTCCTTTCGCATGATTTTTTCATTAGTCGGAATGACAAACGTATTCAGCCGATACGTTTCACGAAATTCGTCAGCGTCGGTCTTGGCCGTTCCGGTCATCCCGGAAAGTCGGGTAAACAATCGAAAGAGGTTTTGGTAGGTAATACTAGCCAAGGCACGACTATCATCACTGATTTTGACGTGTTCCTTCGCTTCTAGCGCCTGGTGAAGGCCGGATTGTAGTTTGGTGCCGTACAATTTCCGTCCGTTCATCTTATCGAGTAGGACAATCTCGTTGTTTTCCACTACATAGTTACGGTTTTTGACAAACAGGCACTTCGCCTTCAGCGCCAAATTCAGGTGCTGGTATAATTCATGAGCCTTGGGTGCTAGTAAATCGGCAACTCCGGCGTACTCTTCTAAGTTATTGATCCCCGTCTCAGTGAGCCAGACTTTCTTGCCGTCCTCCGATTTTTGAAAGTCAACGTCTTCTTCGAGCTGCTGAATCATGTTTTCACACAGCTGATAAAGGTTCGATTGCACGTTGGGTGCACCAGAGACAATCAGCGGCGTCTGCGCCTGGTCCAATAAAATGGAGTCAATCTCATCAATCAGGGCAAATTCCAGGTGCTTAATGTGCTGGTTTTCGGGCTTAATCGCTAGGTTGTCAAACAAGTAATCAAACCCCAAACTACTGTGGGTGGTGTAGACGATGTCTGAACTGTAGATTTGTTCCAAGTTTCGACTGGCATCGTCGCCATCTTCTTCAGGCACTCCACTAGCGATCGTCAAACCGAGCCAACGATATACTTGACCGATTTCTTTCGCGTCACGTCTGGCTAAGTACGAATTCGCCGTGATTAAAAAGACCCCTTTGCCCTCGAGTCCATGTAAATACATGGGCATCGTCGCGGTTAACGTTTTCCCTTCACCGGTTTTCATCTCAGCGATGTTGCCAAAATTTAAAACGACGGCACCTAAAATTTGCGTATAATACGGCGACAATCCTAAAACCCGGCGGTCAGCTTCACACACGGTCGCGTAGGCTTCCACAATCAAACTATCGAGCTTAGCGCCATTCTTTAATTGGGCCCTTAAGTACTTCGTTTGTTGTTTCAACCTGGAATCGGAAAAATACTTCAGTTCATTGACGCGCTTTTGCACTTTTAGAGCGATTTTCTTATATTTATGCATTAATTCTAGATGCAGACTCCTTTCGTCAAAAATATTTTTAATTCATTAATAAGAAGCTTTTATTTAACCCGGTGCTTTAAATCACGAAGGGCCAAAGCTAAAGCAGAACCAATGAAGCCTAGTCCAATAAGTCCTAAGGTCATAGAAGTCTTTTGGCCGGTTTGCGGCAAAACGTGCTTGTTTTTCTTAACGTGCTTTTGATTGGATTGATTAGTTGCTTGAGAAGTTTGCTCACTTTGAGGCTTCATAGTCATTTGGTGTCCAGCATTAGTACTTGAAGTCTGGTTCTTACGACTCGTTGAAGTAGGAGTGGTGGTTTGCTTGCCACTGTTATTAGGTTCATTAGTGTTATTCATTGGTTGATTTGGAGCAGTCGGTTGCTGACCTTCGTTACCAGGAACTGATGGAGTTTGGTCCGAAGGCTTTGAAACATTATCACCATGATTGTCTGGAGTTACCGATGATCCACTGTTATCTGACGGTTGGTTTGGAGTAACTTGACTACCACCGTTCTCATTTCCACCTTGGTTGTCCGGTGTACTTGGGTTTTCACCATTGTCACTGTTGTTTCCACCATTGTTATCGGGATTTTCTGGATTAGATGGTTGGTTCTCGCCACCATTGTTTCCGGGTTCGTCAGGGTTGGTAGCGTTCTTAGCCAGAACCGTTACTGGGACGTAGAACGTCTTGCCGTTGGAAGCCGAAATCGCAACTTGATACTGTCCTGGCACTTGGTTGTTAACTTTAGATGTGTCAATTTTGGTAATCGTTGCAGGTGTGCCATCTTCGTTAGTGGCAGTGGCACCATAAGCAGCTGGGTCCGTTGGAACACTGTCGCCAGCGTAAATGGAAATGCCGTGAGCCGTAATGTTAGCTTGGTTAGCCAGAACAGTAACCGGAACAAAGAACGTCTTGCCATTTGAGGCAGAAATCGCAACTTGGTATTGACCCGGCACTTGGTTATTAACTTTCGAAGTGTCAATCTTGGTAATCGTTGCTTTGGTTCCATCTTCATTAGTTGCAGTGGCTCCATACGATGCAGCATCGGTTGGCACGTTGTCACCAGCGTAAATGGAAATGCCATGGGCCGTGATGTTAGCTTGGTTAGCAAAAACAGTGACCGGGACGAAGAACGTCTTGCCGTTTGATGCGGTAATGGCAACCTGATACTGTCCGGGTACTTGGTTATTAACTTTAGATGTGTCAATTTTGGTAATCGTTGCGGGTGTCCCATCTTCATTCGTAGCGGTTGCACCATAAGCTGCGGCATCAGTTGGTACATCGTCGCCGGCGTAAATGGTGATGCCATGAGCCGTAATGTTGGCTTGGTTGGCTAAAACAGTGACCGGGACAAAGAACGTCTTGCCGTTTGATGCGGTAATGGCAACCTGATATTGTCCGGGTACTTGGTTATTAACTTTAGATGTGTCAATCTTGGTAATCTTTGCTTTAGTCCCGTCTTCGTTAGTAGCACTGGCACCATACGATGCAGCATCGGTTGGCACGTTGTCGCCGGCATAAATGGAAATTCCATGGGCGGTAATGTTAGCCTGATTTGCTAAAACCGTTACGGGTACGAAGAAGGTTTTGCCGTTTGATGCGGTAATGGCTGCTTGGTATTGACCTGGAACTTGGTTATTAACTTTCGAGGTATCAATCTTGGTAATCGTTGCTGGAGTTCCATCTTCATTAGTTGCGGTGGCTCCATAAGCTGCGGCGTCGGTTGGGACGTTATCACCAGCATAAATTGTGATGCCATGGGCCGTAATGTTAGCTTGGTTAGCTAGAACAGTGACCGTAACCGTCATACTTTGACCATTTGAGGCCGTGATGGTTACCGGATACTGACCAGGGACTTGGTTATTAACTTTGGAAGTATCGATTTTGGTAATGGATGCTTTTGTGCCATCTTCGTTGGTAGCTCCAGCGTTATAAGTTGCAGCGTCAGTTGGGACAGCGTCACCAGCGTAGATGGTAATTCCTTGAGCATGCAATGAGGATTCATCTTTTACTGGATTTCCCCAAACCCATGTTCCGGGATGAGCTTCACCGTCAGTTAGTTGATCTGAAGATAACGCATTCTGACCGGGAATCACGTGGCCATTGGCGTCGACTTGAACCCAACCAGCGTATTGACTAGGAACCGCTGGCAAATGGGAATCAGACAAACCAGTTTCATTGCCTAATTTGAGTTCACTTAAACTTTGATCGTTTGCAAGCATGTCAGTTGTGTTGGTGGTTTGGGTATCAAAGTTAGAAAGGTCCAAACTTTTAAGGTCAAAGCAGTTGGCAAACATGTTACTCATCGACGTCACGTTACTAGTGTCCCAATTGTGAAGGTCTAGTTGGGTTAGAGCATCATCATACTGAAACATAAAGTCCATGTTTTTCACGTTACTGGTATCCCAGTTGGTAATTCCACTTAGGTCCGTGATGCTTTGATCACCGTTAAACATGTAACTCATGTCAGTTGCTTTACTAGTATTTAAGTTTGAAAGACCTTTGATGTTGAAGCCGTCAGTTAAAACACCGACCCCACAGAACATGTAGGACATGTTAGTAACATTTTGCGTATCAAAATTACTAACATCCAAATTTTCTAATCGATAATTTGACTGAAACATACTCTGCATATTTTGAGCCCTGCTAGTATTTAACTTGTCTAGACCAACAATCTCGATTAATGATTGGTCATTATTAAACATGTTCATAAAATTCGTAACGTGTGAAGTATCAATGCCGCCAAGATTGACGTACTGGAGTTCACTACCTTGTAGACCATCTGTACGCGCATCAGTAAAAAGAAGCGCTCCGATGTTGGTTACTTTACTGGTATCTAGCCCAGTTAAATCAATTGATTTCAAAGAGTGATTGTCCAAAAACATGTTACTCATATTCGTACAATTCGACATATCAAGATTAAAGAGATTTTTATAATCTTGTACGCTGCTCCATCTGGCAAAGAGACCGTTGGTATCATCAACAATTACCTTGGAATTAAAGACAACATGTTTGACTTGTGTATAGTTAGCTTCAAGCCAACTATCATAGGAAAATTCGTTGCCTAAGTCTCCACCATCATTGAATGACAAAGTGCCAGTGTTGTAGTCGTACACGTACTTAGCAGATCCCCAGTTTCCCTGTTGCGTCTGGTCAGCTAATTGAACGTTTTTGACTGGTTGAGCGTTAAATTGAACAGCTTGGTTATTTTGAACGTTGTTAGCAACTGAATTAATTTGATCGTTAGTCTTTGTGACCGGTTTTGGTTCTGGACTTGTTGGAGCAACCACCGTTTTGTTTTGGTCCACCTGTGGTTGATCGGCCTTGACCGGGTTAGTTTGCTTCTTCACACCCTGGGTATCAGCGTTTTGGTTGGTAGCTTTTTGATTAGTTACTTGTGATTTGTCGGACTGAACATTTGAAGCATCAGTCGCTTGATTATTAGTTTGGGCCTGGTTCTGTTTAGCAGGCTTGGCAGCTGATTGACCATTATTGGGCTGGTCATTTGCTTGAGCGACTGCTGGTTGGTCGTTACCACTTTGGTCTTGTACTGATGGGGTAACGGTGTTCTTTTGAGTCGTTTGTGATTCTGCTTGCGCATTGTTTGCTGCAGGTTGACTTGATTGATCATCTGGCTGCTGTTCGTTAGCAGTCGGTGCTTTATCAATCTGAGTTTGATTATTAGTTGTCTTTGGGGCAGCTTTAGTAGCATTTACAGGAACTATGCTACCCGTAGCTTGTGCATCGGTTTTCACATTATTTGCAGCCGGTTGAGCGGTGGTATCAGCACTTACTCCGACGGCTAAACCAGACACGGTAGCAAAGGTCACCAGCCCGGCGACCATCCACCGCTTTCCAGCTTTATACATTTTGAAATGTTTCTTTGGATTACTTAACATAAAAACTCCTCCCACTCCATTTAAAAACACGCTTTGTGAAGTAATAATAATTACAATCACGGCCGTTAAGGTCCATTGCCAATCAAGTAATTAATTAATACTTCACAAGAATAACGTGGTTTGAACAAAATTCACGAAGTATTTTATGAACAATTTATTAAGAATTAAAATAATAGACGGAACAATTCGTAGAGTGGCACTAATTTGCGTACATCATCACAATTTAGGCGCTTTTAAAATATATGTTACATAATATAATATTTGTAACTTTTAGTGTTGCTTGTAAGTAATTTGTGAAAAATAATTATGTGATTTCCATAATAATTTAATAATCATTGTTCGATTGTAATCGCCGTCTAGTGTGCAATTTCTCTGATTATAATTTTTATTCCATGATAAAAATTGATGTATCACAACCTTATTAGCAATTCAAATATGAGAACAAAAACAAAAAGAGTTCACTATCATTTTTGATAGTGAACCCTTTTGAAGTTGTTATAAATGGTCCTAAGGACTGGTAAAATAAATATATACTATGTGATGGGTGATGTGAACGTGACCAAACCAATTATCAGAAATACCTACGATGCAATAATTATCTTATTAGCAATTATTTCCGTCGTGCTTACCGTTCTTCAATTCTTAAACAAGCTTAATCTTGACGCTGAACCATACGTGGCCATAGACGATGCCATCTGGGTGATTTTTACCGTCGATTACTTCGGTGGTTTCTTGCTCGCCAAACAAAAATGGCAGTACGTAAAAACTCATCTGTTTGATTTACTCGCAATCATTCCGTTTGGGTATGGTCTCTCGTTTTTCAAAATTTCCCGGGTAACCAGATTAACTCGCATCTTCCGACTTTTCAGGGTTGCGGGTGTTCTTGGCAAATTCAAGGAACGAATCGAGCGGTTTCTTCAAACCAATGGCTTCATTTACCTATTAATCATATGTACGATTATCATCTTGCTATCGGCCGGCCTCTACTCCATCGTCGAAAACACGTCGCTCACAAACTCGATCTGGTGGGCCATTACAACCACCACGACCGCCGGCTACGGCGACATTAGTCCCAAAACCAAGATTGGCAAGGGAATTGCCGTCGTTTTGATGTTGGTTGGGATTAGCTTTGTGGGGATGCTGACAAGTACTCTCACCACCTTTTTCTCAAAAGAAGCCACTCCCTCACCCGTTTCAGAAGCAGATGAGATTCGTAAGTTCAAAAAGTTAATGGACGATGACATTATTACTAGAGAAGAGTTTGAACAAAAGAAGCGAGAATTGTTGAGAAAGTAGAACACTTTTATCATTAAAAATAAATTAATTTAATATTATACACAATGAAATGGAAAAAGTATTTTAAATGCTTCCATACTAGTGTATTGTAGTAAATGTAGTAAGGAGGTGATGAAATTGCCTCATTTGAAAATAAAAAAGCCCAGACTTGCTAAGTTAACCGTCAAAATAAACTTAGAAATCATAGGCTTTAAACTTGTTTTTAAATGGTAATTCATTTAGGGAGCGATTTGCGCTCGCTCCTTACTACATTTTTAGTATAACACACTATTACTAATTACATATGGAGGTACGACATGAAAACGAGAGAATGGAAAATTGGAAAGCACTTAACTATCACGATGACACTACACCGGCCAACGTATAAAGACTGGCTCGGATTGGCTCTAATTGTCTTCATCATCGCTTTGATTATTTGGTGGGTCATCTAACCTTAATCGAAATACGATTAAACCAGCGCTTTGAGTGCTGGTTTTTATTTATCGAAATAAAATTAACTCACATAATTATCATTTTTTACTTAAAACAATTGTATTATAAGAAACTTTAATGTATTATCAATTACGTAGAATAATTAATAAGCAGAAAGGACTTATATTATGAGTAAATTTATCAAAAAAGATAATTATCAAGTGCCAACCGATCGTGACCATCAGTCGCGTGACAATCTAGTAAAGTTACATAAACGTTGGCTCAAGATCACTGCCGGGAGTGCCTTAGTGGCTTCTGGAATTTTTGCAGTGGGAACATTTAACAATCCTGTTAGTGCCAACGTCCAGACACAGCCCACTAGTCAACAGCAAAATGAGACGTCGAATGCCGTTTCAACTGATCAAAATCAGGTCAACCACGACAAGACGGCTGTAAACACCGACCAAAAGAACGAAGCCTCCGACTCTCAAGCCGTCAACAATCAACAGGGTGTGGTGAATAAAGACCAAACCGCAGTTGATCAGGCCCAAAAAGAAGCGGCCGATGCCACTCCTTCTAACATCAAAAAGACCCAGGACCAAATTAATCAGGCCGGCAACGACGTTAAAAAGGACCAAAGTCAAGTTGATAATGATCAACAGGCCGAAAATAACGCTCAAGACGCGGTTGATAAAGCCCAAAAGAATGCCAACAGCGCTCAACAGGCTCAAAACCAAGCCCAAAACGACGTTAATAACGACCAGAATCAGTTAAACCACGATACTGATGCGCAAAATCAGGCGCAAAGTGCCGTTGACAACAACGAACAGAGCACCAAGGACGCCCAACAAAAACAAGACCAGGCTAAGCAACAAAAAGCGGATACCCAGACCACGCTTGATAACCTAGACAAGTGGCAAGCCGCCACCAAGAAAAAGCATGACGAGGCCGAAAACAACGTTAAACACGACCAAGATGCCGTCAACAAAACGAACCAGGACATTAGTAACGCGCAAGATAATATTAGTTCGTGGAACTCAACCCTTAGTGACGCTCAAAGTCAATTAAACGACGAAAAACAGTCTGAGAGTGCCTTTGAGCAGAGTATTCACATTCCCGCTGGCATGACCTTACAGGGTTTTCAGCAATGGAAACAACAACACCCAAACGAAAACGCCTCCGACTGGTTCAACCAGTTTGATAATGCGGCAATGGCCGCCAACCACTATCAACCGAGTGACATTGCGAAACAGGATTATGTCTACGTCGAGTCTAACAGTAATGGCCAGGAAACCCCGCAATTTACCAATAATCAACAACTCGAAATGGCAGAATACGTCCAATGGCTCATTAATCAAATCCACAAACAGTTTGGTACCACGGACATTGAAATCGGTGGTTGGAGCATGAACCAATTCATTAACGACTTGATGAACGCTTATAATCAAGATGATTGGAATATTAATAGCCAAAATGGTTATGACGTCAACGCCATCAACAATTTGGCAGCCAAGTATGGGCTGAAAGTTTACCCCGGAGCGGACGGTTATGAAATCGTTACCCCTGGTGATTTGACCTTTGACAATTACACCACTATGGATACCATCTACTCCAAACTTTACAGTATAATTATGAACTTGCTGTTTAATGACAGTAAGGCATCGGATGCCCACGAGATGAGTCTTTTAGGTCTCGACCCGCAGACCGGAAACGTCAATAACGACAAGTACCTTGGCATCGGCGTTGATAACTACGGTCAAATTCACTTTGTTTTGATTAGCCCAAGTCAAATTCAGGATTCAACTAAGTTTAATGTAAGTGATACATTTATCGCGAGCCCCGAAAAACTGGAACGCCAAATCAATGACACGGACGAAGAAATCTCGGACTGTAAGGGAGCAATCAAACGTAATCAACAAATTCTACAAAACTTACAAAACAAACTAGGACGCTTGACCAATCAATTAGCTAACGATGAAAAGCAAGTTACCCAGTACAATCCAGCCCAATGGTCCGCTAACATTCACAAGGCCAAGACCGAAATCAACGACTTAAACAAGCAGATTGCTCAAAAGCAACAAATCATCGACCACAACAACGCTGCCCTTCCTGGCCTGCAGAACAAGTTAGCTCAGGCTAAACAACGGGTCGCAAACGACGTCAACCAACTCCATAACGATCAAAGCAAGTTGCAGAAGGCAACGGCCGCAAACGAACAGGCCCAAAGTGATTTAGACAAGGCCACCCAAGACCTCATCAATAAACAAAAGGCCCTTGAAAAAGCAGAAAAGCAATTGCAAGATGACCAAGCTAAGCTAGCTTCTTTACAAAAACAACTGATTAATTACCAAAATGAAGCCAATAGCTTAGCGAACGCCAAGGCCAAACTTGCCAACGATAAAGCAAAGTTAGCCGACCTTGAAAAACAAGCAGCCGCTGATCAAGCCGCTTTGGACAAGGCTAAGAGTGACCTGGCAAAGGACCAAGCCGCATTGGCTCGTGACGAGCAAGCTGCTAACCAAACTAGTGGTCAAAACACGACCAAAAAGGCGCACGCTCAAATCATTAACCACGCCATTGACAGGGCCCAACGGACCACGAAACCACGGGCAGCTTACATCAACCACGCGGAAACGGTTCGTCCTGAAAGTGCCCAGACCAACACGTCCAGCGTAACCCCATTAACTGAAGTTAAGTACCGAATCAGTAAACAAGCCGGTGCTCGTTTAACCACCTCACCGCTTGCTTATCGTCAAACCACTGGAGTTAACAATCTGACGAACCAGAAGCAGGGAACTTCAAACGTGACCCTTCCTCAAACCGGCCAATCAAATACCACTTGGTTATCAATCGTCGGACTTCTCACCGCTCTGACGGGGATCTTTGGATTAGCTGACAAGCGCCGTAAATACCTCAAATAATCTTTCACACATTGAAATACTAATAAGCCCTAGTGATGATCACTAGGGCTTATTTTTTAATCGTGCTAATAGGATTTTATTTTAAATAATCGAAATTCATGAAAAATTTCTCCTTAAAGTCCGTATCTAAATAATGAACTAACAAAAAAGGAGAAATATTATGGAACTAAATGAATTACCACTGAATTTATCTGAACCACTTAAGCGAAAGATGCGCAACGAATTTGCGGTCGACATCAACTCGATTTTACCGTCACAGGTGAACCGGAAACTGACCACCTACTCCATTAACTGGAACTCGGTCCTGTTGCTCATCAATTTAAAGGACGCCCACAACCAATTTGATTCCCTCGTGAAACAAACCACCAACGTTCTGACGAAGGAGCTGTGGCAAAAGAACCACCTGTCCCTTGCAAAAATCAAAGCGCTGGCGAGTCACTGTCAGATTAACAAGAACATCCCGTACGTCCGAAATGACGTCCAACTCCTACGCTTAAAATCCATTGACCACTGCAAGCGCAACACGTCGTGGGTTGCCTATCACAACCTCAATCATGTGATTCGTAAGGGTGACGACCGCCTGGAACTGTACTTCAACGACATCGTCACTCCGATCTATCTGGACGGCTCTTTTCCCTTTATCAAGAAACAGGAGGAGTATTCATACAAAATCAGAAGTCTGGAGGAAAAAATATCCAGACTGGTGAATAACTTGTTTGGCTGTCAAGATGGTGGTAATTCTAACCATCACGGTCCGCTTTCAGGTGGATGCGGATGGGAAGACTTAAGTAATCTATTGAAATGATTTAGTAGTCTTTAACGTACCGAAACTCACGATGATACCTGCGACCAGCTAACTTCTGCGCTAGTTGCTTACTACGATAGAAGTGACCACCCTCGTTCATGTCAACGATCGGATTCATCCCGTTGTTCACGTACGTCAGCATGTCAACGTGGTAATCGTCGACTTTTTGCCGTCGTTCCTGGAGGTAAATCCCGTCACCAGTTGATTGCGTCCATCCGTACAGATTAACGGTGGCCGCCCTTCCCTTTGGACCGGATTGCCACGGAATGTAACTCATGTTGCGTAACAACGACCAATTTTCGGTCTTTTTTATGTAACTGTTACTGAGCTTAGTGCGATTGCTGATTTCTTTAAAATGAGGCTTATACTTGGTTTGATGGATTGTGACACGATATGTATCAGGCGTGGAGTCGGCTCCATAAATAGTCGCCGAACTCGTCTTTTTCGTGTTGCGGATCACACTGTATTGATTAGTTTTAGTCGAATACGAGTACCAGGTCCCGCGGAACTTTGCTGGAAAACTGGCCATACTCATCCCTTTACTGGTCTGTTTCTTGTGAGCATGGTGGAATGCGGCAAAACCCGTGCCAGCTAAGGCCACCACTAACAGTACTAATGCTCCAGTAATGATGAAATACCTTTGCTTTTTCATGGACCCCTCCTAGTTAAAATTAAGTAATTAATGTTAATGAATAATCATTACAGTTTAAGCATAGCGCACTGAGGATTGAAGTGCTAGGTAAAATCGTCATTATACAAACTTTTGAAGGGGGGGAATTACTAATGAGACTTAGAAAAGTTGGAAATAAAAATGTGATTACGATTCCAAAACGATTTAACTATCCTGAAGGCACTGACTTTGACATCAGAAAAGAAAGTGATGGCTCTTTAAAACTAACGCCTAAGCACCGAAATCCATTTGAAGGATCATGGTATCTGGATGGATTAGATGAAAAACAAAGGAAAGATTTTAGACAAAAGGAAGAGTCTGGGAAAGCAATGGGAAGGGAAATAATTAAATAAATATTTACTGGTAGAATATAAAAGACTCACATCGTTTTTATATCGATGTGAGTCTTTTTACTTATCTAGAATTCGCTCAGTTACCAAGCCAGTTAATGCTATTCATTGATGGTTACCTTGGTAACTTGTTTTACCAGCAATTGTATTGCAATATTATACTACTAATGAAATAATCAATAGATTCACAAATAAAACATCTCTATACCACATATAATAAGGAGTGAAGTGAAAGATGACAGAAGAACAACAAAAAGAAGCAGACACACTTGTAATTATCGGAAATGGGTTTGATTTAAGTTTAGGATTAAGTACGAGATTCCAAGATTATTTTGAACATAATACTGACGAAAACTTTAATAAAGAAAAGGATGAATTCAATAACATATTAAACAATTTATTTGAAGTTACTACAAAAAATCCAAATAACAAAAATGAAAAGGAAATTTTTACTGAAGTAGAACAAACATTCAATAAATTTAAACCATCAATTTTAAGTTTTTGGGATTTATATTTACTATTATTAAAATATTTAAACAATAAATTGCCAAATTCTCCATACGAATTCAATAATTGGAAAAATGTTGAATCACAAATAGGATCTTTTTTTGGTAAAAATTCAGAAAATAATAAAAGTAAATCTCAAGATTATAAAAAAAATGATTTTAATATTTTTATCAACAACCAAGAAGAAATTGACAATAAAAAATTAATTGGAAATTTTGCATATTGGAGATTTCAAAAACCGCTACATGACCATGACAAAAATCTTTCTTACTTCATTGATGATTTCAAAGGAATGATATTACCTTTTTTACTCAAAAGAAAAAAAGGTTTTCATTATAATTCTCCTTATAATATAAGTAAATATAAACCCTACGTAGATGATCAGAATACTTATAATGAATTATTTAACCAACTTAAAAAATTTGAAAATAATTTCAAAAAATACATTTCTACTCTTAAAATAAATCCCACAATCTACAATGAATATTTAGATAAATTAACAAAAAATCCTAACGATTTAAACGAAAGCAAAAATTACAATGTTTTAACATTTAATTACACACCAATTATAAAAAAAGACGATTCATATATAAGTAAAGTTAGACACATTCATGGATCAGTACTTCCAAATAATAATTATTCCAACCATCCAATTATAATAGGTATTGGAAGTGAAGATATAAATCCAGACAGTAGTGTTTTCCCATTTACAAAAACATACAGAGTATTATCCGAAAGCTTTAACAAATATGAAGACTTAATTGATGAAAATATTAAAAAAATCGTTATATTTGGACATTCTTTAGGTAATGCTGATTATTCATATTTTAAATCAATCTTTGAGACTACTCATTTATACAATTCAAACGTAAATTTAACATTCAAATATTCACTGAGTTATGCAAGAAAAAATAATTATCCAGACAATATTATTCCTAAAGAACAACTAAAGATTGTAACTCAATTATTAAACAAATATGGTCAAGAGTTAAACCCAAGTGATGGAAATGATCTTATGAATAAGATGATGATTGAAAATAGACTCCATATACTTGGAGTGTAGACAATATGGAACCATTATCATAAAAAATAAGTTCTAGTACCAAATACGAAATGTTATAAAAGAATTAGACATTTTGTGTAAATTTATACTCTCAAGGATTTATACTAATATTCAAACGGTTTAAATTTTTTTCTTGCAGTAATTTACTTATTAATCTAAATTTTAAATGTATTTAAATACTTGATACAAAAAACATCATATAATTATTAGATTTAAAATTGTCATCACTTGTTTATTTCTTTTAATGTTTTCCCACCTTTAACATGCCCAAGTGTTAATCCATTGGCACTACTTTTATAAATTATTTTTGCGGCTCTTGATGGTGAATGAAATTTATAATCAGACTGAAAAATATCATTTTTAATAATATTAGATTCTTCTAATTTTTTTAATAGATCAAAGTCATCAAATGATTGAGCAAATCCTAGACGGGAGAGCTTAGATCCCTTTTTTTACTGTCAAACTACCATCTTTATTATAAATTCCAACTGCAAGACTTTCTCTTCCATTCATGTATAGATAACTATCATGATGATTATTTTTGCTAAAAACTGAAAATCCAAGAGATTTTAATAAAAGGTCAATTTTTTTAAATATATTTTGCAAGTCATATCTTCTTGATTCTTCAACAAAAGACTTATGCGGAGTATTTCCATTATATAATTCCATAACATTTGATTTTTCTCCTTTTTGATACATCAAGTTTTCTAGATACTTAATGTCAGCCTTAGATAATTGATGATTTTTGTTATTCACTACAAATGCAACCGCAATTGTCAACCAAGGTTCATTGTTTAAATGTTGAACCAAACGACGTCCAACATTTTCTGCTTCACCAATATACACAGTCTGTTTATTTAAAGAACTATTGAATAATGTGTATACACCATTCCAACTTAATTCTTCTCGACTTTGAATTAATCTTTTTAATACGTCTCTTGGTATATAAAATGCTTGAATCGTTTGACTTGTTATCTCTGATATTCTAAATCCACTGGGATCTCTATCCGGAAAGAAAGTTTTAATAGTAAATGGTTCCAATTATTCGTCCTCAATATTTCTTATTTGGTTTAAGATTATAAGTTTACGTGTATTCCGTCAAATAAATTTATTAATAAAATTTCTTGTGGAACAATATTGTGAAAGAATTTATTAGCTCACAACGATAAAATCCATTACGTTCATTGGCAGCGATAATATTTTCAGTTTTAGATAATAAATCTCCAATAAGTATTTGTTCATTAACGGAAGGAATAAATATATTTTGTTTCAAAAAGTCTCGAACTACTAACTCATTCATCATCGTTCCTGCTTTTGTAGATTTAACTAAGATTTTTTCCATCATTGGTTCATAGTGAATATATTCCTTCCAAAATTTTAATGGATACTTATTAACAGGACGTAAACATATAAATCTTGGTGACATAATACCATCACCAATATCATTCAAAACAAATCTTCCAAATGAAAAATATTTGTTTGTATGACCTTCAAACGCAATATCACCAGTTCTTAAAACTTTATATTTATCCATAGATGATAATGCAGCACCATTTCCACCTGACTTAAATTTCATTTGTGCAATAGAAATAGTCTTATCATTGTTAAATTTATCCTCATTGCGTTCATTATTATTTTTATATAACGCACTTAACTTACGCTGCTCCCAAACTAAAGCGCATATTTGCTTTGTGTATTTAGCTTACTTTTGGGAGCAGCGTAAGTTAAATACTCTTTATAAGAAAATTAGTGAAAAGAATACTAAAGGGAAATTTACAGAAGATAATATAATTTCAGTAGCGGAAATGTATTTTAAAGATGTAAATCAAAAGTCATCGACTCAATATATGAAAACCTATAATATTTTTAGATTAGGTGATATTGCATTCGAAGGGAACAAGAGTAATAATTTTTCCTTTGGAAGATTCGTTGAAAATGATATTGGAGATGGAATTGTTTCACATGTTTTTGATGTCTTTAGACCAATTAGTGAATATAATTTAAATTATTGGAAATATTATATTCATTACGAGCCGATTATGAAAAATATACTACGAATGTCAACGACAAAGGCAACTATGATGACTAATTTGGTAGCTAAAGATTTTTTGAGACAGAAACTTTTGATACCCAATATTGAAGAACAGAAAAAAATTGGAAAAATTTTTACTAAAATAGATAGCGTTATCGCTGCCAATGAACTTAAGCAAAAAAGCATCCATACAGAAAAATATGGATACTTTTTTAAGTTTTTAACTATTTAATTTCACAATCTAGATCAAACTAGCCAAATGTTTCATGACTTTATCATTATCCTGATTTTCTAACTCCTGAATAATATGAAGATATGTTTGTTGCGTTGTCGTCATATTAGAATGTCCCAGTCTTCTCGCTACCGAAGCAACGCTAACACCAGCATATAATAACAAAGACGCATGAGTATGACGTAATCCATGGACCGAAATAACAGGAATATTAACTTTCTTACACAATCGTTCTAACTTATGATTAATCGTATCGTTATAAACTTTACCATGAACGAAAACTGGCTTATCTTGCGGTAAATTCTTCGTTAGCTGAGAAAATTGGATTACTGTTTGCCAATCTAGAGGTATCTTTCTGACTGAAGATCGATTTTTTGTTGGTGCATAGCCACCTTCAGCTGACTTATAATTCCATGTTTTACTTATATTAAGTGTCTGATGAGCAAAATCAAAGTCCTCTGGAGCAACTCCTAAAGCTTCTGCAAACCTTAATCCTGTCTTAGTTATCAATAGAATAAAGTAATCCCAATTAACTTCAGAACCTAAATCTAATGAGTTTAGAAGTGCCTGTAATTCATATTGATGTAAATACTTAGTCTTGTGTTTCCGTTGTTTCACACCCTTAATAATCGCTTTTCTTGTGGGATCACGATCAATAAAATCCTCTTCTAATGCATCAATCAATGATCCCTTTAAATGCCGATGAAAGTCCATCGTTGTTTGTCGTTCATGACTTTCAGCATAATCATTTAAAAGTTGTTGATACGATAATCTACTAAGGTCTGACAACAATAGTTCCGGTGCCAATTTTACCAACTGCTTATGAGTCATAATGTACTTTTCATAAGTAATATCCCTTACCGCATCTAACTTATATAACCTCATCCATTGATAAAAATATTCGTGAAACTTTACATCCTGTGCCATTAAAGCACCTCCATAAAAAATAAGTCGTTAGAAAGCTAACGACTTATTTTATCCTAAAGGTTTCACTCACCAGGATCGTAATTCACATTTTTTTGGCATTTATACGTATTTTTTAAACAAACATGTTTTGCATCAAATATTTCTTCAGATTTTTGAGTTCATCGATCCTACGTTCATTGGCAGCGATAATAGAATCAAACATTGAAAATAGATTTCCAATTAACTTCAGTTCTATTTCATTAGGTACAAAAAATTTCATAGATTCTAAATCATTGTTTGTAATTTGATTTATAGTAGCACCAATACATTTATTTACTTCTTTTTTGAATAAATTAGTACTTAAAAGAACATTAATAAATTTTCCATTACCTCTTAAACCAGTCATAAAAGCGCCAATAACTGTATTATTCATTTTATTACGTATAATCGCATGCTTCCCAATTAATGAACGACTCCCATTACGTACAACCATAATAACGTCGTTTGTATTTACATTAGAAGAATTCACTACTTTATTGTCAACAAATACGTTGTCATTTAGTACTACATGGTCATTCGAGACATTTGAGGAACGTAAAACTAATGTTCCTCTATCTCTAATATCTCTAGGTGAATACGTTAATCCATGAAATAAAGTTGTGATTTCCAATAACTTACGCTGCTCCCAAGGGTCAGTAAATCCCTTAAATCTCCAATTTTGACTAAAAATTCGTTGCATTAACAACTTTTTTAGTCGCTTTAACTGTTCTAATTTACGTTCATTGGCAGCGATAAGTGAATCAATATCAGAAAGAAAAATACCGATCTTTAATTGTTCTTCTATAGTTTTTGGCATACTAGTTACTATTTTTTTTAAGTTTTTTTGACTTATTCCTTTGGCCGTTCCACCAGAAGATATTTTCATAATTTGTCGTTGGAATAGGTTAGATCTTAAGTATTGTTCAAAAAACTCATTATTCACTTTGAATTTATTTGTTTTAAATGCAATTATTCTCTGACTTAATATATATTTTTTATTATCAGGAACCAATGTGACATTTCCAGCTGGGGCTTCTGTAGTAAGAAGAACATCACCAGCATTAAGTTCTTTGTCCCCCATCCATTTTTTATAAAGATTATCATCAGCAAAGTGTGCATCTACTAAGTTATCAATATATCCATTTTTTACATTTAAAGCTGAAAGAGCAAGAATATTACCATTATCACTCCATTCCAACCCAATCTTTTTTGGTGTCTTACCTCGATGATCCAAGACATCGTCTAAATTGTCATAGAACTTACGCTGCTCCCAAGGATCAGTAAATCCCTTAAATCTAATTTTTGGAGTCATTTCTTCATTTTTCATTTAAACAGCCCCTTAATTTGCTCAAGCTGCTGTTGAGCGACAGCATCCTGACCCACAAGATCGTCCAACATTCCTGATACATCAGTCTCTAGTCCACTAATTTCCTTATCAGTAGATTGAATGTCTGATACTAATTTATCAACATCTACGGGTGGTTCTTCCTCAAAAGTATCAACATAACGCGGAATATTAAGGTTAAATTCATTCTCTTTAATTTCGTCTAAGTCAGCCTTATGAGCGTATTTATCTACGTCTTCTCGTTTCTTATAAGTTTCAACAATCTTATCAATGTCTTGTTGACGTAAAACATTTTGATTCTTGCCCTTTTCAAAATCACTTGAGGCATCAATAAAGAAGATATCTTTATTACTACGATGCTTAGAGAATACCAAGACAACCGTCGGAATTGAAGTTGAATAGAAAAGTTTTGCTGGGAGTCCAACAACAGCATCTAAATAATTTTTTTCAATCAAAGTTTTTCTAATGGTACCTTCAGCTCCTCCGCGGAATAGAACCCCGTGTGGTAAAACAATTGCCATCTTACCTTCGTTCGATAAATGATAAATAGCATGCAGAACAAAAGCAAAGTCAGCTTTCGACTTAGGTGCTAAACGACCAAAATCTCTAAAACGTGGATCTTTCATCTTTCGTTCATTATTATCCCAATGGGCAGAGTAAGGTGGATTAGCAACCACAGCATCAAAGTTTCGCGGATGATCGACACCATCACTGTCCATTCCATCTGGCCAATCCATTTCTAGTGTATCAGCGTTTCGTAGATCCATATTTTGGTACTCCACACCATGCATCATAAGATTCATTCGTGCCAAGTTATAGGTTGTCGTGTTTAATTCTTGTCCAAAGAAACTAACTCGGCCTTCATAACCCTTATGTTTTAACACATCTTGAACAGTCAAAAGAAGCGAACCAGAACCCATGGCAGGATCATAAACCGTAAACTGATGATCAATTCCATTAAAGTCAGAAGTTGCTAATTCTGCCAACAATTTGGAAACTTCATGAGGAGTATAAAACTCACCCGCTTTTTTACCAGAACTACTAGCGAATTTAGCAATTAAATACTCATAAACATCCCCAAGAATATCGTGCCCGTCTGCATCATTATAGTTAAATTTATTAACCATTTTAACGATATTGTTAAGAGCACGGGCTCTAGAACTCATGTTATTCCCTAGACGAGAATTGTTAAGATTCATATCAGTAAAGATGCCACTGAAATCTTGGCGAGCTTCCTTATTGATCTGAGCGTTTCGGTTAAAATCGTCAAACATTTCTTGAAAGTCAGTGGCAGTAATTGTGCCATCTTCAACTTTTTGATTAATCGTAGCCCAGGTATATTGGGGTGCAATGGCATATCCAAGTGAATCGGCAGCATCTTCCAAATAATCCTTTAAGCTATCAGGATCTTCTTTAACAGCTTTTACATATGCGTCATTGATGGTTTCACCGTCTTGTAAATCAAATAAATCAGCATTTTTTTGGTATTGTTCCTGACGTTCAGATAAATAACGGTAGAACATAAAACCCAGGATGTAGTTCCGATATTCACTAGCATCCATATTCCCACGAAGCTCATTCGCCATCGCCCATAATTCAGAAGTTATATCTTGTGCTTCTTTTGTTTGTTTTTCAGCCATTATTTAGTTCCTTCTCTATTTTTAATATTCTTGAGTTAAATTATCTGCAAATTTTTCTACTGCTTTACGTAAGTTAATTCTGTATTTAATCCTTGAAAGTGACTTAACTTCTGGATCAATGGCATCTTGCTGATAATAATTTTGAGCTAAATTAATAATCTTTTTTAATTCTCCGTTATTATCAAGATCATCATTCCCATAGATATGACGATCTAAGATCTTATTAAACAAATCTTTAGTTCCATCAGCATCAACAAATCCATACTTTTGGCGAAATTTTAAGATCTCACTTCGTCGTGATAGGTCTTCCTGATTATCCATCAAATCTTTCATGTCATCACCTTTTAAGGGATAAGCACCAAGTTTAGATTTATCGATTTCATCATTTTTAATTGCTTCAGCAGTTCGTTTGATTTTTTGAGCATATTTTTCATCAACTTGATTGGCGATATCGTTCAATTTGTTATATGTTTCTACAGCCCCATCTTCGTCTTGGTCGTTGACTTGATTGGCAAGTTTAGCCAATAATTCTCTAAGGTAATCGTAATCAACATCAATTTCATTAATATGTTCCATTTTAAAGTCAATCTCAAAATCAGGATCATCTTTTTTAAATGTATTCTTTAATTCCCGTTGGATCTTAGTGGTTAATGCAACCTCCTGGTCTTCAGAAATACCAAGCTGATTTAATAAATCATTTGGATGATCATAATCGTACTCGTCGTACTGTTTCAAAGCTACAACATTATTATTGTATGTCCTTAATAACTTTAAAGTCTCTTTATCCTCATCACGACTAGGTGAGATATATTGAAATCCATTGGTTAAGGTATCTAACTTATCAACCACATCAGACGTTTCAGTGATCATGTCCTTATAATCAGGAAGGATTACAGCCTCATCTGCTTCTTCATCCATTGGAAGTTTGGTTTGATAATTAGCAGAATCTTTGTTGGCATATACCGCTAGTGCATCATTCATTAAATCTTCAGACAGCTTGGGCCAACGATAATTAACAATGCGTCCGAACCATTTGTAGTTAGAGTCTTGAATCCGATTAGTTCTGGAATAAGCCTGAATTAAATTAGCCCCGCGTAAAGTTCGATCGACATATAACGTATTTAATGTAGGGGCGTCAAATCCAGTTAAAAGTTGATCCACTACAATTACTAGCTCAAGATAATTACCATCTGAAACACTACGATTTAGTCGTGACATCACATCTTCACGGTATTCTTTAAAAGTGGTGTCATCAAAATTTGTCCCAAACGTTTGATTATATTGTTTTATAGCATCACGTAAATTCCGATTAGTTTCTCCCATATTATCTTTGTTGGAATTGTCGTTACTAAAAGTTACCGCGACTTTTAATGGATGATCAGAATTAGCCGTTTTCTTAGTAATTGCATCATAATACATTTTAGCCATTTTAGATGATGAAGCCATCCCACCAACATGAGTAGTCAAAATGGCACTATATTGGTAATTCACAGAACGATTCTTCCACTTTAAAAGAATATCATCAACAACCTTATTAATGTGATCTTCATTATAATCATAAACACTACTTGATACCTGATCATCCATATCAGCTTGAGTTAGATTATCAATCTTATTGTCAATTTTTTTTTGCGACCATTTGGGATACTTCTGTCGATAGAATTCAGGTAAATACTGGGTTCTTAGAATTGATTCTGGCAAGGTAGTATTAAAGTCAACTTTAAATCCAAGCACATTATGGTCGGCAATCGCCTGACGAATGGTATAAGCATGAAGCAAATCACCAAAAATTTCTCGAGTCGTGGGTCCATCACTTTTACCATTTTTATCAGCAAATTTTGGCGTTCCTGTATATCCAACCCATTCAGAATGTGGAAATGCATCTTTAGCACGTTGCAACATATCACCACTAGTGGAACGATGGGCTTCATCGACGATAAACAAAATGTTTTTATCAGGTAATTTGGTTTTTCTTTGAACTAATTTATCTAGCTTTTGAATCGATGTTACAACAATTCCATTACCGTTACTTTTCAACTTTTTAGCTAAATCTCTGACGTTGGCAGTATTATCAACTACTCCATTTTTATTATTATCATCACTATCAGGATCATAAGCGGAATAACTTTCAGCCGTTTGTTGCGTTAAAGCACGCCGGTCAACAATGAAGACGACTTTATCAACATTAGGGAGACGTGAAGCTAACCAAGCTGTTTTAAAACTACTAATGGTCTTACCTGAGCCAGTAGTGTGCCAAATATAACCTAATTTTTGGTCTGCTTTTTCAAAAGTTGCCGTTTTTAGTTTATTGATGACACGTTTTGTAGCATAAACTTGATAAGGACGCATGACTTTAATACTTTGATGACCTCTAGATCCGTCTAAAATCATGTAGTTGGTTGCCATTTCATGAGCCATGGGAATTGATAGTACTCGATTACTAAAATCACGCCAGTTTAATACTGGCTCATTATTACTTTCTTTTTCCCATTGAAAAGCAAAATCCGTATTAAAATCATCGTACGTAGTATTAGCCATGTATCGTGTTTCATTGGGTGTCATTCCCACTAGGATTTGAAGCGTCGAAAAAATATCAGTGTATTGACCTTCATCAATATACTGTTGCATCTGATTAAATGCTTCTTTAACGGGATGATCAGCTCGTTTTTCTTCGATTTGAATTATAGGAAGACCATTAATCAACATGGTAACGTCAAAACGACGATCTCTTCTTCCAGAGATCTTCGCAGGTCTCTCAATTTGGTTAACGATTTGATAAATATTATCTCCGGCACCAATTTGATCCTGTTTAAAAACAGTTAAAATAGCCTGTTTTCCATTATCTAGATCAACACTTACTTCTGACTGGCCGTTAAAACCATACAAAAAACGACCTGCCATGTATGGAGTATGAAGATCCTCAATTTGCCGTTTAACTTGAGAAAACTCATTATTACTTAATGGCTTATCTAATTTATCTTGATTATGTTGTTCAAGAATCGCTTTGAAATTATTCCATAACTGCTCAGTCGTTTTAATATTAGGATCATATTGCCACTGTTTATCGTTTCCAATTTTAGTTAAATGATCAATTAGTTCATCTTCAAATCCTAGTTCTGATTTCATAAAAAAGTTCCCATCCCATAGTTCTAAAAATTGTTTATATAATGAATATTATCACTAAATCATTGTTTACTTAAGCTAATTAAAGTGATTACAAAGAAAGTGTATCAAATTTATTTACAGTAATATACAATTATCGTATTATAATTATATAGAGAATTAAAAGGAGGAATTCATCATGGGTGTAAAACCATTAAATAATACTATTTCTGTAAATTCATCCAAAGAATTTAATAAAGTTTCTAATATACTTGTTCCTTCTAAACGCACTAGAAAAACTCAAAACTATAAAAATAGTGTAAATCAAGCAAAAAAGTCATTGCAAAAAGCATTATTCGAAAATATAATTAATGGAAAATAATTGTTCAATCATAGATTTAAATAGTTCTATGGTAAATAGTAAAGAATTAATGAATTTTAACTGCGGGATAGAGCAATTAAATAATTTTATAATAAATGATGCAATAAACTCTGATGCACATTACCAGACAAATACTGAATTGTTTATTGATAAAAACATTAGCGAAAAAGTAATCAGTGGTTTTTGCACAAATAGTGTTGGATCATTAAGATTAACTACAAATTCCGACAAAGATAAATATAAGTCATTAAGTCCAATTAATGACCAAGAAACTATAAATGGTTCTCACAAAAACTTTATATTACCAGTTTTGAATTTAATGTATTTAGGTGTAGATAAAAGTGCTCAACAAAAACATATTGGTACTACTTTAATTCTAAATCTATTTAAAAACTTATTTTGGTCTTATACTAAAAATCATTTAGGAATATCTGGAATATATTTAGAAGCTTTGCCAAGTGCATCAGAGTTTTATGAGATGTTTGGATTTGATTATCTATGTGATGCAGATAAGTGGGATTATAAGCCTAATATTTATCCAATGTTTATACCAATAACTAAGATAACTGATATCTTGTAAATAGATAGAAAAAGATCGAAACGGTTGTATTAACCGTTTCGATCTTTTTCTATCTATTTCATTCTATACACTTTACTCTCATATGCCCTCAACTGCTTACCAGCATCATCAGCGTAATTTCCAATCAACTTTTCCGCACCATCAGGCACATAATAGTCACGTTCTACCTCGTGATCAGTGAAATTACTGATAACCAACAAAGTTTTATCTTGATAATGACGCTTGTAGGCAAAGGCTTCCTCATCGTTTGGGTCTAGCAGTTCAAAGTCTCCTTCAATGATAATTGGATTATTCTTTCGTAGTTCAATTAACTTCTGGTAGTAAGCAAAGACCGAGTTTGGATCATCAACTTCATCCTTCGCGTTAATTTCTTTGTAATTTGAATTTACCGCAAACCAAGGTGTCCCAGTGGAAAAGCCAGCATTCCTGGAATCATTCCACTGCATCGGTGTTCTCGCATTATCCCGAGACATATGAGCCAGATAGCTCATCATTTTTGTTGGTGAAACAATCTTCTCCTTTTTAACAAATTGGTCGTAAGCATTAATTGTTTCAATATCTTCATACTGACTCAAGTCTTCTTTGTGGGCATTCGTCATCCCGAGTTCTTCACCCTCAAAAATGTATGGTGTTCCTTGCATCATGTGGAGTGTCGTTCCCAGCATTTTAGCAGCCAACTTCCGATACTCTGGTTTATCAGTCGCAAATCGACTAACAGCTCGTGGTTGGTCATGATTACTCCAGTAAAGTGAATTCCATCCCTTACCGTACAACTTAGTTTGCCAATTATTGAAGACCCGCTTCAAATCAGTCAATTTTACGGGCTGGTCGTTCCATTTATTCAGTCGTGTGTCAGGATTAGGTGTCAATTCAACGTGTTCAAATTGAAAGACCATGTTAAGTTCATGTGCGTCAAAACCAGTATATTCTAGTGCCTGTTCTGGATTAGTTCCTGACATTTCACCGACCGTCATGATGTCATATTTCGATAAGACATCGGTATTCAATTCATATAAGAATTCGTTCAAACGTGGTCCGTTCAAGACCCCTGCACCAGGAGCGGAGTACTTCGCATTCTCAGGTTTGGGCATGTTGAGCAGTCCTTTTGGTTTTGAAATCAGGTTAATGGCGTCCATTCGAAAACCGTCGACACCCTTATCCAACCAGAACTTCATCAGGCTTTTGACTTCTTCTCTGACTTTGGGATTCTCCCAGTTCAAATCAGGCTGTCCGTCGGCAAAGAGATGCAGGTAGTACTGACCCGTTTGTTCATCGTACTTCCACGTTGAACCGTTGAAAAAGGAACCCCAGTCGTTTGGGGCGTGACCGTCAACCGGATCACGCCAGTAGTAGTAATCACGGTACGGATTGTCTTTTGATTTGCGACTTTCCTTAAACCACTGGTGCTGATCGGACGTATGATTGACAACTAAGTCCATCACAATTTTAATGCCCAGTTCATGAGCTCGGTCTAATAACTTCTGAAATGACTTCATGTCGCCGTACTTCGGATTAATCTTCCGATAATCTGAAATATCATAACCGTTATCTTCTTCTGGTGACTCATAAATGGGATTAAGCCAGATGACATTGGCACCCAACTTTTTAATGTATGGTAACCGTTCTCTAATGCCGTCTAAGTCGCCGACCCCATCACCGTTACTGTCCTGAAAACTCTGCGGATAGACCTGATATACGACTGCTTTTTTCCACCATTGCTCTTTTTTCATTCCTTTTCACCCCACAAATCTGAATATCATTATCATTTATTTCAGATTACCATACAACTCCCACTTGTTCAGCCCTTCGGTAACAATTAAATCAAATAATTATTTCACAGAATAAAAAGTCTTGCTTTAATATTTGAAAACGCTTACTCTTAAAATAGAAATCATTTTAAACGAAGTGATTGATAAGGAGATGTCTGATATGACTGAAAAAGCAACTTCAACGAACAAGATTATCAGTAACTTAACCAGTAAATTTCAGGATTTATTTAAACAAAAACCAACCAAAGCGTACTTTGCACCAGGCCGGATCAACTTAATCGGCGAACACACCGACTATAACGGTGGACACGTCTTCCCGTGTGCCATCAGCCTGGGAACGTACGCGTTAGTGACACCCAGTAGCGACAACAAAGTCCAAATATACTCGGAGAACTTTCCCGACACGGGCGTGAACTCATTTGACCTTGACGACCTGAACATCAACAAAGACGACGGCTGGATTAACTACCCGAAGGGAATGTTTAAGGCCTTTTCTGACAAGGGTCACCAACTGGGCAATGGCTTCAACATTTTAATTTACGGCACTTTACCGGATGAGTCGGGACTATCATCTTCCGCTTCCATTGAGATGTTATTTGGCAAAATCCTAAACGACCAGTTCGATGACGTCTTCTCGGGACCAGAACTAGCCAAACTCGGCCAACACGTGGAAAACACCGACATCGGTGTAAACTCTGGCATCATGGACCAGTACGCCGTTGATATGGGAAAAAAAGACACAGCCATCTTGCTGGACACCAACACGATGAAGAGCGAGTTCGTTCCGATTAAACTTGGAAACGACAAAATTGTCATCATGAATACCAACAAGAAACGGGGACTCAAAGATTCCAAGTACAACGAACGCCGCCAAGAATGTGAGGACGCTCTAAAACTCGTCAATCAGGTGGCCGACTTCTCGTCATTTGGTGCTATGTCCAACGACGAATTTGATGAGTACACCTACACCATCAATAACGCGACCCTGTTGAAACGAGCACGGCATGCCGTTTCAGAAAATCAACGAACTTTAAGGGCCGTCAAAGCCTTGCGTAACAATGCCATTGCTGAATTTGGTCGCTTGGTGAACGCTTCTCACATTTCCCTCGAATACGACTACGAAGTTACCGGACCCAACCTTGACACATTGGTGCACGAAGCCTGGAAGAACGGTGCGATTGGTGCTCGAATGATCGGAGCTGGTTTTGGTGGTTGTGCAATCGCTATCGTGCCCGCCGACCAGGTTGACAGCTTCACCAAGAACGTTGGTGACACCTACAGTTACCGCTTCGGTTACGACGCCGACTTCTACATCGCTAACATTTCGGACGGTCCAAAGGAAATTCAGATTTAGGTAGGTAAACACAATGAAAAACTTAGTTGAACACTACGCGGACCAGGTCATTGCGACTGGTCAAACGTATCGGCCAATGGACCGCACGTACCTAATAAATTACTTGTATCACCTGGTGGGCGAAAAGAACGTGACCAGTTCCAACTCGTCCGACAAACTGCTTGAGACGGTCAACCAGTTAATCGACGTGGCTATTCAAAATGGTCAGATTGAAGACACGCTCAAAAACCGTGAGCTACTAGAGGCGGAATTGACCAATCTCTATACGCCACTTCCAAGTGCTGTCAACGACCACTTCTGGAACTTGTACCACGAAGCGCCAGAACGGGCCACGGACTATTTCTACCACCTCAGTCAACAAAACAACTACATTAAGACCGCTCGCATCAAGAAGAACCTGCACTGGGACACTGACACCAAGTTTGGTGAACTCGAAATCACGATTAATCTGTCAAAACCGGAGAAGGACCCTAAAGACATTGCAAAGGCCGGTCAGAACACCCACTTTGGTTATCCAGAATGCAACCTGTGCGCCCAAACCGAGGGTTACTACGGCAACTCGCAAATTCCAGTACGGATCAATCACCGCATTATCGACGTCTTGATTGGTGGAAAACCGTGGGGCTTTCAGTATTCGCCCTACGCCTACTTCGACCAGCACTGCATCTTTTTAGATGACGTCCACGAACCGATGAAGATTAGCGCGCAGACTTTTTCCAACCTGATTGAAATCGTTTCGATGTTTCCTGCGTACTTTATCGGGAGTAACGCGGACCTGCCAATCGTGGGTGGTTCGATTCTGAGTCACGAACACTACCAGGGCGGCTACCACACTTTCCCGATGATGAAGACACAGACCCGTTTCACCTTTGACCTAGACCAGTATCCAGACGTTAAGGCCGAAGTCTTAAACTGGCCGATGTCGACGATTCGACTGACGGGACCTAACAAACAGGATTTGATTAACTTCGCCGGTCACATTTTAAAGAAATGGCGCAAATACTCGGACCCAGCCGTTGACGTGCGCGCTGAAACGAACGGGACACCGCATCACACGGTCACACCAATTGTTCGCATGAACGAACAAGGGCAGTTTGAGGTCTACGTGGTCCTGCGTGATAACCAGACGTCAAAGAAGTATCCCGATGGCATTTTTCATCCCCACGCCGAATACCAGCACATCAAGAAGGAAAACATTGGCCTGATTGAGGTGATGGGCCGTGCCATCTTACCCGCGCGCCTGAAACCCGAATTGGCGGAGGTCAAAAAATATTTACTTAATCAGCCCAACGACATCGCCGACTACCACGTTCCATGGGCCAATCAACTTAAACAAAATTACCAACTCAGTCCCGACAACGTCCAAGACGTGATCGACAAAGAAGTCGGGATTACCTTTATGCACGTCTTGGAAAACGCCGGGGTCTTTAAACTTAACGACCAGGGAACCGCGGCGTTTCAAAAATTCATTCATACACTTTAGGAGGTTATTATTATGAATTGGCTAGCGATATTAATTGGTCTAGGACCGATGGTCGGTTGGGGACTCTTCCCCACGATCTCATCGAAGATTGGTGGAAAACCCGCCAACCAAATCTTGGGTGCCACCCTTGGTACCTTAGTCTTTGCGGTTGTTCTATTCTTCATTGAAGGACTGGCCTTACCCGGTTGGATCAGTACAACCTTCGGGATTATTTCCGGACTTGGCTGGGGATTTGGTCAAATCATGCAGTTTAAGGGTTTTAAGTTAGTCGGATCATCACGAGTAATGCCGATTACCACGGCTCTCCAGCTGATTTTGACGTCACTTTGGGGTGTCTTTGTTTTAGGCGACTGGACCGGCATTATCGGAAAAGTCTTAGGATTTATTGCCTTAATCATCGTAATCCTCGGTGCTACTCTGACTGCTTGGGTACAAAATCCCGAAGCCACCAATAAGGGTGCTTTAAAGAAAGCCACGATTTTTCAGGTCATTGGTGCCTTTGGATACTTAGTTTATTCAGCCGCTCCACAGGTGGTCATCATGCCATCAATGAAATCGTTGTTGCCAAGCATGCAGGCCATGGACGGGAATCACGCATTTCTCCCTCAGGCCATCGGAATGGTACTGTGTGCCGTCATCTATGGTTTATGGAACCTAAGAGACGAGAACGTCTTCATTCAATCCGTTTCATACAAAAACATCCTGGCTGGATTATCGCAAGGTTTCGGTATGTTAATGTACTTAATCTCGGCACAACCCGACATGAACGGTCTGGCAACCGCCAACGTTCTTGGTCAGTTAGCCGTCCTTGTCTCCACTTTGACCGGAATCTACTTCTTACATCAGAAGAAGACGCCAAAGGAAATGACTCTGACCTACCTCGGGTTAGTGCTCATCGTCTTTGCTTCGGCCATTACGGCATTTATTTAATTAAATTGAAATGGTATCATAGAAGTAACGAGGCTCCCTGCGTTAGTGGGAATGGCACCATCTTGTCAATGTCTCCACATTAGCGAGACCTATAGTACCAAAAAGGCTGAAACCAATTGGGGTTTCAGCCTTTTTATATGTTTTTATGAATAAAAAAGAGTTCATCAGCGACAAGCCGACGAACTCTCGATCATCAATCCTACCAAAAATCGGTGACCATGTGTTATTTACATTTATTATTATAACCCAACTTAATAATAAAGCAATTATACTGTATAATAATTAAAGCGAGCAAATGCACTACCAAAAATCTAAATGCGCTCACTGGTGACAATATGTGTGTTATTTACAATTTATTATCGTATCTATCACGATTAGTACTTTATCACATTTAATCATTCGATTAATTGATATATTATTTGACCGTTTAAACAGACACGATAATTAAAAAGTGCAGCTTCCTAAATGGAGGCTGCATTTTTTAATCTTAAGTATAAAAAAGAGTTCATCAACTTATAGTTGATAAACTCAATCCCATCAACCCTATTAAATCGATGAGCAGATTACATAATCTTCATTAATTATTATACAACATAATTATTTCAAATGATTCGTTTTTCCATTCTTCAACTGCTTCCTCGAATGTTCCAAGAATTTCAAACTCTCACCATTTCCTAAGACAAACAGATTTTCGATCATATTATCATATTTCTTTTTTGAAATGAGCACTGCCGAATCACCATTCTCACAATGAATGGTAACCTCTTCATCGTCCTTCATAACCTGATCCATGTATGTTTCAAAGTTCACTTTGAAATTATTACAATTAACCACTTTCATGTAGTATCATCTCTCTTCATACGTAAAAAATGAAATTTTTATAGTTATGATTATACCATATAGAATAAAAAGTAAAACTAAAAAGAGTGCCTTTTAAAAAGACACTCCCAAAACTCGTCAAATGCTGACTAAAATTAATATTCTCTTTTAATCTTAAATCTCGTTCTTAGACTTACCCGTCGGCACCATTTCATGAAAATTATCGTAGCTAACGGTAATCATATCCGTCAAGGCTGGTTCCGTAAAAGAACCAACGTGTGGCGTCACAATGGCGTTTGGGTATTTCTTCATCAGGCTAACAACTTCCTGGTTCTTAATATCGTCGACGCCTTTGAATTCATGTCCAAAAATGTTGGCTTCATCAATTAACACGTCGGCACCGTAGCCACCTAATGTGCCGGAAGCAAGAGCCTTATCGACGGCTTTTAGATCCACCACTTGACCACGAGCGGTATTAACCAAAATGGCATCGTCCTTCATTAAATTAATTTGAGCGGTACTGATTAAATCATCAGTTTCACCCTTAATGTATGGAACGTGCAGCGAAACAATGTCAGAGCGCTTCAATAGTTCATCAATGGGAACGTATTCATCGATTTCAGGAGCGTCAACCTTGTGACCGTCATTAGCGAGCACGGTCGCACCCATCCCACTATACAAACTAGCTTCAGCACGACCAATGCGACCCGCACCAATAATTCCAACGGTACTGGAATGAATCTCACGACTAAAGTACGAATCGTTGACGATAAAATTGCCGTCGTGAGTGGCGTTGATTTCGGAAGCTACTTTGCGAAACAGACTCATTCCGAGAGTCATCGCCAGTTCGGCCACAGCGTATGGCGAATATCCGGGAACGCGAGCGACCTTGATACCAAGTTCTTTAGCAGCCTTCAGGTCGATGTGGTCGTATCCAACCGTTCGCGTAAAGACATGCTTAATGCCCCAGTCGGCAAATTTCTGTAAATTTTCTCGGTCAGCCAGACAATTTCCACGAACTAACACTCCATCTGAGCCTTTGGAATCGATGGCATTGTCGCGATTTAACATTTCCGAAACCAGGTTCAATTCATAATCGTATTTATTTAAATCTTTGAAGTAACTGACTTCAACGGGACGCACCCCGTACGCAGTAATTTTGAACATTTTATCACCCATTATTTGATAATCACCGAGTTATTGATGACTTCCAGCAGCGCAATCCAAATCGGCATCATGATCACTGACAGAATGGTCGACAAGAACGATGCATTCGAAGCCAAGACCGGATCCCGATTGAAACTAATTGCGTAAGCCGAAGCGACCGTAGCAGTTGGGGTTGCCATCATGATGACAATCGTTGCGATGGCCACGTAGCTCATTGGCATGATGCCCAGCATTGAGAGAGCAGTCAACGCAATCAGGTTGAACAATGGCACGATGATGACCTTATTCCAACTGTAGTACCAAGAAAGCTTGTTGGAAGCGGCCTGCTTGAATGAAATCGAACCTAGAGTGACACCGATTGATAACCAAGCCAGTGGAGATGAAAGCTGAGCCAGGTAACTTAACGGTTTCCAAAGCCACAAGGCGGTTTGGTCAATGCGGTAAAAAGCCACACTGCTGGTACCTTTGCCAGGAATACCGTTCAACATCGTTTGGACTGTTACATGTGGAACATAATTCTGTCCCAACCACAGGAAAAGTCCTAAGAAAGTGGCAATCACAACCGGATTTAGGAACATTTTCTTGATGTTCTTCATTTCCATCTTCAAACCTGACATTCTGATGTAGGCGTATGAATAAAGGAAAACCCGGTAACCAATGTTAAAAATGGAACTGTACATAATTCCCTTGGGTCCAAAGACCGCACCGACAATTGGAATTCCAAAGAAAGTGGTGGAACCAAACGTCGTCAAAATTCCCATGACTTCTTTTTTATCCTTGTCTTGCTTGGGATAAAGCAGTGGCGCAACGAAAATCAAGATGATGTAGATGATGAAGCCCCACAGCAGGACGTTCATTCCTTCTTTCAAGGTATCATCGTTGATTGGCTGCATGAATGAGTTCAGTGCCAAAGCTGGAATGGCGACGGTTAATACGACCTTTGACAACATTTTCCCGAATTTATCGGTAAAAATGTTCTTCTTACGTAAAAAGAAACCCAGTAAAATAATAAAAATCGTTGAGGTGATCGAACTAATGATTCCCGCATTAGTGACGGTCTTCTCAATTGCTTGCATAACGTTCATGAACGTTAACCTCCAAGTAGAATATTATCGTACGCACAGCAAAGTACGTAAAAATGAAATTTTTCACGATAATAATTTTACCATAGGGAATAAATGAGAAACAAGAAGATGTTTATTATTTGTCTCTAATCCATTTTGACTTCTCAGCATATAAATCATCATCAATACCATATCTAAATTCTATAACCAAAATACAAACACATGTAATCATCACCACAAAAATAGACAAGTTAACAATATATAAAAACATTCTTAATAATAAATGTGACATACTTCTTAAAGTTTCAGGGCAAACGTTGGGTTTAAGAAACAAATAGAAACCACCAAGTAAAATACCAACTATTATCGAAAACAACACAACACCTTTAAAATATATTATTGGATTGGTGGTATATTTATGCAAATTAACCATATTATCAAAAACTTTACCTAAGTAATATTTATACAATTGCAATCCAACCGATATAGTTACTAAATAAACAAACATAGTTACTATAACGTTCTCACTATGAGAATATGGTTCTAACATACTAGCTAGAAAAACAAACAAAAATAGACAACTCTGAATACCATTTATTACACTTTGACTTTTCAAATAACAATTTTGCAGATAATCATGTTCTATCTTTCTTACTCTTAATCTACTCATATTACTGTCATTTGTAATAGAAAGTAATTCTTTTGTATTTTCATTTGGCCACATCGGCTTAAAAGACAAAAAAAATCTTCCTATGCATTTATTATTACTTAAGTAATAACTCAAATAAACATACACAACTAAGACGTTACAACATATCATTACTAGAAACGCAACAACAAAAGAGGATTTAAAATGTTTAATCTTACAAATAATATTAAGAAAAATAAGTAAATAAGGAATTAAATTCAAAATGGCTGACAATAATGAAAATAAATTACTCGTTTTATTTCTAGTATGTCTATGAAAACTGTAACGTAAATAAATGCCATATATTACGAAAATTATAATAGCTATTATAAGAATCACACATGTGCTTAAACTACTCAAAAAATACATCATCATTAGTATGAAAGAAATGAGTGAAAAAGATAAATCCCATAATGATAAACATAATTGTGAATTTTTCATATTTCTAACATTCCTACTTTTCATTTTAATTACCCCAATTAAAGCATTTTATAAAAAAAAGCCCCACCACAGGGCTCTTCAACAACTATTTCATTTCCGCTTTCTTATCCTTCTTCTCCATTCTCATCTTTTCCTTATGCGTCTTCTTATGCTTCATCTGGAGATGTGAAGTTATCTCTCGATGATGCAACATATCCAACTGGTTGTTTGACGAGCAGTAGAACGCGATAAAGAAGATCAGGGTTGCAAGCAGTGCGTACACGGCTCTTCTAAAGTACTTAATGAAGACCGTCTGATCCCAACTGTAGTGTTTACCTAAAGCCACGACGAAGTAGCGAACCAGGTAGTAGACAAACAGGACGAAGGCAATCACAAAGCCAGCAACCGACAAAATGTTTCTGGTGGCAACGGCAAAAGTTACGACAGCAACCAAAATACATAACATGAAGACAAAGTATTTAAAGCTCTTGATATAACTCTTATCGTCAGCCCGACCGCGATTCGTCCAATACAAATCCCCCGCAATGATTAGGGCAATCACTGCGATAATCAACAAAATTGGCTTAAACATCTAATTCCTCCTTTAAATTTTATCTCCCAGGACACAATTTAAACTGTGAATCAGCATCCCAATTACCATCATATACATTGAGACCATACTGAAACCCATGGCTAACACCACGAAGGTTACGATCCAAAAAACAACTAAAAACCAGTTAACAAATCCCTTAAAACTCATAATTTCATCTCCGATATCCTCTTGTGATTGCCTTAATTTTACCATTAAATCACCGTAAGCTGGGGAATTTGCTCAAGTTTTTACATCACCGATTGCCTACAAAAAAAGAGCTCTCAATGAGAGCTCTTTTTCTTACTTATTAAAGTTTAACATCGTATTTGTCGAAGAAGTCCTTGAGTGGTAACAAGCCTTCACCACCATATTCTGCGAAGAATTCTGGTAATGTGTAAGTCTTGTTGTCATTCTTGTCCTTCTTGTAGTTTGGACTGATGGTTTCAACGATTTGGCCATTTTCAATCTTAACGATCAAATCTTCAACTGGGAGACCACGGTCTTGGTTAATCTTAGCGTCAATCAAGAATGGGTGACCAGCTTTGGTAACCTTAACGGCTTTGTCGAACGCTGCAGGAAGTTCAGAAACGCTGTGAACCGTGATGGCGTCAACGCCCATTCCCTTAGCGATTAATTCAAAGCTTTGACCCTGAAGTTGAAGTCCGAAGAATTGCATTGGTAAGTCTTCTTGTTCACCCTCGATGAAACCGAGGTCTTCGTTTGAGGTAACCACGTTGATAACTGGAAGTTGATACTTCGTCAAAGTTACTAGGTCTTGGATAACCATTGAAAGTGCACCGTCACCGGCAATGTTGAAGACTTGACGATCTGGGTAAGCCTTCTGAGCAGCAATTGCGCCAGGAAGTCCGGAACCCATCGTTGCGAATAATGCGGAGATGACCCACTTGTTAGTTGGTTGAATGTCCAAGTATCTGAAACTGTTGATGATGTTGTCACCAACGTCGATTGAGAAGACGGCGTCCTTGTCAGCTACACGGTTGATTTGTTTGTAGATTGGAGCAACTGGCATGGTTGAGTTAGCGTTGGTAATGGTGTCCTTCAAGTGCTTACCAAAGTCCTTGAATTCGTCCATGAAATTACCACTGCTTTGGCTTTGTTCGTCACTGCCAATGTTTAACATCTTGTGAATGTACTCCATCCAGTTAGCTTGGTCAGCAACAGCGGCCTTGTAGAATGGACTTGGAGCAACCTTTTCACTTTGAGCCAATGCCTTGTCAACAAATGAACCAGCGTCAGACCAGATTGGGAGGTCAACTTCGTGGTGACGACCAAGTTGGATTTGCGAATCGTCAACTTGGATGTAGGCGAATTTGTGACTTGCGTAAACTGATTTAGCGAATGGGAAGTCACCACCGATGGCGATTACTAGGTCGGCGGTACTCAAGATTTCGTCAGCGGCCTTTGATGCGGCACGGTTGGCGGTTCCTAGGTTAGCTTCGTAGTTAGCGTCAACGTAGCCTAAGGCTAAACCATCCATGATAACTGGAATCTGGAGTTTCTTTGAAAGTTCGATTAACTTGTCGCCGTTCCCCTTGATTCCACGACCAACGTGAAGCACTGGACGTTTAGCGTTCTTAATCATCTTAAGAGCTTGATTTACTTCGTCATCGGTTGCGACTGGTTCAGGAGCTGGCTTGTCGTAAGTCTTTGATGCAGAACTGTATGGAACATCTGGGATTTCTTCAAAACCGAAGTCATTTGGAATAACAACTACGGCAACACCCTTGTTAGCGTATGCTTCGTGGATCGCACGATCAACAACGTGTGGCAAGCTTTCAGGAGTCATTACGATCCGGTCATAAACCGAAACGTCAGAGAACATTGGGGTCTCTGGAAATTCTTGGAAGTAATTATAGTTCATGTTGTCATGACCAACTTGACCAACGATGGCAAGCACTGGAGCGTGGTCTTCTTTAGCGTCATACAAACCGTTTAGTAAGTTGACCGCACCAGGACCAGCGGAGCCAAAGGCAACTCCGATTTTACCAGTTAGTTTAGCGTGAGCAGCGGCCGTTAAAGCACCAACCTGTTCGTGTCGAATTTGTACGTAATTAATGTTATCTTTTTCTTGATCGAGCGCAGCAAGCGTTGAGTTAATGGAACCACCAGGGTATCCATAAACGTCCTTAACGCCATATGATTCAATAACTTTAAGCATTGCTACTGCTGCAGGGATTTTCTTTACATCTGTCATAATTTCTTCCTCCCAAAAGTACTTAATTCTTTTGTTGTTCCTAATATACTCCCATATGAAAACGGTTGCAATAGAATTGCTTGGTTAATTTATTAAGTATTCCTAACGTCAAATATTAAATTATCAAATGGCAAGAAATTCCCAATTTAACGGCATTTTAAGCGTGTTATTAGTTATCTTTTGGCGCGTCATATGTAATAATACTAGTAAGGAGGTGAATATCATGAACTTTTCTGGATTAGTTGAAACTGGCGACGGTCGTTTGATTAACGTAAACAACGTTAACTCAATCCATCCCCGCGAATCAGAAGGTAACATCATTTCATACCAAGTTACCTTCAACAACAATACTACTGAAGAAATCGATATCGATGCTTTTGAAGCCCTTAAGAATATCGCTTTGAACAAAGATAACAAGTAGGATTGGCAATACTTAGAAAAAACAGGTCAACTGTGAGGTTGGCCTGTTTTTGTGTGGAATAAGTTTCACGTGAAACAAAAATCCCCCAAACATTTGGAGGATTTGATCGTATTTTTAGACACAGTGTTCAATTATTTCTCAGGAATTTCCCACTCATGGTCCTGATTATGTTTCTTCATGTAGTTCATGAACTGCTTGGAGTTGTAAGCCTTCTTGACGTCTTGCGCCCACTTGGTGTGCTCATTCTTCTTGTTTACAACGGCCAGCAGCATGTACTGACTCTGTGGATTTTCCTTCAGCAGCATTGAACTTGCCGGAATCTTAGCTCCGTATGTGTCAGAACCAGGAATGATGGCGTAGTCCACGCTGTTTCTGGAACGTGGTTCGTTGGCCGAATCCATTTCGTCGAACTTCAGGTCGTACTTGTTGTCGATGATATCATTCTTAGTGGCTTTGATGGGGTCAACACCCTTCTTCAACTTAATCCAACCGGCTTTTTCCATTACCAGAAAAGCCCGTGACATGTTGGATGGATCGTTTGGAATGGCAACCGTGTCACCTTTCTTGACGTCCTTTAAACTATGCTTTTTAGCGGGGTAAATCCCAGTTGGAATCGTTGGCACCTTGGTCAAGGCAACCAAGTTCCCGTGATTTTCCTTGTTAAAGTTGTTCATGTAAGCGCCGTGTTGTTCAACATTTAAGTCAACCTGACCCTGGTTTAGCGCCATGTCAGCGTTTAGTAAGACGGAGAATGACTTGTTTTTCACCCTGTAACCGTCTTTTTCAAGAATGGGCTTGATGCCCTTCATGAATAGGTCACTGTAAGGACCGGGTGAACTCGCCAAAGTAATGGTTTTCTTGTTTGACTGTGGAGCATGGGCCTTCTGATACGGCCGGTACACAAACGTATATCCAAATAAAATCACAATAATTGCGACTAATGCGGTAATCCAATATCTCTTCTTCATCCTATTTCTCCCTTTCAACTAAATAATCCTGCAACTTTAAAGCTGAGTTATAAAACCATTTCACACCCGTCATCAAACCGTCGTCATTGACGACCAAGTTAGAATGATGGAGGCCAACGTTTGCGCCACTGCCGACTTCCGCAAAAACACTGGGAATCTTGTCGGTGTAAAACGCAAAGTCTTCACCACCAGGAGTCGGCGGTACGTCAACTAGTTTAGCGTAACCTTGGGCGTCATCTGCTAGGATTCCGGCTAACTCATCATCATTCTTGAGGACGCGGGGACCCTCGATCCACTCAATGTCTGCGTTTAACCCGTAAGTTGCGGCTTGTCCTTTAACGATTTGGTAGAATTTCGACTTCGCCATCTGGGCGTCATCTTCAGAAAACGTCCGCAACGTCCCTTCAAACCGGGCTTCATCGGGAATGGCGTTCCAAGTAGAACCACTCTCGATGTGAGTCACGGATAGAACGCTGGGCTGCAACGGATCGATGTTACGGCTAACAATTGTCTGAAGTGACGTAACTGTGTTTCCCAGTCCAACAATTGGGTCCACGTCCTGGTCGGGATGAGCGGCGTGACCACCTACTCCCTTAAAGGTTACCTTGAACTGGTCGACGGCGGCATCCTGAACGCCACCACTGACACTGATTTCTCCCGCCTGAATGCTGGGCTCATTGTGAAAGCCAACTATGACGTCAACTCCGTTTAAGGCACCAGATTCCAGCACTTCTTGGGCGCCGACGTGAGTTTCCTCGGCCGGTTGAAAGACCAACCGCATTCGACTGGTTAACTGCGACTGATGTTTAGCTAGTAGGACGGCCGCTCCGAGTAAGGACGCCATATGAAAGTCATGACCACAAGCATGCATTACCCCGGCGTTTTCGGACGCAAAGTCCAAGTCAGTGTCTTCGTTAATCGGTAACGCGTCGATATCAGAACGGAGCGCAATTACCCGTTCAGTACTTCTGGGGCCAATTTCCGCAATCACGCCAGTTTTCAGGCTACTCGGTGTAATAACGCGGTATCCTAATTGATCTAAAAAGTTGGTAATGAACTTAGTGGTCTCAAACTCCTGGTCCGACAATTCGGGATGACGATGCAGAAAGTGCCGAATTTCCTTTAACTGACTAAATAACGTGGGACTTTTAATTTTACTAACGCTTTTACTCTTCATCTTGTAATCTCCTACCTACATAAATAATGTAATAAAAAAGGACCAGTTGGACTATCATCAAGTTAGCCTAACTGATCCTTTTTCTCCACGTAAATAGAGTAGATTAGTATATTCGATTGAGTTGGAATTCACCAATCTCAGCTAGACTAACAAAATGTTGTATCTAACTGAGCACAAAAATTACTACACTTAGATACAGGCGTTTGATCAACACCCGCATCTAAAACTACGAACGCTGACCTACATGTAACAAGTACAGCAACAGTAAGTATTTTGATAGTTCGTAGTAATCGTTGTCATTGGTTTCATCCCTTTCGTATTTTTGTCAATTTAAACACAGAAATCGCGAGTTGTAAAGGATAAAGTTCACAAATTGCTTAATCTTGTTTTGCTTTTTTCAACTTGCGATGCTTCAGATACAACATCACCGCAATGGTCACGGGAATGGTCAACACCACCCCAATGGCGGAAATCAACGTCATGATTAACTCCGACGCGAAGATTTTGTCGTTCATGACCATACCAATACTGTAGTGCAGGCGCGCAAACCAGATGAATAAGCCAACTAGTTCCCCGTAAAAACTAAAGAACAAGGTGTTAAAGGCCGTTCCAACAATTTCCTTTCCAATCGAAACCCCGATATAACTGAAGTCCTTATCAGAAATCTTGATGTTGTGGTCCTGAATCTCAACTAAACCAGTTGCCATGGCAACAGCCGCTTCGGCCACCGCTCCCAGGCAACTCAGAATCGTCATCGCACACGAAATGTTCAGGAACTTCACCCCAATTAAGAGTGACATTCCCTCCAAATCCTCGGTATTTTCGGGTCCAAAGCCTTGCACCTGCGCCCAGTGTTCCACCGGAATAATCAATGCAATTACGATTGCCACCACGATTAACGAGGTCACAAACGCCACGTCGGCGTTTCGGCCCTGCTCATTACCGAAGTAAATCGTGATGACCAGGATGATAACGGCGTTAACCAGTGTGACCCAGAGATACGGAATGCCAAACGCAATCAAAACCACGGACATGAAAACCAGGCCGAAGTTACACAGTAATCCAATGAAGGCCACGAAACCCTTGGAGCCCCCTGCCAGCAGCATTGCGAGAAAGAGAATGATTAATAAGACGGTCATGGTACTCATTTGATCACCTTCGTTTCACAAAGCACACTCGCAATCAAGCTGGTAATTGGCACCGTCAGCGTGATTCCAATCGCACTAATCAAACTCTGAATGATTCCAAGTGACATAATCATTGAGAACGAGTAGCCCCAACTATTGCCGTTTCTTAAGAACAGCACCATCATTGGGAAGGTCCCGGCCACAAAGATCAGGAACAAAACGTTAATCAGCGGTCCCATGATTGACCGTCCGATGTTTTGGCCGTTCTTTAAGAGCTTTAAAAACGAAAGACTGTGGTCTTCCTCATAAACCGCAAACAGACTGGACGTGATGTCCGCTGAGAGGTCCATGATGGCCCCCAGCGACCCAATCATACAACCGACGAAGTAGATTGGCAGTCGTTGCTGAGTCACGTAGTCCATCATCTCAAAGTTCATGCCCCGTTCGTGTGTCACTGACAGCACAATGAACGCAATCAGAATTGCGACCGCGGTTCCTAGAATTGTGGACGAAATCGTTACGACCGTCTCTTTTGACATCCCGAAAATCAGGATGGCGGTGACAATCGTAAAAATGATCGACAAGATGGCAAACAAAACGAACGGATTGAAGCTCGTCCCCACGTCAATTGAGACCGCCAAAAAGAACAGGACGGCGTTGATGATGATACTTAAAAGCGCCATGGAGCCACTGAACTTCAGAATCACCAGCAACAGCATCACCGTGAGCCAGATTAAGAAGACGACCGCGGTGTCCCGCTTAAAGCCGTTGATCAGAATCGACGAGGGCTTTAAGTTCTTGTTGGCGACGTGGATAAAGACCTGTTGGCCGGCATGATACTTCATGTCGGTCGCCCCGGACCCAGAATACTGGTTGTTGGCGCTAATCGTCTTGCCCTTGTATTCTCCGTTTAAGACCTTGAGGGTCAGCTTTTGATTTTCTTGGTAATCATGATTCTTAAATTCATCAGTCTGTGAAGTTCGCCCGTAGTTATGCACGTTTACGACTCGAGCCACCGTCTGTTTGTACATCGGTGCGTCGAAATGAGTGAACGTCACGGCGACGATCCCCGAGATCAGCACCAAGACGATGGCAAGCCAACGAATCTTTAGCTTTGGATGGATTCGTTTCAAATTCTCATCCCCTAATTATTTACGTTCAGTGTATCATACTAAAATTAAGTTTCGCTAAACTTACGTATTTATAACTAGCCATAAAAAAACACCTCTGAATTAAATCAGAGGTGTCTCGAATTTAATTTTATGCTTACCAGACGAATAGTCCAACAATTCCGGCCGAAAGTAGTGATACCAAGATTCCAGAAAGAATCAGGTAACCGACGTTTCTTGAAATAACGTCGTTCTTTTCACGACTTACAAGTCCTTTCAGACATCCAATGACCATGCCAACGGTACTGAAGTTGGCAAAGGAAGTCAAGAAGACACAGAGTTGAGCCTGGTAGTGAGCTGGGAAGATGTGAAGATTGTTAATGTGTGGTGCAATGGCACCCATGACCACGAATTCGTTGGTCACTAACTTGGTTCCCATGTACTGAGCAAACTGGAAGGCGTGGTTAACGTCCATCCCCATCAGCCATGCAAACGGGAACATCACGATTCCAAGTAAATGTTGTAGAGAAAGCCAAGGATTAATGAGTCCCAGTAACTTACTGATTAAGTTAGCTAAGGCAACGAAGGCAATGACGTTAGCGGTAATGATTAAGACCAACTTACCGGCACCCAAGATTGAATCACCCAAAAATGAGAAGAACGGTTCTTTCTTGGGTTTTTCCGGCTTGTCGTCTACCGTCTCTTCAGCAACCTGTTCTGAAGGTTCCGTCATCGTCGCAATCGTGTCTTCTTCAGGCGTCACGTGAACGGGGTTTAGTAGTGAAGTCACGATGATGGCGTTCAAGATGTTAAGCGGAATCGCGGTTAAAACGTATTGACCCGGAATCATCTGGGTGTATGAACCAACGATCGCAGCCGTGATACATGACATCGACATCATGGCGACCGTCAAGAGTCGTTCACTGGATAATTTCTTGAGTTGCAGACTAGAAACAGCCAGAGCTTCCGTGTTTCCAAGGAACATCATTTCAACGGCGTAAAATGATTCGAACTTTGGTTGTCCCGTGACCTTTGATAACGCAATTCCGATCCATTTAATGATAAATGGCAAAATTCCAAAGTATGTAAGGATATCAAACAATGGAACAATCATCAAGATTGGAAGCAGTGCCGAAGTAACAAAGTTCATCTGTTTGACGTGCACCCAGTTGGGAAGTGCGAAGGCAATCCCAGTGTATGCAACCTGGACAATCCAGTTGAATCCTTCAGCAGCCCCCTTGACGGCGTCTCGACCCCAACTAAAGCGAGTAAGGAGAAACGCGATGACTAGGTTTAAGACTAAAACGAAGATAACCGATCGCCAGTTGACGTGCTTGTGATCCTTGGAAAACAAAAAGGCAATTCCGAGGAACACGGCAACCCCAATGATGTTAATGATTAGATAGTAATTCATCGAACTTTCTCCTCCATTTTTATGTGCAATGTTCGGATATTGTCAGATAACAAAATTCGAACAACCTGTTTTTTATAATAATAGTATTAAACATTAACAATTTCAACCTCAATCACGGAAATGGTTCACGGATTGCTTAATTTTTCCGTAAAAAAAGACTAACGATCGGTTAAAAGCGACAGTTAGTCTAATTAATTTATTTCTTTTCTCGTCGTTTATCAATGCGTTCGTCGTACCACGTAAAAACGAGCAGCAACCCGATCATAATCAGATTGACGATCGACTGTAGGACCTGGTCTGAAACCAGTCCGTACATTAAGACGGTAATTAAAAATAACACTAGGTACTTAGCCGAACGCAGATACTCCTGGGTGTAGACGTAGCGTGCAAACTGCATGATTGACAGGATGGCGATGATTAAAAACGAACCATCCCGTAGGACGTGTTTTGATACATCTAGTTTCATATACGTTAACCCTAAACCTGATCGGTTGGTCGAATCACGATTTCGTTGACCGAGGCGTCCTTTGGCATGTCAATGGCATACAGGATTGATTGCGCAATCCGGTCAGGACTAAGGGGCGTCAGGTCGTATGACTCAAACTGCTTCTTAATGTCCGGGTCGGTGATGTGATTAGGCAATTCCGTAGCAACCGCACCGGGTGAAATCATGGTTACCCGAATGCCGGACTTGGCCTTGGCCTCTTCCTCTCTGAGTGAATCACTAATCATCTTCACGGCCGCCTTTGTCGCACTGTACACCCCACTGTTAATTCCAGAAGTGTGGGCTGCAACCGAAGCGGTGTTGATGTATTGGCCGCCACCTTGACCACGCATGGTATCAAGTGAAGCGGTAATCCCGTACAAAACACCCCGGATATTAACGTCAATCATGAGGTTCCAACCCTTGACGTCACCCTTAATCAGTGGTGATTGGGGCATCACACCAGCGTTGTTCATCCAAACGTCAATGCGACCAAACTGGTCAACCGCAGCGGAAGCCAGGTTTCTGACCTCATCGAGTTTAGTGACGTCGGTCTTCTGAATGGCAGCGACGCCACCGTCAGCTTCGATATCTTCCTGAATCGCACGTAAGCGATCCTCTCTTCTAGCGCCCAACACGACCTTGGCGCCGTTCTTTGCCAACAACTTGGCGGTTGCTTCACCAATTCCACTAGAAGCTCCCGTAATTACAACTACTTTATCTTTAACAGCCATCTTAATTCTCCCTAACTATTTTAAATTGTTAAGTGCAGTTTCGATACTCATGTCGCCACTGTGCATGATGATTACCTTGTCAAAGGCATGCTGGTTATTTAAAACGTCAAACAGGACCTGCGAAACGTCATTGATTGAGTTCGAACCAGGTTTGTCATCATTAAAGGTGACTTCGCCGGTTCCAGGGGTCTCAAGCAAGGAGCCCGGTTGTAAAATGGTGTAGTTCAGGTCAGTATCGTGAATTAACCAGTGGTCGGCCATGAACTTAGCGGCCTGGTAGTCCTGCAACTTGGCGTAGTGTTTCTTTCCTTCCCACTGGTCCGGTTGAAGCGCAAAGGCTGAACTGAGCATGATGTAACGTTTGACGCCGGCTTTTTCAGCGGCCTGCATGGTCTTGATGGCTCCGTAACTGTCAACTAAGACCACGTTGTGGCCACCGGATCCAGCGGTGAAGTAGATGGCATCAAAGCCCATCATCGCATCGGCCATTTCGGACACACTCATGTCGACAATGCTAAACTTCAAAGTATTAATCTTGGGACGTTCCTCAACGGTATCCACAAACTTGACCTCTTCGGGATGACGAGCCGCAATGGTAACCGAGTCGTCAGTGTTTTTTTGAAATTGTTTTACTAGGTCAGAACCGACTCTTCCGGTTCCACCAATAATCATAATCTTCATAATTGAAACCTCCTATATATGTCTAAAGCATAACAAATTCAATTAAACGTTAATAGCGATATGCATGTGAAGTTTCTGTTAAGTACGGCAGTAGTTATGATGTTCATCAATCACATAAAATAAATAAAGATAGACATTTTTATCACGTGTGGTATACTATGTTTGTACCGCGTAGGCGGTAGTTTTCAAATAAGATGCACTACTCCTTTCTATTTGATGGTTATGACCCATAAGTACCATGAAGTTCCCTTTCAACTATTTTTGATAGCTGGAAGGGAACTTTTTGTTTTAAAGACTCATCATGACATTGGATTATATCTAACCAGATAAGAATAATCTTTGACATCTCGGACTTAAATGCTAATATCGAGTTGGAAAAATGGTTCACGTCCCTCCGTATCACTTAATAACAACTAAAAATCACCCAACGACTAGTTCATAGCCATCGGGTGATTTCTTCAATCGTTATTTTTTTATGACCGTTGCTCGACCGTTTTCCTCAAAATCAGCAACGTTATCTAGTGACGTAATCACGGCTTCATTGCCGGTGTTTTTTACGAACTGCATCGCCGCTTGAATCTTGGGTTCCATCGAACCCTTCCCAAACTGACCTTGTTTTAGATACATGTCCAGTTCGTCAAGTGACACGTTTCCTAATTCTCTTTGATTGGGCCGTCCGAAATTAATGGCCGCCTGGTCAATGCCGGTCAGGATAATTAACTGGTCGGCGTTCACCATTTGTCCGATTAACGAAGCCGTAAAATCTTTATCAATCACGGCTTCCACGCCTTCGACGTCCCCGTCATCGGTCATTACGACCGGAACGCCGCCACCGCCTCCAGCAATGACAGTGAAACCACTGTCAACCAGCGTGCTAATCTGCTTGGCCTCTAAAATGCTGATGGGGTGAGGTGATGGAACTACCCGCCTGAATCCGCGTCCTGAATCTTCGGCGAATTTCCAGTCCGGATGTTTCATTAAGACGGAATTAACGTCCGCATAAAACGGACCGATGGGCTTGGTTGGATCCTTAAACGCTGGATCATCGGGGTTGACTAACACCCGCGTAAGAATGGTTGAACTAGTCATATCATTGTCACACAGGGCGTCTCCAATCCACAGTCCTAACTCACCTTGAGTCATCGCTCCAACCACGTCAAGTGGCATTGGCGGATTTTCCTTCGTGCTACCGTTTAGTTCTTGTAGCAACAAGTTTCCAACTTGCGGACCATTACCGTGAGTAATCACCAACTGAATGTTCTCAGTCGAATTACGCACGAACTTCACGATTTTTTTCGTCGTTCTTTTTAAAGCTTCTCTTTGGCCTTTCGCAGTTGGATCATCGGTTAAAATCGCATTGCCACCTAGTGCTATCACGATTCTCTTCATTTATGACACTCCTATCTTTCCCATAAATAGGGCAATTACCGCACTAATGGCAGCAATCGTTATCAATGCCATCATGATCCATTCAAAGGTTGTAATTTTGCGTCCTTGATTCTTGATCGCTTTGATGTAGAAACCAAAGCCTAGAACGTATGCAATTGAGCATAACCACAAGAATTGTAGTCCCGCCACTGCGATTCCGACAACTTCAAACAGGAGAGCTAGGATTCCCGGTATCATTTTCTTGACCGAATGAGCCTGAAGTCCAGCCTTAATTTGATCGGCACCAACCAGCGCGTAACAAATCACAATCGCTGCCGTACACAACGAGATTGCCAGGTTGTACGCCTGATCGGTAAATAGTAACGAAATCAAAACAATTTGTACCAAAATCTGGGTTAACCACAATGAGTGTGAAGGTGAATTGTGCTTGTTTAAGTAACCGAACCACCGGGGTAGTAGCTTCTGATCAGCAAGTTGTGACGTCGCTTCAACCGGAAGCATGGTCCATGACAGGAGGGCACCGACCATGGTGATTATAAGTGAGATACTGACAAAAGCCGCACCTATTGGTCCAATCATATCTTTAACAACATAGGTTAGGGCCGGGTTACTCAACTTTGCTAGTTTGGCTTGGGGTAAGTAACCATATGGTAGCATCGCAATCACGATGTTGATGATCAAGAGTGAGATGGTGCCAATAATGGTCGCCTTGGCCGCATCAGAACGCTTCTTCGCACGTCCCGCCATCATCGTGGCTCCTTCAATCCCAATAAAGATCCACATGGTGGTGATGATACAGCCTTTGACTTGATCAAATACCCCCATTGCCGTCGCCGGACTATACGTGAAGTTAGTACTGAAATTAGCCCAAAAGTGGGCGGTGAAAACGTTAGCTTTGAATAAGACGATTCCTAAGATTGCGAAAGCAACCAAGGGAATTATTTTTATTACGGTGATAATGGTATTGATAAAAGCCGCGTTCTCAATCCCCATCGTTACTAACCACGTGAGTAGCCACGTGAATACCGACGCAATGATTACCGCTTGAATTGAGTTGCCTGATCGAAAAACCGGAAAGAAATAACCGATCGCTGACATCATCATGGTGGCAAACGCAATGTTACCAAGCCATGCCGATAGCCAGTATCCCCAGCCCGATAGAAATCCAGCAAAATCACCAAATCCATCTCTGGCAAAATCGGAAATTCCAGTCAGTTCTGGTTTATCCTCACTTAGAGACTTCAAACTCATTGCTAGTGCAAAAATTCCGACTCCGGTAATGATCCACGCCACCAGCGCAGGTCCTGGAGTGGCCGCCGCCGCAATCTGTTCACTGGCATTATAGATCCCAGCACCGATCGCCGAACTAATGACCAGCATGATTAATCCAAATAATGAAACTCCCTTTTTATTTCCCATATAATTTACGCAATCCTCTCAAATCCTAATTTAGGACATGATTGTATCATTGATAATCCTATTTATGCTTTAGTAAAATTTAATTTTCGTTGTACATGCTCAAGTCGCCTAAAGTGGCGGCCATAATTGCCATGATTGAGTGCTTCCGGTTACCAGCTTCAACGAACTGGCGCCCGTAAGGACTTCTAAAGATCTCATCGGTGACTTCCATTTCAGGACTGTCTAAGCCCTTGTATTTTTTAACCGCTTCTTTAGCAGTAATGGTGTTGCCGTCATGAAAGGCTGGCAGACAGTGCATGAAAATTAGTTCATCGTCTGGGGTGCCCGTCTTCTTCATCAAGTCCATGTTGACTTGGTACGGTAATAACTGGTCAATTCGTTGTTGCCAGTTGTTTTCACCCATTGAGACCCAGACGTCGGTGTAGATAATGTTTGAGCCCTTAACTCCCTTGTCAATGTCAGAGGTAATCATGAAGTGGGCGCCCGATTCCTTGGCGTACTTTTCCGCCAAGTCGACGACTGCTTTTTCGGGGTGCAGTTCGTCTGGAGCCACGATGTGAACGTTCACGCCCAGCATCGAGCCGGTCACTAGTAAAGAATTAGCCACGTTATTTCGGCCGTCACCAACAAAGGTCAAGGTGAGGCCCTTTAGGTGACCGAAGTTTTCCTTCACGGTCATAAAGTCAGCAATCATTTGAGTGGGATGCCACTCGTTTGAAAGGCCGTTCCAAACGGGAACTCCCGAGTACTTGGCCATGATTTCCATGTCGGATTGTTCAAAGCCCCGGTACTCAATCCCGTCAGCCAGTTCGCCAAAGACGCGCGCGGAGTCCTCCACTGATTCCTTTTTGCCGAACTGACTTGAGGTTGGATCAATGTAGGCCGTGTTTCCACCTAAGTCGTCGCCACCAAGCTCAAACGAGAGTCTGGTTCTGGTTGAAGTCTTTTGAAACAAGAGCACCAGGTCCTTGTCGTGTAAATACTTGGTTACCTTGCCGTACTTCTTGTGTTCGTTTTTCAAGTTAATGGCAAAATCAATCAAAGCTTCAATCTGGGCTGGTGTAAAATCAGACTCCTTTAAAAAAGAACGTCCTTGCATTGATTTTAATTCCTCTAATAATGTACTCATTGATTTACTCCCCTAATTATTTTTATCGAGTGGTTCACGAATGATTGGTTGTGACATGCAACGAGCTCCACCCCGGCCACGTGATAGTTCTGATGACAGAATCTCGTGGACTTTAACGCCGTGTTTTCTCATGACGTCAATTGTGACCGTGTTACGGTCGTAGGTGACAACTTCACCGGGAGCGATCGCTAGGTTATTTGACCCATCGTTCCACTGTTCACGTGGAGCTGCAACGGGATCACCGTCACCGGTCTCCATCAAGTCAATCTCAGAAAGTCCGAGGACTTCTTTGAGTGTGTCTGGCAGACTTTCGCGATGTTCCATGTTAATGGTGTGATCTTTTCCGGGATGAAGGATGTTAATATTCATCTTACCACCGTTCATGATCCCTGGGTATACGGTAAATTGGTCGTAGTTGACCATCGTAAAGACCGTATCCAAGTGCATCATAGCGTGGTTATGCGGAATTTGGACGGCCACGATCGTGTCGAAATGAGACTTCGGGTCCTCAAAAAGTTTGTGAGCCAGTTTCTCAATCGAACGTGTCGAAGTTCTTTGCGAGCACCCAATCGCTACCACGTGGTCGTTTAAGACGAGCTCATCGCCACCCTCAATACGAGCATCATTATAGCGGTCCAGCCAGATGTCGACTTTTCCAGCAAACCGTGGATGATACTTCATCACGTACTCCGTGATTAGTGACTCTGGACGACGAGCATCAAAAGTCATGTGGTTAATCGTTAAACCAGATCCCATTGAAGCTTGAGGATCCCTGGTAAAGTAAGCATTTGGTAGTGGATCCAGTAGGAAGGGATCAAAAGCGTTCGTCCCGGCCACGTCGTGCAAACTTGGGTGAGTAAAATGAATCTTATCTCGTCTTAAACCAGCATAAATCGTACTGACCAGGTCGTGAATCGAGAGGCTCTCAAAGTAGCGTTTGATGTCCTCGGCCGAACTACCCGTGTAGTAATGTTCCCTTAGGTAAGTTGACTCAAAATCATCCCTTACGTCATCTTTTTTCAAGATGTCTTCCAACAAATCTTCGATGTAGACCACCTCAACTCCATGATCACGGAGTAGATTGGTGAAATAGTCGTGCTCTTTGTCAGCGATCTTTTGATACGGGATGTCATCAAACAGCATCTGTTTCATGGTATCCGGAATGACGTTTTCAATCTCCTTTCCAGGCCTGTGCATTAAAACAGACTTGAGCCGTCCAATTTCAGAGTTCACTTCAATTGCAGATTTCATAATAATCCTCCTCAAGATTGTTACTTAGAAATATGGTTAAACGATTTAACCACCCATATCGTACGGGGTTTCGCAATTTATCACAAGCATTTTAACTGACTAGAAAAAGTTTCCTAGTCGTACGTCAATAATGATAACTGTTTCACAAATATTGTCAAATTGTTAAAAGATTGATAATTTGTAAAGGACGATATAGGTTGATATACTGGGAAAGTTAAACATTTTTGCCAAATTTTAACTAACTTTTTAATAGTTACATACTTAACAATTGTTGCATCAGAAAAATCCTCGAACGTAATACAACTTAGTTCTTAATTAATTAACTTTGTTGGATGGACCGACTGATGATAACCAATTATTAATTAATACTTAGACCTTTTTAAATCAAGATTGGTTTCGGATACTCGTCAACCATTTAACATAATTAAAAATAATCTGGCTTTTATTTTAATGCAATGGTATAATCAGTCTTGGTAATGAGAAGTATCAATCTCTACTACCACCTTAAAAACATACCTGTGCACCAAATCTATTGGGTAAACCTCCATGTCTACTCGGGGTTTGGTGTTTTTAGTCAATAAGAAAGGAGGTTACTTGAATTGACAGTCTTTAAGGAACTACTTGAACTACTGATTCTGGTGTTGCTGATGCTCCTCACCTTTTTTCATCCCAATCCATGGGTTGGAATTGGTCTAAACGTCCTCTTAATCTTGATCTTATGGTTCTTCCCCGAAGGAAGTAATAAGATTAACAAACTCTTCAAGTACATAATCACAGCGGTCTTCTTGATCTCGATTATCCTGATCGTCTTGCAGATGATTTTTCAATAAAAAAAGGAGCACTTCAAAAATGAGGTGCTCCTTTTACGTATTTATTTGTAGTTCTACTTACCCAAAAGCTTGGTGTAAGAAGCGATGTCACTTACGGCATCCTTTAACTGTTTGGAATAGTATTCTTCTGATGGCGCATTACTTACAAAATTGCCATCCTTTTCAAAGTTGTCGTCAATGTGGCCAATCATGGTCATGTGGGGTAACATTACCATTCCCAGCATGGATAAAGTGGGAAGGATTGCTAAAGCTGAAGCCTGACCAGCCATGGCGTTACTTGAATATGAGACAATTCGGGCCGGCTTGTCAGCCGTTTCAAAGCCGATGTAATCAAGGGCATTCTTGAACGCACCAGAAAGACCGTTGTCATAGACTGGTTCGATAAATAGATAACCGTCTCCGTCCTTGATGTTATCAATCCACTTCTTGGGTGCCCCCGTTAGTTTCCGATCAGGATTACCCATTGGTGGAAGTGGCTCATTGAAGATTGGTAGATCTAAGTCACCGATATCAATAAAGTTCAACTTGACCCCGTTATCAGACTCAAGTTCTTTTGCGTTCTTCTTTAAAAAGTTAAAAATTCCGGCACCACTAGAATTGGATCGAGCGCTACCTAAAATTACGTCAACTGTTTTCATTTAATCTCTCTCCCTTTACTCACAAAAAGTAAGTTAATATATATTTTAATTCTATTTAATTTCCCATCCAAAAGCAAGCAAAAGGTCCGCTTCGTAGTTGACCTATCACAATTCTTTATAAATTAGTTAACTTTCATTACAATCAAAACGCACTATACTATAATAAGGTGAGAAGTAGATGAGGGGGAAGTAACATGAAGAATTGGCTTAATAAGATTCTCAAATCAGTCCATGGCGATTCTGACAAGAAGTCATCGGATCATGCCGAGAATGAAAAGCAAAACACTACAAATGAAACAAAAAACAGTGATAGTAAGCAGACCACTGAACAAAACCAAGATCCAAAACAAATCAAAAACGATAAGTTACTTGGAACAAGTAACGCCATTGATAAGTGATTTTGAAGCAATATGATTGTGATTGATTCAGTTGAACACTATACTTTAGTTAGTAAATAACCTGTAGGAGGTAATGAAATGACGAAAAAAATGGAAGTCCAAGTTTGGTCCGATATCGCATGTCCGTTCTGTTACATCGGACGCGCCCACTTCAAGTCCGCACTAAATGACTTTGACCACAAGGACGATGTCGATGTTCATTACAATAGTTTTGAACTCGATCCCAACGCATCTGGTGAACCAGAAACCATGGCTGACCACATGAGTAAAGAAAAAGGGATGTCCAAGGAAAAAGTTTCCGAATTCTTATCAACCATCACCGAACTGGCAAACGAAGCCGGTCTAAAGATGGATACCAGTAAGATTAAGGTGGTTAATACTTTAAAAGCCCACCGCTTGCTTCACTTTGCTGGAACCAAGGGCAAAGAATCCGAACTGATGGACAAGTTATTTGAAGCTTACTTCGCCGACGGTTTAAACGTTGACGACAACTCCGTTTTAGTTGACCTTGCCATGAGCGTTGGTCTAAATCAAGACGAAGTCAAATCTGTCATAGACAGTGATAAATTCAAGGACGACGTCCGAGCTGACGAAGCCGCCGCTCAACAAGTTGGAATTAACGGGGTTCCGTTCTACATCTTCAACAAGAAGTACGCCGTTTCTGGTGCTCAACCAGTAAAAGTCTTCAAGTCCGCTTTAGACAAGGCTTGGGATAGCTTTCAACCAATTGAAATGGTTGGTGGCGACGACCAGCAAAAGGGTGCTAACTGTGAAGGCGGAAGCTGCAGCGTTGACCCCAATGATAATAAGAATTAGTTAAACTAAACGGTCCGTTGGAATAATCCAGCGGACCGTTTTTTTATTTAATCAGATGGAGGTGTCTACCCCAGAGTTCCACAAACGGACCTGAACACAACGAGATGATGACCGTCATGATTCCAATTGGACCGGAGACGAGGAACGCCAAAAACATGAAAAGCACATCCTGAATCACCCGCACTGACCAGTATGGCATGTGCATTCTTTGAGAGAAAATGGGCGCAATGGCGTCATACGAGGACACTCCAAACTTGGCCGACATGTACACGGCAATTCCGACCGTAAATATCAGGAATCCAAGGACGGCAAACAACAATTTCAACCAGAAGTTATCGAACACCAAGTAGGCACCAAACCAGAGCGTGAAATACTGAACTCCGTACCCCACCAGCATGTTAATTAGCGTCCCAAAACCAATCTGATGGTAATCCAAAAACAATACGATGACCAACAAGATCATGTAATCGATGAACTGGATGTTACCCAAACCAAGCGGTAAATGGTGCGACAATCCGACACTTAATGCGGTAAAGGCGTCCATTCCGAGGTTTTCCTTCCGCATCAGGGTCATTCCCATCGCGATGATGGCCGTTCCGACCGCGGTAATTAGGACTTGAACCAGAAAACGCAGCACCCGATGCGAATTTAAATTTTTCATTATTAATGACACCCTTTCGGCGTGTAATTGTAGCAAATATACGTATTCTATAAATAAAATAATAAAAAAAGCTAATCATCACTGATTAGCTTCACCACAGTAACCGCACCTAACTTGCGAACATGGAAGAGATGATACCAGCATCTCTTCCTTTTTAATTACATAATTATTATAATCTTAGTTTCTAATAAAAGTCAATCCGCCTACTTATGGTAAGGACTGCCGCTGTTAATCATAAATGCCCGATAGATTTGTTCGGTCAACACCAAGCGCATTAACTGGTGTGGCAACGTAAAACGGCCAAACGATAGTTCAAAGTTGGCCCGCTTCAACACCTTGGAAGCAAGTCCCAGCGATCCACCAATGACGAAGGTAATGTCCGAGTGACCGTACGTTGCAAGATCCTTGATTTTCTTTGCAAAAGCTTCAGAAGTCAGTTCATCACCCTGAATTGCCAAAGCAATCACATACTCGCGGTCCTTAATTTTAGCCAAAATCCTAGTTCCTTCTTGCTCCATCACCTCGTCCATTTCCGCTTGACTAAGGTTCTCAGGTGCCTTTTCATCTGGCACCTGAACGACCTTAAACTTGCAAAAACGAGAAAGTCGTTTGACGTACTCATTAATTCCGTCTTTGAAGTATTTTTCCTTCAATTTTCCAACTACCACTAATTTAATGTTCATAAGTCGACTCCTTTAAACAGACTATCCACAAAGTTATCCACAGGCATCTTCACAAACTATCATGTTTTTGAAGAAATTAAAGACCTGTTAATAATTCGATTTTGTCAACAACATTTTTATTTATCCACAGAAATAAACAATACATATGTTCGTTAACGCAACTTTTGTTGTTGCTATATCAACGGTTCTCGTGTTCTTTTTTGAATAAAATTTTGTTCCATAAACTTATGCACACTGCTTGTGGATAACTTCTTGATACTTTTCCACTATCATTAAAAGCCTAAATTACAGCTTTTGTGTTTTCACAATGAGTTTATCCCCAAAGTTATGCACAGACTTTTACCACTTGACATTTCCAATCATGTATTTTCTGATTATTAATTTTTTTTAAACCCATTTTGTTCGGAGTTTACCGTCAATAGCTCTATCACGGAATTCATAAGCATCGTTACAATAATCACAACTAAAGTCCCGGTCTTAAGAGGCCAGTTGCTTCAATTATCGCATTAAGCTTCATGAATGTCAGTTCACTCTTTTCAAACAAAAAATGTTCGCCGCATCTACGACGAACATTTTTTCAATTACTGCTGTTTAGCTTGCTGATCTAATGTAATCTCGGACGTTTTCATTTGCCCATTATGATAATAGGTAACGGAAATCTTGTCGCCAACGTTATGCTCATACAAGATGTCACGTAACTTACCCTGATTGGTAATGTCTTTTCCAGCCAATTTGGTAATCACGTCATTCTTCTTGAGACCCGCATTAGCCGCTGGTGATCCACCCTTAACGTCCATCACCACAACTCCGTTGGTGACGTTTGAAGGTAGCTTTAAAATCGATTTCTGCTGCTTAACCGAGATGTTAGCTAGGTCCACGTACTTAATTCCTAGTTCGGGACGAATTACCTTCCCGTTCTTAATGAGCTGGTTGATAATCCGTACGACCTCGTTACTTGGAATGGCAAAGCCCATCCCTTCAACACTAGTACCGGAACTATCCTTTGACAATTTCATTGAGTTAATCCCAACGACCTGTCCGGCACTATTTAGGAGTGGTCCACCCGAGTTTCCGGGATTAATGGCGGCATCGGTCTGGATAACCGTTGCGTCACCGGCACTGGCGTTCTGTTGACCATTCTCGGTGCTGGCTTGTGGGACCTCCCGTTTCTTAGCGGAAATGATTCCTTCAGTCAGAGACGAAGCGTACTCAGAACCAAGCGGTGATCCAATTGCAAGGGCGGTTTGACCCACCTTGATGTCGTCAGAATTACCGAAGTTAGCCACCTTATTGACACCATCGCCGTTAATCTTAAGAACGGCAAGGTCAGTCACGGCATCATGACCAATTAGCTTAGCTTCCTTCTTCTGGCCGTTACTCAAGATGACTTCCAGGTTAGACGAACCCGACACCACGTGATTGTTGGTCACAATGTACGCCGAGCCGTTATCCTTATTGTAGACAACTCCAGAACCCTCACTAATCTGTTGCTGATCCTTTTGGTCTTGGCCACCATTGTCTCCGCCATTTCCTCCAAACACGCCACCAAACATACCTTGCAGTGGATCAGAGTCACTGGACTTGGTCTTCTCGGTGTTAATGACCGAAACGACGGTATCCTTGTTGTCCTTAAAGACTTTTTCCGCCTGATTAGAGGCATTCACCCTTACATTCTCAACTTTTGCGGTTCCACCACGATTGGAACCCGCAGGGACGGATTGAGTTCCTAGAGACATTCCGCCGTTATACCACGAAATCCCACCATAGGCAATTCCACCGCCCAATAGACCGGCTACTAGTGCCACGATGGCAACTGTTAGTAGCGGATGTGTTCTCTTCATATTTACACCCCATTTAATATTATTCTATCAAATAGTTTTTAAAAAAGTATCAATTATTCTCAAAGAGTTATTAAATCGGATGGTTTTTCGACGTCAGTGTCAAACAAATTAAAGTCTTGTCCGACCCCAAAATCTTCATTTTCAAGCATGGAGGCGACGGTGAGATGAGCGAGTGACTTCATGTTGTTATGGTGACTGCGGTGCCCGATGAAGATGTTCTTGGTGTCACGTCCAATGATTTTCATCATGGCGTCCGCCCCGTCTTCGTTTGACAAATGGCCTTCATCACTCATGATGCGTTGTTTGGTTGGCCACGAATAATCGCCGTTTCTCAGCATTTCCACGTCATGATTACACTCTAAAACGTACGCGTTGGCGTCTCTTATGACCCCTTCAATGTGATCAGAGACATAACCCGTATCAGTCAACACCACAAAGCTCTTATCGCCGTCGTGAAAATTGTAGAACTGGGCGTCGGCAGCATCATGGGACACACTGAAACTTTCAACGTCCAGGTCCCCAAACGATTTGGTGGTATCGGGATCGAAAATAAACTTCTGTTCCTCAGGAAATTTTCCAATCTTGTTCCCCATCGCGTTCCAGGTCTTCTCGTTAGCGTAGACCTGCATGTCATACTTACGGGCTAAGATTCCCACTGATTTGGCATGATCGGTGTGCTCGTGAGTCACAAATAACTTATCAACGTCGGTCAAACTCCGTCCAATTGAATTCATGAGGTTCTCGATCTTTTTGCCCGACAGTCCGGCATCAAGTAAGACTTTGTGCTGGTTCGTCTCAATATAAGTAACGTTGCCGCCGCTTCCGCTCGACAATACACTGATTTTCATTGGATCTTCGCTCAACTTGTTCCCAGCTTTCTAATTATCTTCTGTCCCACTTGTTATTTTATTTTTAAAGTTCTCCTGAACGTTTTCGGTCTTTAATACGGACCCAGTGAAGGCGTTAATCCGCCTGATGGAAACGTCCTTGGAGTTGCGGGTCTGGATGGCAATGACCCAAGTAGGGATGTAGACCCCGTTATTATTAATGTTTAACAATTTAGTGTACGATCTTCTGGTCCAAAGCACCTTTGAGTTGTTAGGAATCTCATTGTACTGGTAGAGCCAGATCAGTGCTCGTTCTTCCGAAATGGTCTCAGAACTCTCATGTAAAATCTTGATGTTGTTAAGCGCCGTTTGCGTATAACTCTTAATATTCCCGTCGTCATCTAAATAGAAGATGATTCTGGCATTATTGTCCATCAAATTACTCGTCAAAGCCTTCTGGATGTAGACAATCTTACTTGAATTGGACTGGTTTTGGTCGTACTCATAGTCTTCACCGTTAATCACAAAACTCTTTCTTTTCATGAGCGGATCCAGCGTGTTCTGCGGATTGCGATTATCAATGTCAATCGGCGTCCGCAACGTACTTACGACCGCGCCGTTTTCAAAACGCGCGTCCTGATTTTTCAAGTTGCCCATCTCACTAGCGAGATTACCATCATTAGAAGCGGAAATGTAGTAACCGTTAGAGCGCTTATTGGAGAGCTTCCCAACGGAAATCTCATCCCTGCGCATCTCTTTGATAATGGTGGAGTTCGCACTACTTTGACTCGTGTTCTCCGACTGCATGTTTTGGTTTTGGACAATCATTAGGACCAAGAAGACGTCCAAAATAATGAAAGCCAGCAAGAAGATCTCTTGAATTCGCTTAAAATTCATTAGAAGCTCTCCTTTCCGGTCCCATTGCCGATTAACTGGGAGTTAATCCAGGTGCCATCGTAGTTAACGAACCAGGATGGCTGTAGCGTAATCAACTGCTTGTTGTTCTTTTCGGAAACGACCTGATAACCAAGGGTGATGGATCTGACCTTCTTCATGTCAATTCCCTGAGCGGACAGTTGGTTTAGGACCGTCCCGGTGCTTGGCAACGTGGTACTCTCAGCGTTGGTTGGAATTGGGATTTGAAAACTCAATAACGAGAACTCGTAGCGGGTGGCGCCACCGTTCCCCATCTTAAACGAACAAGTCCCTAGTCGTTTCTGATTGAAGACGGGATAGCCCTCCACAAACGTTCGGTAGGTGACGGTGTTTTTGACCGGATTATAGCTGTCAAAACGAGCATTATCTAGTGGAATTCCCAGCTTAGTAGCGTAGCGATAAGCCGAGTTCAAAACTTCCGCGTAACTGTGACCCCGCTTACTCTGCTGGTAATCCTGATAGATAACGTTGTCCTCATTGTCAAAGTTTAACGACTGGTCTCGGCTACTGTAGGTCGTACTCTTCTTTCTGTGCTTGACGCTGGTATCAGTCGTGTTACCAAGCACCCGATTAATGTAAGCCGTCTGGGACTGTTCGGCGAGTAAGTACCCGTAGTTACGCATCTTAACCCGGTTCGGGTAGAAGAGAAACGGACGATCGTTTAACGTCCGCATCTGGACGTCCACACTTTGAACTTTCGTGGTGAGAATGTTCTGTAACTTGGCTAAATTCCGCTTTTTGGTGGTAACCTGGTACACGTGGTAACCATCATCGCCTAGCAGGTAAAAGTGGGTGCTATCATTTAGCGGAATGACCATACGATCAACGTTAAAATCATTCTTTTTCACCTGGTTATTAAAAATCTTACTCAATAAATTAACCGGAACCTCGCCACCGTAGTTAAGCATCAGCGAATTTTCGGAGTTAAGGGTATCGATATACCGCTTTTGGTTATCTTTTGAGACCTCTTTGATTGACTTGACCTTATAGGTCTTGATGTTTTTGACGATTTCACCGGTCAAACTCGTAGTCTCACTTGTAAGCGACTTCTGCTTCCCGCTCTTAGAGGTTGAAATAACCTCGGTGGGGGAATAGATATCGTAACGATTCTTAGAAGAAACTTCGCTTTTAAGCGTAGCTGACTTGTCCTGGTGCATCCGACTCCCAAAGCGAGCTGGATTGACCAGTAGTGCCACGATGAGCACCAAACTGACTAGTACGGCAATGCACAGTGAAACCGGTAAAATATAAGGTTTAAGCTTCTCCTTCATCCCAAAGATCCTCCTCGACTGGTTCGTTTGGTAGTGAGATATAGAACGTTGAACCCTTTCCTTCAACACTATCGACCCAAATATGGCCGCCAAAGGCCTCCACAATTTCCTTGGAAATTGCGAGCCCCAGTCCACTTCCACCTTGAGCCCGTGAACGAGCCTTATCGACCCGATAGAAACGATCGAAAATGTGTTTAATGGCTTTTCGTGGCATTCCGAGTCCCTGATCGGAAATACTCATGATGATGCGGTTATTTTGTTCATACAGCCGACAGGTAATGACGCCACCGTCTGGTGAGTACTTGATCGCATTATTCATGATGTTATCAATTACCTGGGTAAAGCGGTCGGTATCAATATCGGCCCATAGATCCTGTTTAGTAAAGTCTCGTTTAATGGAATAATTCTTCTTTTTCGGATTATCATCGGTCTTAATGATCATGTCAAAACGATCCAAGATGTAGTTAAAGAGCTTGTTGATGTTAACTAATTCCGTATCGTACTTCTGGGTTCCAGAATCCATCCGTGACAGTGTCAAGAGGTCGTTGATCATTCGAATCATCCGGTCGGTCTCGTCCTGAGTGACCTTCAAAAACTTGGGTGCCAACTCTTTGTCCTTCCAGGCGCCGTCCTGTAAGGCTTCAATGTAAGAATGCACACTAGTTAAAGGCGTTCGGAGTTCGTGTGAAACATTGGATACGAACTGCTTTCGATCGTCATCAATCTTTTGTTGCAGGGTGATGTCATGAAACACGCAAACAAGCCCATTAATAAAGCCGGATTCGCGTTGAATCAACGAAAAATGAGCGGACAAAATTAACTTATGGTCATGATCGGAGAAGTCCAAGTTGACCTGCCCCGGGTCCTCAATCAAATTCTTCAGTGTGAAACGGTCGCGTAAGTGCAAGACATCCAGGATGGATTTACCGATGACCTGTTGCTTACTAACCCCTAGGAAACTAAGCGCCTCATCGTTAATGATGATGACGTTTCCACGGCGGTCCGTGGCAACAACCCCGTCGGTCATGTTATCTAAGACCGAATCCAATCGCCTTCGTTCTGACTCGGTTGACTCCTGTGATTCTTCAACTCGCACTGACAAGTTGTTGACGGCCTTCGCTAGTTGGCCCAACTCGTCATTTCCGTAGACCTTGACGTGCCCGGAATAATTTCCGCGCGCAATCTGTTCCGTTTGCTTCTTCATCGCGTCGATTGGCTTCGTAATGGCCCTCGAAATGATGAACGTTAACAGTAAGCCCAAGATGATGGCGACAATCGCCGCAAACAGGTAAATCAGGGTGATGCTGTTAATGTTTTGGTAAACCGGGTTCAGATTAGCCCGAACGTAGACGACTCCTTCCATGTTGTTCTCGTTTCCCTGACTGTTAATCAAAGGCGTAATCATGGTGTAGTAACGGTTCCCATCACTGTAGGTGTTTTTCTCGATGGTTTTACCGTTATTTAAGGCGTTCTTGATGTCATTGTCGGTGGTCTTTTGCCCCACTAACGACTGGTCACTACTCTGATTGGTTCCACGGATGTTTCCCCTGGAGTCAACCACCAGAATGTCATCAGAGTTGTTGGTATCAACGTCTTCCAGGATCGTCTGAATCTGCTTATTAGCCTTCGTTTGATTCTTTTTGGCTAACTGCTTTTTAAGGGATGTATTAACGTAGGGCTTCAGTTGAATGGAGTCCTTAAACGTATTCAAATTTTGGTACTCGAGTTGACGCACAAAAACGGCACCCACTACTTCCAAGGTAATGATCATCATTAAGGCGAAAACTAACGCAATCTTAAAATGAATGGACCTTAAAAAGTGCCAACGTCTTTTCTTCTTCATTACATGAATACCTCTAAACTAATCAATTTGGGTTATTCTTCCTTTTCGGAATCCCGCAGGTAATAACCAACCCCACGTCTGGTTACTAACCACTTGGGGTGACTTGAATCATCTTCAATTTTTTCTCGTAAACGACGTACGGTCACGTCGACGGTGCGAACGTCACCGAAGTAATCGTAGCCCCAGACGGTCTGAAGCAAGTGCTCTCTGGTCATCACCTGACCAATGTGTTGGGCCAGATAATGAAGAAGTTCGAATTCTCGGTGGGTCAAGTCCACGCCCTTCCCGCGTTTAGTAACGGAGTAAGAGTCGGGATGAATTACCAGGTCACCAATTTCAATGTCGTGATTATCGTCCTTGCCTTCACCAGCTGAGCCAGTGATATTCTGCCGCCTCAAGTTGGCCTTAACCCGGGCCACAAGTTCACGGTTAGAAAATGGTTTGGTAACGTAATCATCGGCACCAAGCTCCAGTCCGAGCACCTTATCAAGTTCGGAATCCTTGGCGGTTACCATAATAATTGGCATGTTGTGGGTCTTTCGCACTTCCTTAGCAACTTCCAGACCATCGACCTTTGGCAACATCAGGTCAAGAATAATGAGGTCAGGCGTGTTACTATCAACCTTATCAAGGGCCTCTTGTCCATCGTGGGCGACGTCAACGTCAAATCCTTCTTTGGTTAAACTAAATTTTTCAATGTCTGTAATTGGTTTTTCATCATCGACAACTAGAATTTTTTTCTTCATAATATTATTTGTCTCCTTTGGACTACTGGTAGTCCCTATATCAATCAAGTTTGGGATCAAGGCTTATTTTACGCTCAATCCTAGTTAAATTGTAACACATCAAATTACTCGCTTCACGTTATTCAACAACTGTTATTAATTAACAACGACTCGCTTCAGTATTTCTTCCGTCGCTTCAATTTCGCATTTTTTGTAAATTAGTGTTGCATGGGTTTTTGCGGTATGCTATTATAATAAATGTACTTTTGATTTGGGCAGTTAGCTCAGCTGGCAGAGCAACGGACTCTTAATCCGTGGGTCCAGGGTTCGATCCCCTGACTGCCCATCACATATCATGATTATGGTTAACGCCATGATCTTTTTTTATACCATTAATTTCAGCGCAAAATGAAAGACCTACTTTATTTACGGCAGGTCTTTCATTTTTTATTTTTTAATTGCTAAAATCTCGGTTAAAATTGCTAAAACAGCACAGAGACCTGCCATCGCTAAACCAATCCAAATCAAGCTCTGATCCTCAATGAATGGGATTAGGATCAAAAACATCGCGGCCAAAAAGGCCAAGATTAACGATAGGACATGTTGCTTTTTCACATTTAACACCTCTAATCCTTGAACCCCATGGGATTACATCAATTGTTTCACGTGGAACAATTATCATTTAAAACAGTGACATCTGTTGATGGTCAATCTCACCTAATTCTTTCAGCTGGTCGCTTACGATCCTTTCACCCTTTTCAGTGAAAGTCGCGTTGACGTACAGTTTATCTGCTCCGCACGGTTGAGGTAAATTAAAGTGGCCAATTTCTGGGACCATTAACTGTTCCTTAATGCTCAGATCACTCGGACTATTGTTACCCTTAAGCCATTTAACGGTGTAGTGGTGCGTTCTTAGAAACCGGTAGAAGTCACGCTTGGTCATTTCCATTCCACTCGCTTGTAACTCAACGTAAACGTCATCAATCGATTTAGTGGTCTGGTTCTGCTTTAAACTATTTCCGTAACGCAGCAAGATGGGTCTAACCTGCTGCTGAATCCAACGAACTAGTCGGTCGGAATCATCATAGCCACTCAAAGAAACTAAGTCACAGGCTCCCTTAATGGTTAATCGTTTAACTCCCATCTTTGTCACTAATCCGTTCGGTAGTCGTGGCACCGTTTTGAGTTTCAGTAACTTGACCACGTCCAAATAGTCAAAATAGATGTTTGATCCATCGAAACTAACGGTCAGTGGATACCCACGAAAACCACCTACATCAATTACCTGCACGTTCTCACCTCCAACTAGTCTTTAATGTCATTTAAGATCCACACTGAGATTGCTGCCAAAACCATGGTAACCGCCGCAATCACAAAAATGTTGGCGATTGATCCAATTGCCATCACCACTATTGGACTGGCAATTGAAGCCACGATTTGCGGAATACAAATTTGCACGTTAAACAGCCCCATGTACACACCAATGTACTTTCCCGGAATTTCACGGGTCACAAACGTTAGCGGGTAGACCGACACACCAGCCCATCCAATCCCGATCAGGATAAACGCAAGCACCTGCAAGAAAACGGTATGAGCGAGCGCGGACATTAAGAAGCCGGCGCCGCCAATCACCAGGCTAATTGAAAAAAGCAGCTTATACTTTCGTTGTGGGATTCGCGACAGTAAGAGTGAGACAATCACGGCCGACAGGGCATAAACAGCGGATAAAATTCCGAACAAATTACCACCGGACTGATAACCACTGCTCATCGGATTGGTCGTGTTGAAGACGTTTTTGGCAATGATACTCGTCCCGTACATCCACATGTAGGCAAAGCCAATATAAGCAAAGAGTTGAATGATTGATACTACCCAGAAAACCCGGGGCGCATCCTTTAAAAGCATCCATGTACTCTTTTTGGCCCGTTCACCATTCTGTTCCAGTCCATGGTAGTCATTGAACTGTTTGGGCGGGTACTCGTCAACTTTCATGACGGTAATAAACGTACAGAAAATTAAAACGACCACCGCCACGTAGAACGAAAAGATGACCGAATTAGGAATCATCCCTTTACTAGCGGTATTACTTACCCCGAGTTCAGTGAAGACCCACGGTGATAAACACGCTAGCACACTTCCGATGTTTAAGAAAAAGCTCTGAATCGAGTAAGCAAACCCACTCTGACGCTGATTAACCATGTCACCAATCAACATCTTGTAGGGTTGCACACACATGTTAAACGCAATCATTAAGACCAGCGTGATGACGGCAGCCAAAGAAATGGTAATGATGCTCGGCCAACCAAAATCACCAACGTTCGGCAAAAGAAACAGGGTAATGGCGGAAGCAACGGTTCCAATAATCAGGTAGGGAATTCTTCTGCCCCATTTGGGCACCCAGGTTCGATCGGACCACGCTCCCACTAGCGGTTGCACAAATAATCCCGCAATTGGGGGAATGATAAACAGAAGCCCTAAAAGACTCGGAGACGTCCCGAGGGTCTGAAAAATTCTTCCAAGTTGCGAATTCATTAAGCCAAACGCCATTTGGACTCCAAGAATTCCAAAGGATAGAAACCAGATTGCAGCCGTGGTAAGTTTTGGCAATCCTTGTGTCTTTTCGTTGTTATTCATTGAAAATCCTCTCAATCATTCTTAATTTTAATAAAAAAGGTCACTTACTCTGTAAGTGGCCTTTTATTGTACACCATCATTTGAAGCGTATGAAATCGATGAAAACTTGTTATACGATTTAATAAAGAGCAATTTAACCGTTCCTCTGGGACCCGAACGATTCTTCTCGATGATAACTTCAACTTCGCCAACGTTATCATCATCATTTTCACCACCGGAACGTGGATCTTGATCCTCATCGTCTGAATCGTGTTCATAATAATCCTCTCGGTATAAGAACGCAACAATGTCAGCATCCTGTTCAATTGAACCCGATTCACGAATATCAGACAGCACCGGACGCTTGTCCTGACGCTGTTCCACCCCACGTGAAAGCTGGGATAACGCAATCACTGGCACCTGAAGTTCATTGGCCAGCTTTTTAAGTTGTCTGGAAATCTCAGACACTTCCTGTTGCCGATTTTCCTTATTACTACCCTCAATTAACTGGAGGTAGTCGACCACAATCAGCCCTAGGTTCCCCGTTTGTTTTGCCAAACGACGACAGTTGGCTCTGATTCCAGCCATTTTATTTCCGGGAGTGTCATCAATGTAAATGTGGGCCTTTGAAAGACTACCCATCGCGATGACTAAGTTCTGCCACTCCTCTTCGGTCAACTGACCCGTTCGTAGGTGATTAGCGTCAATGCTACCTTCCGCACACAACATTCGGTTCACTAACGACTCCGCGCTCATTTCCAAACTGAAAATGGCCACCGTCTTGTCGGTCTTGGTTCCCACGTTTTGCGCAATGTTTAACGCAAAGGCGGTTTTTCCAACGGCCGGTCTGGCGGCTAAAATCATCAATTCACCAGGATGAAGCCCGGTTGTCATCTTATCGAGCTCGTGATAACCGGTCGCAAGGCCCGTGATGTCGTCCCCACCATTTTGAGAAAGTTGATCAATCTTTGTAAATGATTCGTTTAAAACGTCCTTGATGTTCTTAAATCCCGACTGATTACGGTCCTCTGAGACGTTCATAATGTCACGTTCGGCATTATCTAAGAGGTCTTCGACGTCTTCGGACTGTTCGTAACCTTGAGTGGCAATGTTAGTAGCCGTCTGAATTAAGCGCCTGAGCACGGCCTTATTTCTGACAATTTTAGCGTAGTAGACCAAGTTAGCGGCCGTAGGAACGGCGTTGCTCAGATCAATGATGTAAGGCACACCACCAACGTCTTCCAGTTGGTCACGCTGCTTCAAAAGATCGGTCACGGTCACGGCATCAATGCCCTGATCGTCATCATTTAAATCCAACATCGCCTTAAAAATTAACTGGTGAGCCCGCTTGTAGAAGTCATCTGGATTCAGGTATTCCATCGCGTCAACCAAACCGTCGGTACTCAGAAAAATGGAACCCAAAACGGCCTTTTCGGCCTCAATATTTTGTGGTGGCGTGTGATCATTTAAAGTATCGTTGTTCATTATCGACTCTTTTCTAACTGCAACTTACGATTATTTTTCGCTTACGTGAACCCGAATTTGAGCGGAAACTTGGGGATGAACCTTAACGGGAACATCGGTGTAACCCATGGCCTTGATTGGTTCACTAAGTTCAATCTTCCGCTTATCCAGTTTAATGTTGTACTGATCTAAAAGTCCCTGGGCAATCTGTTTACTGGTAATGGAACCGAACAAGCGCCCGTCAGATCCAGCCTTAGCCTTCAACTCAACAACGGTTTTGTCATTTTCAAGCTCTTTTTTCAGTTTCTTGGAATCTGCTAATTCCTCTTGCTCGTGCTCCTGTTCAACGTGTTGTTGAGCCTTTAACTCACTGATGGCTTGCTTGGTAGCTTCTTTAGCAAGACCTTTTTTAATCAAAAAGTTGTTGGCGTACCCAGACGGCATGTCCTTAACCTCGCCCCGGTTTCCCTTACCTTTAACATCGCTTAAAAAGATTACTTTCATTTTAAATCACTCCTTGTTTACTAATAATTTAACAGATTTAAACTAATTCTGCTATTTGTCCGTTTTTTCATCGTTATTAACGATTTTATCAATGGCACCCAGCAGCGTCTTCTTAACTTCTGAAACACTTTCATCGGGAATTTGCGTGGCTCCCGCTGATAAGTGGCCACCCCCACCGAGTGCTTCCATAATCAACTGAACGTTAATGTTACCATTACTTCGTGCCGAAATTCCAATGTTACCGTTCGTTCGCTTAAAGACGATAAACGAGGCTTCCACTCCGTCAATTGTCAAAAGCGAATCAACCGCTTGTGCAGCAATGACAGAATCATACTCCTTATCATCTTCAGCGGTGATCAGGGCCATGTTCTCATCAATCTGTTCCATCATGGAAATCAGGTGGTTTCGTGCCATGTAATTATTGATGCTTTCCTTCATGAAATCGGCCATTTCGTCAGCATTAGCACCAGCTGACCGCAGATAACTCGCTGCGTCAAACGTTCTCGTTCCCGTCCTAATGGTAAAGGATTGGGTGTCAACCACAATCCCACTCAGCATGGCGGTTGCTTCTAGCTGGTTGATGGGATCGGCGTCTTGAGACTGGTACTCAAACATTTCGGTAATCAGTTCACAGGCCGAAGAAGCGTAGGGTTCAATGTAAACCAGGATCGGATTCTCGGGGAAGTCCTCACCACGTCGGTGATGGTCGATGATGACCACGCGGTTCTTTAAGCGTTTGTACAGGTCACCTGAAACCCCCATGTCAGGCTTGGAATGGTCAACCATAATCAGCAGACTGTTGTCAGTGGCCCTTTTCAACGCCTTATCCGGGGTAATAATTGATTCCTTAATGTCTGGATAATCATCAATCGCGTTTAATAACCGCTTGATGTCAGAGTGCGGCTCTTCGTCATCCATCACGATCCAACACTGCTTCCCGTTCATCTGGGCAATCCGTCTAATTCCCATGGCGGCTCCCATTGCGTCCATGTCAGGTTGGGCGTGCCCCTGAACGAAGATCTGATCCGATTCTTTCATTAGTTCCTGTAAAGCGTGGGAAATCATTCGCGCTCGGACCCGCGTTCGTTTCTCCATTGGGTTCGTCTTTCCACCGTAGTAGCGGGCTTCTTTGTCCTTGGCCTTGACGACGACCTGATCGCCACCACGACCAAGGGCTAAATCAAGGTTACTTTGGGCCTGGTCGGCCAGATTATTTAAGTTATTATCATCGTATGAAATTCCCATACTAAGGGTCAACGGCAGGTTTTGTTTAGAGGTATTCTCACGAATTACGTCTAAAATCTTGAATTTATCCGCCTCAATCTGATTTAACGCGGAAACGTACAACAGAATAAAGTAATGATCGGCATCAATTCGTTTTAGAAAAATCCCGTATTCCTGCGCCCACGAACTCAGTTCATTGGTGATGTAGTTTCTCAGGTTTGAGACGTCCTGGTCACTCATTGATTGCGTAATTTCGTCAAAGTTATCCAGAAAAATCTGTCCGACCGCAATTTTACCGTTCTCATACTTACTTTCAATCTCCGCATAGTGGGTAATGTCCATCATGTAGACGGTGTTGTATTCCTTTTGAATCAACATGTCGAACATGTGCCCGCGCCAGGTAACCTCAATCGGCTTGGTCTGGTCAAGGTTGGCCTGAATGATGTCAAAGAGGTCCGGAGCAGAATGGTCAAGTGGATAGCCGACCACTTCCGTACTATCAAAGTACGGTTGTAAATATGGGTTAATCCACTCCACCACGTGTTTATCATCAAAGATTAAGATCCCAATCGGCATCTCAAGCAACGACTCCTGTTGCCCGCGCATGATTTGATAGGACAGATCGTTGATGTACTTATCGGATTCTTCACCCACGCGGTTCATCGTGTTAATGGTGTAGACGAGTCCCACACAAGCAATCAGTAAAAGAACGATTCCGATAAAGAAGTTGTAGAGAAAGGCAATTACTAGTCCCAAAATCAATGAAATTGCAATAAAAATCGTAATTTTTCTTAATCGTGTATTTTTTAAAAATGGCGGCAACGTCATTTGTGAAAAGAATTTCTTCATAGTAACTCCCATCTTTTCTCCATTATTTCTTCCATTTTATCACATTGAGGCCACCCCAATAATAGGATAAAAAAAGACCTAACTAAATTAGTTAAGTCTCAGATTCTTCATTAGTCACCAACTACGAATGGCATTAAACCCATGATGCGGGCACGCTTGATCGCAATGGTCAACTTACGTTGGTTTTTAGCGCTTGTTCCGGTAACTCGACGAGGTAAAATCTTACCACGTTCTGATACGAAACGTCTTAACAAATCAACGTCTTTGTAATCAATGTATTCAATGTGATTAGCGGCGATAAAGTCAACCTTACGGCGACGATGGCCACCTCTTCTTTGTTGAGCCATGTGTAATTCCCTCCTAAAACATTAATCAAATCGTTCCATTAAAATGGAAGATCATCATCGGAAATATCAATCTGGTCTCCAGAGTTAGCAAACGGATCGTTCGAATTGTCGTTACCCTTGCTATTGTTAGGAGTGGCTTGACCACTCGTCTTTGGAGTTCCAAATGGATTTTCGCTAGGAGCGTGATTGCCACCGTTGTTTGCTTGACCCTGACCATTCCCGTTCTGTGAACGTGGTTCAAGTAGGGTGAAGTTCTCAACGACTACTTCGGTAACATAAACTCGTTGGCCTTGCTTGTTTTCGTAATTTCGGGTCTGAATCCGACCTTCGATTCCAACAAGTGACCCCTTATGCACGAAGTTGGCAAAGTTTTCAGCTGATTTGCGCCAAATGACACAGTTGACGAAGTCAGCTTCCCGATCACCATTCGAGTTAGTGAAACGACGGTCAACAGCTAGCGTAAAAGTACCCACTGCTGCGCCGTTTTGGGTGTATCGCAAATCAACGTCTCGTGTTAAGCGTCCAGTAAGAACTACTGTATTAATCATACTGAAAAACTCCTTTCATTCTAAATTATTTGTCGTCTCTTCTTACGATCATATGACGTAAGATGTCTTTATTAAACTTAGCAAGACGGTCAAACTCGTCTAGACCTTGGTCGTTGTCGCCTTCCTCAACGTTAACAATGTGGTAAGTACCTTCATTGTAACCGCCGATTTCGTAAGCAAGACGACGTTTTTGCCAGTCTTTTGAATCGATTACGTTTGCACCGTTATCAGTCAAGATCTTATCGAATCGGTTGACCAAGTCAGTCTTGGCAGCATCGTCGATATCTGGTCTGATGATGTAAGTAATTTCGTATTTGTTTTCCATGAATTACACCTCCTTGTGGACTGTCGGCTCTCCAGTGATTTGAAGAGCAAGGGGAGTCAATTAAAATCTAATTAAACTCACAACGACTGATTATATCATTGATTGTTATTTACTTCAATAAGACATTTGAGACGTTGACTTGCGATACATGATTAAATACGAAGCATTTATTAAATCTTTTTTTTAATCACCATTATAAATTGAATTTTTTACGACTACGTAATCAACTTTTCTAATGGCATCGATGTCTTTTCCACCAGCATAAGAAATTGATGACTGCAAGTCTTCCTGCATTTCTCTTAAAGTGTCGTAAATGCTGCCCTTAAACGGAACCAGCAGCTTCTTACCCTCGACGTTTTTGTAGGCGCCCTTTTGAAATTGCGATGCGGAACCAAAATACTCTTTGTACTCTTTGCCGTCTTTTTCAACTTTTTTACCGGGTGACTCTTCGTGACCCGCAAACATCGATCCAATCATGCACATTGTAGCACCAAAGCGAATTGATTTGGCGATATCACCGTCGGTCCGAATCCCACCGTCAGCGATGATCGGCTTTCTGGCACCTTTAGCACAGTAACGAATGGCGGCTAGTTGCCATCCCCCTGTTCCAAATCCGGTCTTAATCTTGGTGATGCAGGCTTTCCCGGGTCCAATCCCGACCTTGGTAGCGTCCGCTCCAGCATTTTCAAGTGCCCGGACGGCTTCTGGCGTTCCGACGTTTCCGGCAATCAGGAAGGTGTCGGGCATTTGTTCTTTGACGAATTTAATCATATTGATAACCGAGTCTGAGTATCCGTGAGCAATATCAATCGTGATATATTCAGGAATTTGGTTGGCTTTGACTAACTCCTTAATGAAATCATACTCGCCAGGCTTAACCCCAATACTGATGGAGGCAAACACGCCATCAGCGTGCATCTTTTTAACAAAATCAAGTCGTTTTTCGGGTTGAAAACGGTGCATGACGTAAAAATAGCCGTTTTTGGCGAGGCTTTCGGCTAAATCAGCATTAATGACCGTCTGCATGTTGGCGGGTACGACCGGAATCTTGAACTTACGGCCACCAAATTCAACGGAAGTATCACACTCACTTCTAGAATTGACCACACACTTATTCGGAATCAGTTGAATATCTTCGTAATCAAACACGTCCATCTTCATAACTCTCCTTGATTATTTTACGAACTATTTTGTCAAATTTACTTTGATTGTTTCAAACACAACCAATATCATAATCGAATTGACCCATTTAATCAACATGAAAGTGCCAATTTACGAATATTAGCCATAAATTTAGCCAAAAAAATAGCACTACCGTTAACGTAGTGTTATTTTAAAGCATTATTCTTCGGATTGATCAGTAGATGAAGCTGGTTCATTGACCTTTGACTCATTCTCTTCATCCTTAGCAACGACAGCCATCGTCGCAACTTTGGCATGATCATCGACTCGGATTAAGTGAACTCCAAGGGTGGCACGACCAGTCTCTGAAACGTTATTAACCGCAAACCGAATCATGACTCCCATGTTAGTGATTAACATGATGTCTTCATCGCCAGTCACGGTACTCAACCCAACTAGTGGACCATTCTTCTTGGTAACGTTTGACGTCTTGATTCCTTTACCACCACGACCCTTGATCGGGTAGTCGGCGGCTTTCGTGCGTTTCCCGTATCCATTTTCAGAAATGACAAACACGTCACTATCCGGTGTCAGGATGGCCGCTCCAACGACATAGTCGTTTGGTCTAAGGCGAACTCCTCTAACACCTGAAGCCGAACGTCCCATGGAACGAACGTCATCGGCCTTAAAGCTAACGGCGTATCCCAAGTGGGTCCCAATGATCATGTTGTCACCATTATCAACGATTGAAACGCCAATTACTTCGTCATTATCGTGTAAGTGAATGGCCTTCAAACCGTTCTTTCTGATGTTCAAGAAGTCAGAAACCGGAGTCCGTTTAACCGTTCCTAGCTTAGTGGTAAAGAACAGGTACTTGTCCTGATCGTTGTGTTGAGAAGAAATACTGATGACCGTCTGGATCTTCTCATTTTGACCTAAGTTTAAGAGGTTAACAATTGGAATTCCCTTCGCTGATCGTCCATATTCCGGAACTTCGTAGGCTTTCATACTATAAACTTTGCCAGCGTTGGTGAAGAACAAGAGTCGATCATGGGTTGCCGTTGACAGGAGGTGTTCAATGAAATCGTCCTTATTAACGCCCATTCCTTGAATTCCACGACCCCCACGATTCTGGGCCTTGAACTCATCGGTTGGTAACCGTTTAATGTAGCCATTGTGGGTCAACGTAATTACGACGTTTTCCTCTTCGATTAGGTCTTCGTCCTCAATGCTGGTAATTTCACCAACCAGCAATTCAGTCCGACGTTTGTCACCAAACTTCTTCTGAATCTCAAGGAGTTCATCGTAAATGATGCCGTTGATTCGTTTTCGACTGCTTAAAATGTCCTTGTAATCTTTAATGTTAGCCAGTAATTTGTTGTGTTCGTCGGTAATCTTGCCACGTTCCAGTCCAGTTAAACGAACCAGTCGCATGTCCAAGATCGCCTGGGCTTGCTTGTCGTCTAAATCAAAATTACTAATCAGTTCGTTTTTGGCAATATCGCCGGTCGCAGAATTACGAATAATCTTGATGACAGCGTCAATGTTGTCAAGGGCAACCAGTAAACCTTCCAGAATGTGAGCTCGAGCCTGTGCCTTACGCAAATCAAACTTAGTTCTTCTGGTAATAACTTCCACCTGGTACTCCAGGTAGTACTGCAGAATTTGTTTCAGACTCAAGACTTTCGGAGCCCCATCAACGATGGCTAGCATGTTGAAACTAAAGGAGGTTTGCATCAGGGTTAATTTGTACAGATTGTTCAAGATAACTTCAGCTGAAGCATCCCGTTTGACATCAATCACAACCCGCATTCCGTCCTTATCGGACTCATCATTAATGGCGGTAATGCCCTCAATTCGTTTGTCCCTTACTAGTTCCGCAATCCGTTCGATTAACTTGGCCTTATTGACCATGTACGGCAATTCAGTCGCAATAATGCGCTGCTTGCCGTTTTTTTGTTCTTCAATGTCAACCTTGGCACGAACAATGATGCTACCACGGCCCGTTTCGTAGGCCTTTCTGATTCCAGATTTACCCATAACCACTCCCCCAGTTGGGAAGTCAGGTCCAGGAAGAGCTTCCATCAAATCATTGGTGGTAGCGTCTGGATTTCGCATCAAAATATGAATCGCACTAATTACTTCGCTTAAATTGTGAGGTGGAATGTTAGTGGCCATTCCAACCGCGATTCCAGAAGCTCCGTTTAAAAGGAGGTTCGGTATTCGAGCCGGTAAGACCACTGGTTCACGCTCAGTCCCATCGTAGTTGGGCTGAAAATCAACGGTGTCCTTGTTAATGTCACGCAACATTTCCATCGCAATCTTGGAGAGTCGCACCTCGGTGTAACGCATGGCAGCGGCACCATCACCGTCGACGGAACCAAAATTTCCGTGTCCGTCAACTAGCATGTAACGATAACTAAATTCCTGAGCCATTCTAACCATGGCCTCGTACACGGAACTGTCACCGTGAGGATGGAATTTTCCTAGAACATCCCCAACAATTCGCGCGGATTTCTTGTAAGGCTTATCCGGTGTAACTCCTAGTTCGTGCATGTCGTATAGGATCCGACGATGAACCGGTTTCAAACCGTCACGAACGTCAGGAAGCGCACGGGACACAATCACACTCATTGCATAATCCAAGAATGATGATCTCATCTTCTTCGATAATTCAATGTTTTGAACTCGACTTGGTTTATTATTTTCTTCATTTGCCAAGAGATTTTGCCTCCATTCCTTGTTAAATCAGTCAATTAACCTAATTGTTTCACGTGAAACAATTTATACATCCAGGTTTTCAACAAAGGTTGCGTTGTCTTCAATAAACTTCCGTCTTGGAGCCACCTTTTCACCCATTAACATGGTGAAGGCTTCTTGAGCAGCCGAAGCATCATCAGAAGTAACCCTTAGTAAACGACGATGATCTGGATTCATGGTGGTGTCCCACAACTGTGAGGCATCCATTTCGCCTAAACCTTTGTATCGTTGAATTTGTGGTTTTGGTGAAGCTGGAAGTTGAGCTAACAACTCCTGAAGTTCTTCATCAGAATCAACGTATCGTTGGAACTTATTTCCCTGACGAACTCGGTACAACGGTGGCTGGGCAATGTAGACGTATCCAGCATCAATCATTGGACGCATGTAGTTATAAATTAAGGTGAGAAGCAAAATCTGGATGTGGGCCCCATCGACATCGGCATCGGTCATGATGATTAACTTGTGGTAGTTAACCTTATTAATGTCGAAGTCACTGCCAAAGCCAGTCCCCATCGCGGTAAACAAAGAACGAATTTCTTCGTTGGCAAGAATTTTTTCCATCGTGGCCTTTTCAACGTTTAAAATCTTGCCACGAATTGGCAGGATGGCCTGCGTCAGTCTAGAACGACCCTGTTTAGCGGAACCTCCAGCCGAGTCACCTTCGACGATGAATAACTCGGAAACTTTCGGATCCTTACTAGTATTGTTAGCTAACTTCCCGGGTAAACTGTTGATTTCAAGTCCGCTTCGTTTTCTGGTTACTTCTCGAGCCCTTTTAGCGGCGGCTCGAGCTTTAGATGCCACGGAACCCTTCTCAACAATCTGTTCGGCAATTTGCGGATGTTCCATCATGAACTTGGAAAATTCCTGACCAAAAATGTGATTCGTAGCGGTTCTTGCATCAGAGTTACCAAGTTTGGTCTTGGTCTGACCCTCAAATTGAGGATCGGGATGCTTAACCGAAACGACCGCGGTCATTCCTTCTCGAACATCGTCACCAGAAAGATTCGGTTCGCTATCCTTAATTAAGTTGTTGTTTCTCCCGTAGTTATTGATAATTCGGGTCAATGCTTGCTTAAATCCTTCTTCGTGGGTTCCACCCTCATAAGTATTAATGTTATTAGTAAACGTCAAAAGGGTGCTGTGGTAATCGTTAGTGTACTGAATGGAAACTTCCACCGTGATGCCATTTTCCTGACCCTCAATGTAGATAGGATCCTTGAAGATTGGAGTCCGACCCCGATCAAGGAATTCTACGTAATGACGAATTCCACCTTCGTAGAAGAAATCGTGTTCCACGGGTTTTTCCGGACGATCGTCTCTGATTGTGATTCTTAAGCCTTTGTTTAAAAAGGCCAGTTCTCTAACACGAGTGGTCAAAGTCTTCATGTTAAAGGTCGTGGTCTCGGTAAAGATGTCTGGATCGGGAACAAAGTGGACCTTAGTTCCGTGGGCATCCCTGGGTGCGTCGCCAATGACTTTCATTGGGGTCTTGACGTGACCTCTTTCAAAGTCCATGTAGTAACGCTTACCGCCCTTGGTAACGACGACGTCCAGTTCCTTTGACAAGGCATTTACCACTGAGGCTCCAACTCCGTGAAGTCCACCAGATACTTTGTATCCGCCACCGCCAAATTTACCACCAGCGTGAAGAATGGTGAAGACGGTCTCTAAAGCCGACTTACCGGTATCTTTTTGGGTGTCAACGGGAATTCCCCGACCGTTATCCACGACCGTAATACTATTATCTTTTTCCACGGTAACGTTGATTTCGTCAGCAAAACCCGCCAACGCTTCGTCAATTCCGTTATCGATAATTTCCCAAACTAAATGATGAAGTCCCTGTTCATTAGTGGCTCCAATGTACATTCCGGGACGCTTTCTGACCGCTTCCAGTCCCTTTAAGACCTGGATTTGGCTAGCGTCGTACTCCCCGGCCCGTTCCCTTTTTGCTTCTTTTTCTTGATCAGTCACTACAATTCCTCCTTAACTACGTTACTCGGATACAATGACTCCCTTTTCAATGTGAAAAGTCTTGGGATTGTTGATTAAATCAGATGCGACCCCACTCATACTTGTGGTGGTTAGAAAGGTTTGAACCCGATCCTGAATGGCAGTCAGCAAGTGGGTCTGCCGACTTTCATCTAGTTCAGACAAAACATCATCAAGTAGTAACACCGGGTACTCACCGGTTTCTTCTTTCATTAAATCGATCTCGGCCAACTTCGTGGATAGTGCCGCCGTTCGCTGTTGCCCCTGTGAGCCAAAGGTCGAGACATCCTTGCCGTTGACCATGAAGTGTAAATCGTCACGATGCGGACCAAAGATGGTCGTTCCTTGTCTAATTTCCTTATCCCGATTGGCCTTAAATTTGGTCAGCAGACTCTGATAGATTCGTTCTACCGACGTTAAATCAGCCTTTTTTAGCGCGGTGACGTACTTAAATCGCAACGTTTCCTTTTGCTGTGAGATCTCGTGGTGAATGGTCGAAGACCACTTCTGTAACTTGGCAATCAGTTGAATGCGTTGAAAAATAATCTCAGCGGCATACGCTGAAAGCTGGTCTGACAGCACATCCAGGTAGACTAGATCACTCTGCTTGTGAAGTGAGAGTTCACGTAAATAGGCATTTCGCTGTTTCAAAATTCGCCGGTACTGGGTCATGTTGTATAGGTAGCGATTACTCATCTGGCCAAACTCCATGTCCATAAAATGCCTTCTAATCTGAGGCGAACCCTTTACAATCGACAAATCTTCGGGGGCAAACAAAATCACGTTCAGCTGCCCAACGTAAGACGATAGCTTGGGCTGCTCAATGTGATTGACCTTAGCTCGTTTGCCATTTTTACCAAAATCAAGCTCTAGTTCAGTAGTGGTGTGGTTCTTTTTAACTCTCCCCCACAATTGCGCATGGTTCTCTTCCCAATTAATCAAATCACGATTGGTAGTGGTCCGATGGCTCTTGGTGAGTGCGAGCGCGTAAATCGCTTCAAGTAGATTGGTTTTGCCCTGGGCGTTTTGTCCAAGTAACACGTTCACTCCATCTGAGAAATGAACGTCAGCATCCTTATAATTACGAAAATTGCGTAATTTCAATTCTTCTAGCTGCATGCTTAACCCTACTTTGTCTTAATAAAAAACATCCCTACGTCCGGAATTGAGACCGTATCACCTTTGTAGAGTTTCTTGCCACGTCGATTCTCAGGTTCATCGTTTAGGTACACCATATTTTCCTTTAAGTACCACTTCGCTTTGCCACCTGATTCAACAATGTTCTCTTCTTTTAAGAGTTGCCCTAAAGTTATGTACGGAGTCGTTATGAAAATGTCTTTTTTCATGAATTCACCCACTTTCAATCTATTTCTATTATACGCCAAAATTTAGCAAAAGTACATAAATCGGGCGATTTTATGCGTTTTATGCGCATATACGTATTTCTAGACAAAAATGCCTAAAATGATCTAAAAAGCTCATATTCGTAAATAAATGGAAATATGAGCTTTTTTAATATTTTGAAGTCTTTGGTAGGCAAAATTTGGTTTCATTTTCAGGACATAAAAAAAACGACCTCAAAATGAAGGTCGTTAGTAATCATTCTTAATTAAAATGTTCGAACTGGGGTAATCAGTTGGATGAAATCTTCTTTGTTTTCGGTTGGAACCAACGTAAACGGACGAAGGGCTGAGGTAAACGCAATCTCGATGTCAGTTTGGCCAAAAACTCTAAGGGCTTCCTTCATGTAATCGGGGTTAAACGAAATTTCAAGGTCGTCACCCTCTGAAGCCTTTGGTTTTAAGTCTTCCTCAACGGTTCCGACGTCAGGAGAATTCCCCGAAATGGTAACGACTTGGTCGGTTGGTTTAATCGTCAACTTAATGACATTATTTCGTGATTCATGTGACAAGAGTGAAGCCCGCTCAATTGCGGCGAGCAAGTCGCCGGCCGCAAATTCCATCTTGGTACTTGACGTCTTTGGAATCAGGCGTGATGTATCAGGATAGTTACCTTCAAGTAGACGTGAGTAGAACCGGGTGTCGCCGAGAGTAAAGAGGACTTGGTTCTCTGACAGGTTCATCTGAATGTTTTGATCGATTCCGTCAAGCATGTGAGAGAGTTCTTTCAAACTGTCACCTGGGATGACCACGTCGAATTTCCCGTCATCATCAGCTGGGAGGCTAACTCTTCGTTGGCTTAAACGGTGACTGTCGGTCGCAACCGCCAGCAACTTATTGTTAGCAAGCGTGAAGTGCACCCCAGTCAAGATTGGACGACTTTCCTGCTTTGAAACCGCAATGACCGTCTGTCCGATAACCTGTCTGAAAATATCGGCTGCTAAATCAACCGTATTTTCGGAATCAACTTCTGGAAGATGTGGGTAACCGTTCGCATCAAGACCATTGATGGTAAATTCTGAATTACCGGATTTAATCGTGGTCTGAAAGTTGTCACCAACTTCTAATGACATGGTTTTATCGGGTAACTTTTTAACGATCTCACTAAAGAACCTAGCCGGTAAGACGATACTACCGGTGGACTTAATCGTGAGTTCATTATCCGGGTTAGATGCTTGAACACTTGTTTGAATTGAAACGTCAGCGTTACTACCGGTTAGTAGGATGTCACTTTCTGATACGTCTAATTTTAAACCAGTCAAAATTGGAATGGTCGTTTTTGATGAGATTGCTCTTGATACGGTATTTAGTGCTTTGATGAAAGCATTACGGTTAATTACGAATTTCATTGCCAAATTTCCCCCTCAAAATGTGGTGCATGTTTATTTACTTAATTAAAAAGATAAAAAACAGTAGAAGCAGTAGGCACTGTTAATACTGTGGATAACTCAAGGATTAGTTACGGAATAAAAGTTATCAACTGTGGATAACTTTGTGGGTAAATCAACGGTTAACTTTCCGTTTATCCACACCCGTCATTATAACATTTTTAAAACGAGCAACGCTTAGTGTTGGAGTTCCGTCTTGATGTCTGAGATTTGTTTACTTAAATCAGAATCATTCGCGGCCATTTTACTAATCTTGTCGTAGGCGTGAATGACGGTCGTGTGATCCTTGCCACCGAATTCGTCACCAATCTTTGGAAGCGAATTGTCGGTCATTTCACGTGACAGGTACATGGCAACCTGTCTGGGAACCACGATGGCCTTGACCCGTTTGGTTCCCTTAATTTCCTTGACGCTAATGTGATAGTAAGAGGCGACTTTTGAGATGATATCCGACACGGTTAGAGCCGAACGTGCTTTTGCTAACTTCAATGGTCGTAGAGCGTTTGCTACCAGCTCAGTGTCAATGGGCGAGTTGTTGAGTTTGGCGTAAGCCTGCACCCGTGATAACGCGCCCTCCAGTTCTCGGACGTTGGATTCAATTTGACTCGCGATGTAACCTAGTGCGTCCGCTGGAATGTTCATGTTGTCAGCTTTGGCCTTGGCCCTAAGGATGGCGGTTCTAGTCTCTAAATCGGGAGCAGTAATGTCAACGGACAGGCCCCACGCAAATCGTGATACCAACCGGTCCTTTAGTTTTGGCACCTCGTTTGGCAAGCGGTCAGACGTTAGGACAATCTGTTTGTGATTGGAATATAACGCTTGAAAGGTGTTAAAGAACTCATCCTGAGTTCCTTCCTTATTGCCAAAGAACTGGATGTCATCAACTAAAAGGACGTCGATGTTTCGATAAACGTGTCTGAAATCATCCATCTTGTTGTTCTGGATGGCGCCGATAAAGTCGTTGGCGAATTTCTCACTCGTGACGTACATCACCCGCTGACTCGGGTCGTGTTTGATGATGTTGTTGCCAATCGCGTGCATCAAGTGGGTTTTACCTAAACCAACTCCACCATATAAGAAGAGCGGATTGTACAATTTTCCGGGTGATTCACTGACCGCTAGCGCAGCGGCCTGAGCCATCTTGTTACCCTGCCCAATCACGAAGGTCTCAAAGGTATAGTTGGGTTCCAGGTGCGTATCGGTGTAACTATACGGTTTTTGCCCATCATTTTCGGTTTTTGGAGCTGGAGTTTGTTCCTTTTTAAGTTCTTCTTCTAGAACAAACTTGGGCGAAATGTTCTTATAGGTAATGGCATAAGCGTACTCAACCAGTTGACTTTTAAGCATCTTCTCCCAGTAGTCACGGTGAAGCGAGGATGGTAATTCGAGTGTTAGGGTGTCGCCGTCGTATGAAATTGGTTTCACGGTGGCAATCCACGTGTCATATGTCGTTCCCTCAAATTTCGGATCCGCTTTAAATTTACTTTTAATTTTGTCCCATAGTTCGTTTTGATCCATTGAGAGTGACTCCTTGTGTTTAAATTATGATTGTATAATATCATGTAGCAAAAAAGTTTTCCACAGAAAAAACAGGGTGTGGACAAATGTTTCACAGGGTGTTCACTACTTATCCACAGAGATGTTGATAACCATGGAATTCTAATCAATATTTTAGTAAATTGACATAAAAATGTGAACAACTGATTCCCATTATGGCGGCAATAACAGCATGATTATTGTTTTTATCCACAGATTGTGGTTAACGTTGTTAACATGCTGTGTTTTTGTTCAAAAACGTGTTGGATTCGTGTTAATTATGGTATAAGTTATCCACAATAATCCACAGGTAAATTTTATGAAACTTTTTTGAATCGAACGGAGTGTTACCTATGAATTTAAAATCCCTATTTGAAGATTGTTCAATTTGTGATACTATAAGTTAGAAAAGCTATTGAATAAACAATTTAATATAGGCGATTAATTAGTAAGGAGGGTTAGTAATGAAAAGAACTTACCAACCAAAGAAGCGTCGTAGAAACCGCGTTCACGGATTTAGAAAACGTATGAGCACTGGTAAAGGTCGTAAAGTGTTATCACGTCGACGTCAAAAAGGTAGAAAAGTATTATCGGCATAGGCCACTGACCATTCAGTGGTCTTTTTCATTATTTTTTGAAAATACTTGGAGATTATTCATGAGAAAATCGTACCGTGTCAAAAAAGAAGCTGACTTTCAAAAGGTTTTCGAAAAACATGATTCGGTTGCTAATCGACAGTTTGTCGTGTATCAACTGGAAAAGCCGGGACAAAAACATTTCCGCATCGGGATTTCCGTTGGAAAGAAGATTGGAAATGCCGTGCATCGCAACTGGGTAAAACGTAGAATTCGCCAGTCGATCACCGAGTTAAAGCCAGACCTAAGAACGGACGTTGATTTTTTAATCATTGCTAGACCGAGAGCGGATGCGATGTCACAAAAAGACGTTAAGGCCAGTCTAATTCATGTTTTAAAGTTAGCTCATTTACTAGATTCTGATTATAGCGAGGAATAAAATTGAAAAAACTTAAACGAATCGCTACTACACTTGCGATTGCCAGTATTGGTCTGGTGCTTACGGCATGTAGTAACGCCCCAATTACTAGTCATAGTAAAGGAATTTGGGATGGCTTAGTTGTCTTGAATTTCTCAAGAGTGATTATTTGGTTATCAAAATTCTTTGGCGATAACTACGGAATCGGAATCATCCTCTTCACCATTTTGGTTAGAATTATTCTTCTTCCATTAATGATGTATCAAACGAAGAGTATGAAGAAGACCCAGGAAATTCAGCCCCAGCTGAAGGCTCTTCAAAAGAAGTACTCAAGTAAAGATTCTGAGACCATGGAAAAACTGCAGACCGAGCAGCAGAAGCTCTATAAGGAAGCAGGAATTAATCCATGGGCCGGCTGTTTACCAATGGTAGTCCAGTTGCCAGTGATCTTTGCCTTGTATCAAGCCATCTGGCGAACTCACATCCTGCGAACTGGTCACTTCTTGTGGTTACAGCTGGGAACTCCGGATCCGTACTACATCCTGCCAGTTTTGGCCGCCGTGTTCACGTTCCTTAGTTCGTGGTTGTCAATGAAGGGTCAACCCGAATCAAACGGAATGACCACGATGATGACGATTGGGATGCCAATCATTATCTTCTTCACTGCGTTAAACGTTCCATCTGCCTTGTCACTGTACTGGGTGGTCACCAACGCGTTCCAAGTGGTTCAGACGTTATTGATTCAGAACCCCTGGAAGATTAATCGTGAACGTGAAGAAAAAGAACGTGAAAAACGGCAGCACGATCGCGCCGTTAAAAAAGCCATTCGGAAGGCCAAACAGAGTAAACATCACAAATAAATTACTAGATAAAAAGCAGATGGTGGTCTGCTTTTTTTTATTTTTGTGGCAAATGTAATATTACATCTCTAAAATCCTATTCCAACAGCTATTTAATTTGTGCTAAGATTAATAGCGTTAGACGTTTACAAAAATAGGAGAACAATAATGACGAAATACACCGGAGCCACCATCGAAGAAGCCGTTAAAAATGGCTTAAAATCACTTGATACTAATCGAAATAATGTTGAAATTAAAGTTATTAAAACCGCAAGTAAAGGATTTCTCGGACTTTTTAAACATCCCGCAGAAGTTGAAATGAAAGTGAAATCATCTGCTCCAGATCAAAGACCAGCAGGTGGCAAGTTAAAGATTAAAAGAGAGGCGAGCACGGCGGTTGCTAATCCAGTTCAAACTGAGGATCGTCACGCCAGAAACGTCGAGGCCATTAGTGGTCTAATTAAATATTTACAGGCAATTACTGATCAGATGGGGATTGAGGCCGAACTAAGTTATGAGATGCCAAACAATCGCCACGTGACCATTAATTTTGATACGCCCAAAGAGGGCCTTTTGATTGGCAAACACGGTCGCACGATTAACGCCTTACAGGAGTTAAGTGGGATTTATCTAAATAATATTGGGATTAGTTACCTAGAGGTCGAGCTAGATACGGCTAATTATCGCAGTCGCAGACTTCAGATCCTTACTAGTTTAGCTGACCGCACCGCAAGAGAGGTCTCCGCCACTGGCAAGCCGGTCTATCTAGACCCGATGCCATCTTTTGAGCGTAAACAGATTCACGTGACGCTTCAAGATAATCCCTACGTGATGACGTATTCGGCTGGTCGTGAACCGCATCGTTCGATTGTCGTCGCCCCACGTTAAATTGATTGACAAAATAAAACTTTCGTCCTATTATATGGAGGATTGTAAATTCGAATAGGTAAAGTAGTGAAAGTACTTTATCCACGCAACGGGCGTGGTTTAAGTACTTTTTTTATGCGATTAAAAATGAGAAAGGAGTTTTTAAAGTGGCACTGACAACGACTGATTACGATACCATTGCGGCAATTTCGACCCCACCTGGTGAAGGTGGAATCTCGATTGTTCGAGTTAGTGGATCGGATGCAATGAAGGTGGCTGAAAAGATTTATCGGGGCAAGAACCTTGAAAAGGTGGCGTCCAACACGATTAACTACGGTCACATCGTTGATCCGTCCAATCACAACAGTGAAGTTGATGAAGTGATGCTTTCGGTCATGAGGGCACCCAAGACGTATACCAAGGAAGACATTATTGAAATTAACTGTCACGGTGGAATTGTGGCAACTAATAAGATTTTGCAGTTGGTTTTAAGTAACGGTGCCAGAATGGCAGAACCGGGTGAATTCACTAAGCGGGCCTTTTTAAACGGACGTTTGGACCTTTCACAATCGGAAGCCGTGATGGATCTGATTGAGGCCAAGACCGATGAATCGATGAAAGCCGCTTTAAATCAACTCGACGGCAATCTCTCTCATCTAATTAAACACCTGCGTCAGGACATCTTAGACGTGCTGGCTCAGGTCGAAGTCAACATTGATTATCCGGAGTACGACGACGTGGAGACGATGACGTCCAAGCTTTTAATGGATAAGTCCAAGGAACTAAAGGCCCAGATTGACCAATTGCTAAAAACGGCTAAACAGGGAAAAGTCTTACGAGACGGTTTAAACACCGCCATCATTGGACGTCCGAACGTGGGCAAGTCGAGTTTGTTGAACCGACTCTTACACGAAGACAAGGCGATTGTAACCGACGTTCCGGGTACCACACGGGACGTTTTGGACGAATACGTGAACGTTTCGGGAGTGCCGCTGCACCTGGTGGATACCGCCGGGATTCGTGACACTAAGGATAAGGTCGAAAAAATTGGAGTCGATCGTTCCAGAAAAGCAATCAAACAGGCGGACTTGGTTTTGTTGGTGTTAAACGCTAGTGAACCGCTGACTGACGAAGATCGGGAACTTTTGGATCTGACGCAGCACAGCAAGCGCATTATCCTATTGAATAAAACGGATTTACCCGAAAAAATTGATGTGGATGAACTTAAAAATCACTATCACGCTGATAACGTGATTAAGACCCAAGCCGTAAAGGATGACGGTACGAAGTCTCTAGAGGACATGATTTCAAAGATGTTTTTTACCGGTGGCATTAAGAGTTCCCAAAATGACGTCATGGTTACTAATGCCAGACATATCAGCCTCTTACAACAGGCCAGTGACGCCCTTCAGTCCGTTGAAAATGGGTTAAATAACGGAATGCCCGTTGATTTAGTTCAGATTGACATGACGAACGCTTGGGATTTACTGGGTGAAATCACTGGTGATAGTTACGATGGCGAATTGTTGGATCAATTATTTAGTCAGTTCTGTTTGGGGAAATAAGACTTTGACTCAATGGAGGTTTTTAAATGAATAAAATGATACAGCAAGAAGTGAAGCAGACCTACAACGGTGGCGATTATGACGTCATCGTCGTTGGAGCCGGCCACGCTGGTTGTGAAGCCGCACTGGCCGCCGCCCGCATGGGTCAAAAAACACTGCTTGTGACAATTAATCTTGATATGGTGGCGTTTATGCCATGTAATCCGTCGGTTGGTGGTCCCGCTAAGGGAACGGTCGTCAGAGAGATCGACGCCCTTGGTGGTGAGATGGGTAAAAACATCGACAAGACCTACATTCAGATGCGGATGTTAAACACCGGGAAGGGTCCCGCCGTTAGAGCTTTAAGAGCGCAGGCGGATAAGCACGCCTATCACCATGAAATGAAGAACACCCTGGAAAAAGAGCCCAATTTGACGCTCCGCCAGGGAATCGTGGAACGTCTGATTGTTAAAGACGGTCAGGTTGAAGGTGTGGTTACCAATACGGGTGCCAAATATCACTCCAAAGCCGTGGTCATCTGTGCCGGAACTGCCGCTCGTGGTAAGATCATCATCGGCGAATTGATGTATTCCTCGGGTCCCAACAACTCAATTCCAGCCATTCATCTTTCAGAAAACCTGGAAGACTTAGGCTTTGAACTGAAGCGCTTTAAGACCGGGACCCCACCGCGTGTCAACGGTGAGACCATTCACTACGATGAAGCGGAGGAGCAACCGGGCGACGAAACGCCCCATCATTTCAGTTACACCACCCCGTACGCCGATTATTTACCGGTTTCAAAACAGATTTCGTGCTGGTTAACGTACACCAACGAGGAAACTCATCAGATTATCAAGGATAATTTGGATCGGGCCCCGATGTTTACCGGTGTGATCGAAGGAGTCGGTCCCCGGTATTGTCCGTCAATTGAAGACAAAGTGGTTCGGTTTGCGGACAAGAAGCGGCACCAGGTCTTCTTAGAGCCGGAGGGACGCCACAACGAAGAGTGGTACGTCGATGGGATGTCGACCTCACTTCCAGAAGAAGTGCAACAACAGATGTTGCACTCCGTGAAGGGTCTTGAAGACGCTAAGATGATGCGTCCCGGTTATGCGATCGAGTATGACATTATCTCTCCATACCAGTTGAAACCAACCCTTGAAACCAAGAAGGTCAGTGGATTATTTAGTGCCGGCCAAACTAACGGTACCTCGGGCTACGAAGAGGCTGCCGGACAAGGCTTGATTGCCGGAATTAACGCGGCCCTTAAGATTCAGGGAAAAGACCCGTTGATTTTGCAGCGGGACCAAGGATACATTGGCGTCTTGATTGATGACCTGGTTACTAAGGGAACCAACGAACCATACCGACTTTTGACAAGTCGAGCCGAGTATCGCCTCCTGCTTAGAAATGATAATGCTGACATGCGTCTGACTCCCATTGGTCACCAGTTGGGTCTGATTTCAGACGAACGTTATGCCAAATTTGTTGAAAAACGCAGTGCCGTTGAGGATGAAATCAAGCGGTTGAACACCGTGCGGATTAAACCGAGTGAGAAGGTCAATCAATTTGTGGAAGCTCAAGGTGATAAGCCACTGAAGGATGGCATCATCGCGGCTCAGTTCTTGCGGCGTCCGTATGTAAATTACGAAAAGTTACTTGATTTTATTCCCGCTCCAGATAAAAAACTGGATCCAGAAGTGGTTGAGCAGGTTGAGATTAGAACAAAATACGCTGGCTACATCAAAAAGGAAGAGGACAAGGTCGCCCGCATGAAGAAGATGGAGTCCAAGAAGATTCCCGATAAGATTGATTATTCCGTAATTGATGGGATTGCGACTGAGGGTCGGCAAAAGTTGGAGAAAATCCAACCGGAGACGATCGCACAGGCTGCCCGAATCAGTGGGGTCAATCCATCTGACATTGCCATTCTTTCCGTGTACATTCAGCAGGGAAAAATTGCGAAGAAAAAATAAGATTAAGCTGGACTACGTGAATAGTCCAGCTTTTTGTTATTTCTAAATTAAGTTTTTAACAATTTTTGTGGTAAACTATTGCAATCAATATGTAAGCGCTTTATACTGTTAACAATAAACGATACAAAAAAATGGCAAAGGGGATCATTTTTATGCGATATGGAAGTATTGAAGCAGGTGGAACAAAGTTCGTTTGTGCCGTTGGGGATGACGATTTCAATATTGTTGATAGTGTTCATATTCCAACTACGACACCAGAAGAAACTTTAGCAAAGGTCGTTGAATACTTTAAGAAGTTTGATCACATTGATGCATTTGGGATTGCATCATTTGGACCAATCGACGTTCGAAAGGACTCCGACAAATACGGTTGGATTATTAAAACCCCTAAAAAGGGTTGGAGTAACGTCAACTTTGTTGGAACCATGAAACGCGAATTTGGCGTTCCAATTTACTGGACGACCGACGTTAACGGTTCGGCTTACGGTGAATACATCAAACGCAAGCAGGCTAATAACAACATTGAAGCCGTTAGTTACATCACTGATGGAACTGGGATTGGTGCTGGAACCGTCATTAAAGATGAATTCTTAGGGGTTCGTGGAACTCCTGAATTTGGTCACATTCGCGTTAAGAGACACCAAGATGACATGAACTTTCCTGGAATCTGTCCTTATCACGGTGACTGTCTTGAAGGAGTTGCTTCTGGTCCGACTTTTGAAGCTCGAAACAACATTAAGGGTCAAGATACTCCACCAGATGATCCAGTTTGGAACATCATTGCATACTACATTGCCCAAGGGGTTATCAGTTTAACGGTTAACTTCCGTCCTGACCAAATTGTGCTTGGTGGGGGAGTATGTACTCCTCAATTCGTGCAAAAGGTCAGAGATCAATTCAATCTGTTGTTTGATAACTACCTTGATGTTGGTCCACTTGACGAATACATTAGTCGTCCAGTCGTACCACACAACGGTTCCGCTACTTTTGGTGATTTCGTATTAGCTAAAAAAGCTTTGGATGAATCAAAGAAATAATTAATTAAATTGTTTGAAAGGGATGCCTACGGGTGTCTCTTTTTTTGTGTAAATTGACATTTATGGTACCACATGGTACCTTAAAAATAAGGAGGGATAATCATGACACCTAGTAAGTCACAAATTCATTTTAGAGTAGATACTGAAACAAAAAAACAATTTGATGAAGTTCTAGACGCAAGTGGAATTAGTTCACCAAATGAGGCTTTTAAAACATTTATGCAACAAACAATCAATCATGGGGGGCTTCCTTTTGAAGTTGATGCTCCAAATGAACGTTTAACTAAAGCAATTAAGAGTAATGACTATAAGAAGTTTGATAATCCTGATGAAGGGTTGAAGTGGTTAAATGAGTAAAAATTCTTATGTTTATAAGCTTGCCATTGAAAATAAGTTTAAAAAGCATTATAAATCAATCTTAAAAAATCCAAATTATAATAAAAAACAATTTAATTGTATTTTCGAAATATTAATGAAAGATTTGCCTCTTCCAGCTAAGTATAATGATCATGCTTTGGTCAATAGAAAACCTGAAAGAGAGCTACATATAAAGCCAGATTGGTTGTTAATATATCGTTACGATGGGGAATATATTAAGTTGATTGATACTGGTAGTCATTCAGATTTATTTTAATTTTTTATCTAGATTTACTGTAAATTATTAATAGTGTTACTTAGGCCTCTAGTTATTTATGATAATTAGAGGTTTTGATTTATACGGAGTTTAATGTTGTATTAATCAACCATCCGTGATAAGAAACATCATTTCTGACCAAATCCATGTACAACAACTTCTTACAATGATATGATGGATACATAATGAAAGCGGTTGCAAATAGGGAGGCAGTAAAATGAGTAAAAAAGTTGTTGTGATTGGATCCACCAACGTTGATAAGGTTCTAAACGTTGATAAGTATGCGTTGCCAGGTGAAACACTGGCGGTCAAGAATCACCAGGAATCTCATGGTGGCGGAAAGGGTGCCAATCAGGCAATTGCTGCGGCAAGATCTGGTGCCGATACGACTTTTATCACTAAACTAGGTGATGATGAAGACGCCAAGTTCATGATGGAAGGATTTAAAAAGGACGGGATGAACCTTGATTCCGTGATTACCTCTAAAGCACAACAAACTGGTCAGGCCTACATTACCGTTGATAGTACTGGTCAGAACTCCATCTATGTCTATGGGGGAGCCAACATGGCAATGACACCGGAGGACGTTGACCAACATGAAGACGCCGTAAAGAATGCGGACCGTGCGATTGCGCAATTAGAGATTCCGGTACCAACCATTATCGAAGCATTTAAGATTGCGAAGAAAAATGAGGTTCAGACTATTTTGAACCCAGCGCCAGCCAAGAAGTTACCAGAAGAACTCCTGCAATTGACTGACATTATTACCCCTAACGAGACCGAAGCAGAAGCGCTTACTGGGATTAAGGTGATTGACGACGATTCCATGATGAAGAACGCCGAATACTTCTTTAAGCTAGGCATTAGAATGGTCATCATCACCGTGGGTGACAAGGGTTCGTTCTACGCAACCCCAGCCAGTCATGCCTTCATTCCAGCCTTTAAGGTCAAAGCTGTCGACACGACTGCCGCTGGTGATACCTTCATCGGAGCCTTGGCATCTCGACTTGATTTAAACAGTGCCAACATCAAAGATGCGATGTTGTACGCCAACCATGCCTCATCACTGACGGTGCAGGTGGCTGGAGCGCAGAACTCCATTCCTTATGAAAAGGATGTTTTGGACGTCATCAGCAAGACTTCTAAGACCAAAGAAGTGATCGAAAAAGAAAAGAAACAAGCTGCTGAATACGCTGCTGCCCAAGTTCCCAATCACATTGTGCTAGGGCTTGGATCTGGCAGTACCGCAGCCTACTTCGTCAAAGCCATTAACGAACGAATCAAAAAAGAAGGTTTGGACGTTCAGTGTGTCGCAACTTCAGTTGGCACCGAGAAATTAGCCGAGAGCCTTGGCATGCCAATGCTTGACGTTAACACCATTGATCGCGTGGACTTGACGGTTGATGGCGCCGACGCCGTTGACGACAAGCTCAACGGAATCAAGGGTGGCGGAGCTGCCTTACTGTTTGAGAAATTAGTCGCAACCATGTCAGACAAGAATGTTTGGATCGTTGATTCGACCAAGTATCACAAGACCTTAGCCGGCCAGAAGTTACCGGTTGAAGTCATTCCGTTTGGTGGGATGGGAGTCTTCCGATACTTAAATGAGGCCGGATACAAGCCGGAGTTCCGCTTCAGAGACGACGGTGACATTCTCCAGACCGACTCAGGAAACTACCTGATCGACATTACGATTCCAGAAGATGCCGATTTAACTAAGTTAGCTCATAATCTTAAAAACTACACTGGGGTTGTTGAACATGGCCTGTTCTTAAATATTTGTGACCAGTTAATTATCGGTGGCGATAAAGTGAAAGTAATTGATCGTCCGAAAAAAGAAGAAGCTAATAAATAGTTGATAAGTAAATTTCCGGATCGGCGATAAAGCTGGTTCGGTTTTTTATTTTGATTTTAAAGGTATAATGATTAGAAAATGAGTTGAGGTGATGTTTAATGACAATTAACGTTATTTTGAGTAGTTCAAGAAAGGCCAGTCTGGGGCGTCGGATCTTTAAGTATTTACGTAATCGACAGGATGATTTTGAGCGGGTTAATGATGCAAAGTATAATTTTATTAGTTTATCGGACTACGATTTGCCGTTTTTCTACGAAGATGTTGCGCCAATGGATAATCAAAATCGAATTTTAAAACCTAATGAACAAAAATGGGTGGATGACATGCAGAATGCGGACGGTTATCTCTTTTTGGTTCCCGAGTATAATCATTCGTTTCCGGCTGTTCTAAAGAATGCGCTCGACTTCTTGGCGTTTGAAGCCAAGGGCAAACCGGCCAAGATTGTTACTTATTCTAATAATTCACGGGGTGGTCAATTTTCCTATCCAGCCTTGTTACCAACGCTTGGACAACTAGGCTTGTTTACCCTGCCAAAGCCAACTTTAATTCGAAAGGTTGATAAAAATTTTGCTGACGACGGGAGCTTTTTAAAAGATGCTCCCGGTAAAACTGTGGACATAAAGAAGTTAAATCGAGCTTTTACCGAAATCGCGTTTTACGGTCAGTTATTTAAGGACCATCCCTTTAAATATGATGCCAGTATTTATGATAAATAAACAAAATTAAGATAGTTTCACATGAAACAATTTGTCAAAGCACCTGTCACTATTGGTTTGAAGTGACGTGGTACACTTATTAATCGATATTACGGTTTTTGAAGATGATGATTTACAAAAGTTAGTTTATAACTTAAAAAGCTACACAGTTGTTGAAAACTATTCTTGACCATCTGTTATCAAGGGATTATTGGTTATTATCGGTTCAAACTAGTTAATCGCCCAAAAGAAGAAATTAAAAAGAAGAATTGATATTCTTCTTTTTTTGTGAAGTTAGATCAAATTATTGTTTAAAATGCTAATCTAGTAGTGTATTATAACGATATATGATAGGTCTTTTACTTCTGGGGGATATTGGGAAAATGTATATAAAAGAAATTAAATTACATAATTTTAAATCGTTTAATGGTGATAAAAACATAGAATTTAAACCTAGTGTTAACTATATAGTTGGAAATAATAATGTTGGAAAAACGACAATTTTTGATGCTGTTAATTTTGTAGTTTCAGGTGGGAAAAAAGAATCTTATATAACAAAAGGAAAAGAGAATGAAGATGTAAGTGTATCATTAATCTTAGAAGATGTACCTGAATTTAACACTCCCTCTTTAAAAAAGTATGATCCTTATATAATAATTAAAGATCATAAAAGAGAATTAGAAATTAAACGTTCGTCCAAAGAAGAAAATATAAAAGTTGAGGGGAAAAATAAAAGTTTAGATATTAAAAAGATTCAAGTTTTGAATAAAAAAAATTCACAATTTGAAAATCCAACTGGTATAGATAAAACAATCAGAGCCCTCTTCGATCCACAGTTTGTTTACGCAGATATACATAATGAAGATTATCAGAATTTTGGGAACACAAAAATAACTGGAAAGTTAATTCAAGAGGTAACTAAGGGTTTTCAAAATAACCAAGCATTTATTGAGCTTGAAGAAGCTCACAAAAAAGCATTTGGAGAAGATGGAATAAGAAAAGAATTAAAAAATACGGAAACTAAAATTGGAGAAGTCTTAGAAAGCCAGTTTGGGGAATCGATTGTATCTTTTAAATTTGATTTTCCAGATGTTAGTGACTTATTAAAAAGAGGAGATATCTTAGTTGATGAGAATAATATAACAACTAGTATTTCTGAAAAAGGAAACGGACTACAAAGAGCGTTAGCATTGGCTATCATACAAGTTTTTGCTAATTTGAATACAAAGGGGAAGGATATACAGTATTTTATTGATGAACCTGAGATATTTTTGCATCCCAAAGCTCAAGACAAACTAATGCATTCATTAATAAAGATTGCCGATAAAGGTGGGCAAGTTTTTATTACAACACATTCTCCATATATAATTAGAAATTACCGTTCTGATAAAGATTCAATTCACATTTTAAATATTAATCAAAATAAGGAAAAAGTTATTAGTACCGTAGAAAAGTTATTATTTTCAGAAACTTCTATTGGGGAAATAACATATAAAGCTTTTGATGTTCCTACAATTGATTTTCATCAACTTTTGTTTACAACTATATATTTGAGATGGATGAAAGAAAACTCTGAAGAGAAACCTAGTATAAATAACTTTGAAAAAAAATATTTAAAAACAAGATGTGAGGATCATTGTAAACCGTTTACTGAAAGATATGTCAAAGATTGGAAACCAAAGTGTAATCATTCACTTCCATATATCATAAGAAATGAAATTGATCATCCAGAAGTATTAGAAAAAAATGAGCGATTTACAGATAAAGAGCTAAAAGATTCTATTGATTGTTTAATTAATATTTATAAGTTAGATGATATTAATCAAGATAAATAAAGTTGTATTTTTTAATATTAAATTTTTAACATAGTATTTATAAATATAGTGTAATTTCACATGAAACAATTTGTCAAAGCACCTGTCACTAGTGGCTTGAAGTGACGTGGTACACTTATTAATATAAAAATAAATTGAAATGAGGAAATTCAAATATGAAAGCAGTTGCAGTATTTTGTGGTGCGGCTCCTGGCAATGATCCGGCATACCAAGAAGCCACTAAAAAATTGGCGAAATGGTTGGTAAATCATGACCTAACACTAGTTTACGGTGGTGGAGGCGTTGGTCTCATGGGATTGCTTGCCAAGACAGTTCTAGAACTCGGTGGAGTGGTTCATGGCATCATGCCAAAAGAACTCGTTGACCGTGGTGCCAGCATGGACGGCCTCACTAGTTTAGAGGTAGTTCCCAACATGGATATTCGCAAACAGAAAATGTTAACTCAATCGGATGGTTGTATTGCACTTCCAGGTGGTCCTGGAACCTTGGAAGAGATTTCTGAAGCTTTTTCATGGGCTCGAATCGGTGATAATGATGATCCATGCGTGTTATATAACGTTCAGGGATACTACGACCCACTTAAACAAATGTTTGACGAAATGACCGACAAGGAATTTTTGACGGTGGAAGATCGCAAAAAGTTACTCTTTTCTGATTCATTGTCTGACATCTATGAATTTATGACCACATACACAGCACCAAAGATTAGAACCTACACAAAATAAGATACGAAAAAAACATCCTCACTCTTTTGGAAGTGGGGATGTTTTTTGAGTTTTATTCAATTATTAATAATAATTAATGTATATATAATGTTTTCATTGTCTACATGATGCCTTACTATTGATCTAAGGGGATGGACATTATGATAAGAAGAAAAGCTGAAAGTAATGTATGCGATAATAAAGATACTTTAGCAAATATTCAAGCCATAAATGATGCTCTTAACGGTAAAACTAATAAAATTGGAAATATTGATGATTTCGATAAGTGGGCAGACAGCTTATGATGCGTACTTAAACCATTTATTTTTTTGTTACATTCAACGGTTTATTCAACTTATCCGCTAAATTTACCACCACGATAATGATGAATAGTACCAGTGCGAACCAGAAGACGTTGTGAAAGGCGCCGAGGAGAATCTGATTGATATCACTAATGATATGGGTTGGAAGGTGAACCCCAGCCGAATTTTTCGATGAAATGACACTGTTTAGAAGTTTGCTGTTGATGGCGGGGTAACGGTTATGACCTAAATTGATTGATAGATTAAAGATAAAACCAAACACGCCGGTCATAACGGTCTGTCCCAGTGTTCTCCCCAAAGTAATCATTGAGGAAGCGACACCAACGTTGTCTTTTGGCACGATTGCCTGCGCAACAACCGTGTTCATCGTGATTACGATTCCTAGTCCGGCACCGGTAATTCCAGAAATGATGTAGAACCAGATCATTGGTAGGGAAACGGAGCTGAACACCAGAATGAGGTAGAACGCGAATTGAATAATCACGATTGGAATGGTGACGAACTTTGGAGCGAAACGCTTAATCAGCGCTCCAACGAAGAATGAAGTAATTAACCAGGCAACGGGACTTGGTGTAATTGCCAAGCCTGCAATCGTTGCTGAGACCCGGTAGATGGACTGTAACCACATTGGAAAGTAAATTTGAAAGCCAAATTGAATTCCACTCAGTAGTAAAGCCGTTAAGATTTGGGCGGAAAAAGTCCATGATTTAAATAGTTTCAGTGGAATAACAGGATCGCTGGCTTTTCTTTCGGCATGAGTGAACATGATAAACGATGTAACAATAATGACCAGTCCAATAATAATTACGACAAAGTTGATTTTTTGTTCACTCAAAAATTGAAGGGTAACTAACAGTGATACCAGAAACAAGGCCAAGTAAGTGCTGCCAAGATAGTCCATTTTGAGGGATGTTTTCTTGGTGATAGGATCTGTGTATCCAAAGTAGATTAGAATGAATACAATGATGCCCAGTGGAACGTTGATGAAGAAAATCCAGTGCCAGCTAAGTTGGTCAACAATAAAACCACCAATGATGGGACCAATTAAGGCCGAAATCCCCCACGCGGTGTTATTCCATGCCATCATGTTAGAACGTTCTTCTAGTGGAAAGGTGTCGGCGATTAAGGTAAACGTGATTGGCATAATTGCACCAGCACCAAGGCCTTGAAGGGCTCGGGCTGCAATTAACAAGCCGATATTCATTGAGAGTCCACAAGCCATCGATCCAATCGTGAACACTGCTAACCCGAAGAGAAAAATTGGCTTTCTTCCAATTCGGTCACTTAATTTACCGTAAATGGGTGTGCTTAGTGTTGTAGTTAATAGATATGTAGCGAACACCCAGCTTTGAAAAGCCAGTCCGTGTAAATTGCTTAAAATTGAGGGCAGCGCTGTAGTGACAATGGTGGTCTCGACTGATGTCATGAACGTGGCGATTAACACTGAAATGATGATGAGGACTTTTTTCTTGGTCCATTGCTTCTTTTTCTTCAAGATGATTCCTCCTAATTAGTAAAATGTATTTCGATAAGTATCGAAATTATAATTAGAATAATCCCATCTCGAATTGTTTGCAAGTATCTTTATAGCAAAATAAAAACAGAAACCTAATTAGGGCTTCTGTTCAATAACGTTATTTAAATGAATTTTGTTAATTAAATCTTGATTTACAGACAAGTATTTGGTTTGCCCAGCTTTTCTCATGTTGGTTAAACCAGCGTGTCTGAGAATTTTGAAATGGTAGGAGACGGTTGATAAGGATAGATTGAGATGGGAACTAACTTCACCACATGTCATTTCATTTTTATTTTCCATGAGAATTCTTAGGATTTTGATCCGATTTGGTTCAGAAAGAGCTTTGAAAATGCTGGCTAATTGTTGTTCGTTAGGATTATCCAAGAGACTTTCTCCTTTCACTTCATTTTAAAAATTAACTATTCCATTATTTAGAATAATTGGGTATGATTATATACAGAGCGATAATTGATTTGATCACCAATTGGAGCTTTAGTAGGTTTACTGTGTTGGACCTCATCTCCACCTTAATAATTAATGAAGAGGTGAGTCGTTTGAATACAGAGGAAAGTGGGTTATTGGGATTGTTCCACTAGCAGTAGTGGTTCTTATTATCTCGCGTGCGGCAATTAATTTTGCCAAAGCATACGCGATAATAAAAAAAGCTAATCATAAAGATTAGCCAATCACCAATAACACACTAAACCTATGCAGAAGAGATGGTAACAGCATCTCTTCTTTTTTATTTAGTATACTATTATTTTATTTCCGTCGATGAAGAATGTCAATTATTATTTAACATAAAAACCATTCCATTATTTGAGATAATTAGGTATGATTAACATATAACCATTTTGTTAACAAATGGTTTAGCAGATTTGCGTGTTATGCGACCATCACATCCTAAAAACTATCAAGGGGGTGATTAGCATGAACACGAAGAAAGTGGGTTATTGGGATTGTTCCACTAGCAATAGTGGTTCTTATTATCTCGCGTGCAGCGGTTAACTTTGCCAAAGCATATGAGATAATAAAAAAAGCTAACCATAAAGATTAGCTTTTACCCAAATAACACATAAATCTGTGCGAGAAGGGATGGTAACGACATCTCTTCCCTTTTTATTACTCTTTAATTCTATTTCTAATTTATAAACCTGTCAATTATTTTATTATTTGGCATGAAATTTTATTTTGACAATCAATACCGTTAAGCATATATTATGCAAAACAAATGGTAGGTGATTTCATGCTACATATCTTCAAAAATAAAACTTTTGAAACTCTTATAGCCTCTAGTGCATTTGAGACGATTGGGATTAGCTTGTTTAATATTATTTTGCTAATGTACGCCAAAACATTCTCGTATCCGAATATTTTTGTTTCCATCGTCTCGATTGCAACCGTCCTACCTGGATCTTTTGGGATCTTTATTGGCAGAATTGCTGATAAAACAAACCACAAGAGTCGTTCTTTAATTCTAGTTAAATTGTTTCAAGGAATTATGTATCTGATTCTTGCCAGTATCATCACAGAGAAATCTACATATATATTTTTCTTAGTTATAATTATTAACATTTTATCTGATTCAATCGGAGTTTTTAGTTCTAGTCTGACGATGCCCATTGTTCAGAGCCACATTAATGGACCAGATCAGCAGCAAACAATGGGAGCATTTCAAAGTGTTAGTACAGTTTTAGAACCGGTTGGACAAGCTATGGGACTTTGGCTTTTATCGGCTATTCACAGTTATTCAATTGCTGGATATGTTAATGCGGGGACCTTTTTTGTTTCAGCAATGATTATCTGGGGCGGAAGAGAATTCATTAATTTTAATGTCCCAAAGGAACCTACCAAATTTTTAGCAGATGAAAAGGAACAAAACGTTTTTAAAATGACACAAATCATTTTACGCTCGGCATCAGGCGTTAACGTAGTTAATTTACTTTTGTCATTGATTCTAATTAATGGAGTTGGTGCCAGTATTGACAGTGTATTAAACCTTTTTATTCTTGATAACAGAACAATTTCGTCGTTTGGATATGGAACCTCAATTTTGCTTATCAACATCTGTTTTATCGGTGGGATTGTCGCTGGTAGCTTGATCAAAAAGGATTTATTACAAAAATGGTCGCTCAAAACGATCATCATTGGTACGACAATCATGATGATTTTATTGTTTATGAATCTGATTTTCTGGAAGAATTATTTTGTTATTCTTCTTACCATTTTTATGGTTGCTTACGGTGAAGGGAAAGTCAATCCAAAATTAACTTCAAGTGTCATGAAAATTAGTGATCCCAAAATTATCGGCACGGTCTTTGGTTTTATCAGTTCAATTGCAACAGTGGCAGCACCAGTTGGGAGTGTTCTGGTTATCACTATGTATAATTTAATTGGTGGAATGATTACTTTCTCTGTTGTGATTGGAATCTGTGCTACTTCAATAGTCATAATCTTATGGGGAAAGAAAGTTCAATAGTTTCACGTGAAACAGAAAATAATTTTATCTACCAAAATTTTCTTAAGGACAACTCGTACTTATTAGTGTTGTCCTTTTTGTTTTCCCTAATTACACTGATTATTAATATTCGTTAATTAATTAATATATTGAAAATAAAAGGATATATTGAATGCATATTTAAATAAAATACGAACAATTAAAAGATATTTATTGAAAATTGTATGTATCATGATATGATTAATTTGTCTGGTACAACAATTTTTTGGGAGGGACTCGTAATGAAACTCAAGCAAGCTTTGAAATGGATCACAGCAGGTGCTGCCATTACATTTTTGTCGGTTGGATTAGTTGGATGTGGGAAACAGTCTAGTAACTACAAACCAAAGAAATTGACGGTTGGTTTTACGCCATCAGTGAACGCTGGGCAGGCCAATGCCGAAGCCAAGCCGCTCGCCAAGCAGTTAGAGAAACAGCTCCATATTCCGGTCACGGTCAAGGTTTCAACTGACGGGAACTCACTTATTCAGGCCATGGGTTCAAAGACGTTGGATGTTTCTGAAATGAACCCCGGGGACTTTGTTTTAGCGCAAAAGAATTACAAGGTGGTTCCCCTCGTTCAAGCGACGCGTCAAGCACGCGATCCAAAGACTTTACAGCTCACTAACAAGTCCTCAGATCACTTCTATTCCACAATTGTTGTCAGAAAAGACAGTGGTATCAACAATATCAACGATTTAAAGGGCAAAAAGATTGCCACTGGTACCACGAATTCAACGGCGGGTTATATTTACCCGGTCGTTGAGCTTATGAAACACGGAATTAATATTAATAAGGATGGCATCAAGACCGACGTTATCAACGGTTACGATCAGGCCGTGCTGTCCGTTTTAAACAAAAATAACGATGCTGCCTTCACCTTCCAAGGCGCTCAAACCTTAGTCCAAAAGGATAATCCGAACGTTATGAAGGATACCAAGGTCATTTATACGACTAAGGCCATTCCAAATGACGTGGTGGCTTGTCGAAGTGATATGTCGAAGTCATGGCAGAAGAAGATTGCCAAAGCCTACGAGAACATGGCGAAGACCAAAGAGGGTCACGACGTTATCTTCAAGATTTATCAAGAAGAGGGATACGTTCCGTACAAGAAGTCAGAATTTAAACAACTTCATTCGTACATGGATCAAGCCAACAAGATTAGTAAAACCAAAGAATAGGCGAGAGGGATTAAATTGAGCGATTCGGATATTTTACAAGTTAATCATGTTACCAAAACTTATCCTAGTGGTATTAAAGGATTAGATGATATTAGTTTTAACGTCAAACGAGGTGAATTCATCGCTGTTGTTGGACTATCGGGTGCTGGGAAAAGTACCCTGTTTCGTTCCATTAATCGGATGCAGGACATCAGTGACGGCGAGATTATCATCAACGGGACTGATATTTCTAAATTGAAGGGGAAAGCGCTCCGCCACTTTCGCCGAAAAATTGGGATGATTTTTCAGAGTTTCAATCTAGTGAACCGACTTACGGTTCAAAAAAACGTCTTAAGTGGAAGGGTCGGATACTATCCAATCTGGAAGACGCTCCTTGGTTTGTACACTAAAGAAGACAAGGAGAAAGCGGTTCGATCACTGGACCACGTTAACATGCTCAAAAAATTATACGATCGGGCGGGCTTCCTTTCTGGAGGACAGATGCAGCGGGTCGCCATCGCAAGAACAATGATGCAGGAGCCTGATTTGGTTCTGGCTGACGAACCGGTTGCCTCGCTTGACCCCAAGACCAGTCACGGGGTCATGCAGGATTTGAAGAATTTAAACGTCAAAGATCATGACACTGTTCTGGTTAACCTCCATTCGGTTGAACTGGCGCTTGAATTTGCCGACCGAATTATTGGAATTCGGGACGGAAAATTAGTGTTTGATAAACCAGCGGCTGACTCGACTCCAGAAGATTTGAAGGCGATTTACGAAGGAGGCAATAGCTAATGCACACTAGCGACATGCCGAAGATGTCCTTTGTCAAAAAGTATCACATAAAGGGCATCGTTGTAGTTGCCATTCTGGTCGTTTTGTTTATCTATTCCATGAAAATCTGTGGGGTTGATCCCAGCTTGTTTATCTCGAACATCGCCCAGTTTGGGGTTCTGATTGGTCAAATGAGTAACCCGGACTGGTCGTACTTTAGTTTTATCTGGGATCCGCTGGTTCAGACCGTTCAGATGGCAATTCTTGGAACCACGATTGGGACCGTCTTTGCGATTCCCGCCGCGTTTCTGGCCGCACGGAATCTTGACCACAGTAAGGTTGTTCATGGCACATCTCGGTTCGTACTGGACATCGTCAGAACATTACCATCACTGCTATTGGCAGCTATCTTGGTTGCCATCTTTGGGATTGGTCCAACGACTGGAACGATTACCCTTGCCATTTTCTCGTTTGGGATGATTTCTAAACTGTTCTATGAAGTATTAGAGACGGTCGATATGGGACCAGCTGAAGCCATGAAAGCTTCTGGTGCCAGCATCCTTCAGATTATTCGTTTGGCCATTATTCCCCAGATTGCGGGTCAGTTTTGTAGTTTCTTCCTGTACACGTTGGAAGTTAACGTTCGTTCTTCAACCGTCTTAGGATACGTTGGTGCTGGAGGACTTGGGTTGTACCTTCAACAAACCATCGATGAATTCAACTACTCCGAGACGGCGGTTGTAATTTTAGCAACCTTCGTAACGGTTCTGGTGATTGACATCCTTAGTAATTACTTGAGGAGGAAACTACAGTGACCATTCCAAAAATTAACGAGAAACAAAAACGATGGGACCGTTACAGCTGGATCATTTGGGCAATCGTCATTATTTTGGTCTATGGCTGGTGTTTCTCAGACATGAAATTTAGTCAGATTCAGGAGTCCGCTGGTACGGTCTCGAAGTCCATCTTCATGGGACTGATTCACCCCGATTGGTCTTACATCTACAACGGTAGTGGGGAGGACCTAGTGTCCCAGTTGATTATGACGCTTGCCATTGCCTTTTTGGGAACCATCATTGCCGCCGTCATCAGTGTTCCCTTTGCCTTTTTTGCCGCTCGTAGTAAGAGTAGCAAGTACAACGTAACGTCTAAGGTGGGAACCTTCCTTTTGACTGCCATTCGAGCCTTTCCTGAAATTGTTTTGGCCATTATGTTCATTAAAGCAGTTGGACCCGGTAGTTTTGCCGGGGTCATGGCGCTTGGGATTCACTCAATTGGGATGCTTGGGAAACTCTTCTCAGAATCCATTGAGGAAATGAATCACAGTTCGGAGTACTCCATCGTGGCGGCTGGTGGTAGTAAGCCGCAGGTCTTCGCACTATCGACGTGGCCGACCATCCTTCCAGCTTTGATTTCGTACACATTGTACAGTTTTGAAATCTCGGTTCGTTCCGCTTCAATCCTTGGTTTGGTTGGTGCCGGCGGAATCGGGGCGCCAATGATTATGGCATTGAATACTCGAAACTGGCCGAGAGTGGGAATCATCCTGTTTGGGATTGTCATCATGGTCATGGTGATTGATGGCTGTTCTGGCTACATTAGAAAGAAATTAATTTAATTAATAATATAAAATACCAACTAATTCCAAACGGGAGTTAGTTGGTATTTTTTTCGTTTATAGTATAATTTACCTAAGGATTGAATTTAATTGAGAGAAGAGTGTCTATATGCGATTTCTTAAGTCATTAGGTAAGTTTATCTTGGCACCATTGCTTTCGGCTTTGATTGTTTTCGGTAGTTTTCCTGAATTGTTTGCGGTTTTAAACATTAAGACCAGCCTCACCCTTAGTCCCGCCATGTTTTGGATTATTTTAATCTACGGAATGGTGGTATTTGCCGTGGTTTACGCTTTGTTTTATAACGTCCTGTTTAAAAAGGGTAAGTCAAGTTCAACTAAATACAGTAAGTATGCCACAGTCGGGACGCTTATCATCAACTTGATTTATGTGGTTTCCGCGTTGCTGCTTGGTTTAATCATGATCGGAACGAAAATGCCTCAGTTTATCGATCCAATTGTAAGCAGCATCACGATTATTGGTCTACCGATTTTACTAATCCTCAACTTGATTGTTTTCTTGTGTTATCCAACCAAGAAAATGTACGTAATTAACGGAATTTTCTTTGCGTTTGCCACCATCGTTTATGTGATGTTGTGGTGGAACTAATCATCAATATTAAATGATGAAATATTTTGATTGAGCTAATCGTTATCGGTTAGCTTTTTATTTTTAATGCCATATTTTGATTATTTTACTAATTTAGTACAATAGACGTATAAGTGTTATCTACAAAAAATATCATTTAATAAAAAGAGGTCATTTAATTTTGAAAAGCAAAAAACATCAATTACTGGCGCTGGGTGTGATAATGTCCATCGTGCTTTTAATCACGCCGCTCATCTTCAATCCCAGTACGGTCGATGCTAGTAACAAACAACCGCCCATTTCGCAGAATGAGATTAACATAAAGGCTAAAAGTGCCATTGCCATTGACGCCACCAGCGGCCAGATCATTTACACCAAAAACGCTAACCAGGAGCTACCGATTGCGTCCGTTAGTAAACTCATCACTACATATATTGTGTTAAACCAAATAAAGGCAAAAAAGATTTCATGGGACAGCAGGGTCAAAATCAGCCCGGGGATTGCTAGTTTGAGTCAGAAGCATGATTTTACCAACGTTCCGTTGAAAGCCGGACAATCGTACACGGTTAAACAACTGTACGACGCGAGTCTGGTTTGTTCTGCCAACGGAGCTGCGATGGCGCTTGGTGAGTATCTCGCCGGACCCAATCAGGACTTCGGCAAGATGATGGATCAAGAGGTCAAAAAGTTAGGAATTAAGAACGGCCAGTTCTACAACGCGTGTGGATTAGCTAATCATGATTTAGGCACTCTAAAGAATCCGAAACTAAGTGATGACGCCGAAAACACGATGTCGGCGAAAGCATTGGCTCAGTTGTCGCAAAAATTAATAACCCAGTATCCGCAAGTCTTAAAGACCACGTCCATGACCACGATGGAGTGGGATGGAAAGACACACAAAAACACTAACCTGCTCCTGGGACAAACTAATCCATTCAAGATTGATGGATTAAAGACGGGAACCAGTAATACCGCGGGCGAGAACTTTGTGGGAACCGGTACCAGCAACAACGACCGCGTCATTACCGTCGTTTTGGGAGCGCCCAAGGAGCAGCGTTTCGCTCAAACTCAATTAATGCTCAATCAAATCAGTCAAATTTTGGAACCAATTACGATTGGTAATAACGTTCTTAAAAATAAAACCGTCAACGTTGTTAACGGACAAAAGCAAACGACCAAGATCGGAGTGGTAAAACCGCAAACTTACTGGTTACCACAGGGTGAGAAACTAAAGACGGACTTTGTCTCAACCAATCACTCTAAGGTCTTTAAAACACCACTGGCTCCAATTACGAAGGGTGAGAAGGTTGGAACGGTCAACATCAAGGCGTCACAAAATGAACTTGACTTACTTCCAAACAGTTCGATGACTATTCCCGTCGTTTACAAGTCAGCTAATCCGGTAAACATGATGAAGATGGTCATGGGAGCAATTGAGTTACTGGTTATTCTTCTGTTGTTAGTCTACTTAATTCTGAAAATCAGAAAGTTTAATCGACGTCGGCACTAGTAATTAAAATTATGAAGTTTTCATTAATCGACCGCAAAAAGTGTTGTCGAACGCGCCAATATGCATTATACTATTAACTGTAATTAAGTTTTGCTTGCGAGCGGCTAGCTCAACTTGTTAGAGCAACGAATTCTTTATTCGTGAGATTGAGGTTCAAGTCCTTGGCTGCTCATATAAATATAAAATAAAATGATTGCTTGATAGGCAATCATTTTTTTATACTTAACATATTAGTCTTTGTTCATTTTGTTGACGAATTCTAATAATTCTTCTCTGAATTTTTTAAGATATTTTTGTTTCTTTTTCTCATCAGTTTCATCAAAGTTAATTTCTTTTTCCATGTTTTCAGTAAAGTCTATTATTTCTTTCTTTTTGTTCGGTTCTAAGATTTGAACCCCCATACAAAAAACGAGCATGTTATTCTTATTAGTATTTGGATCATCTGAATTAATTGGTCCAAATTCTGGGAAGTCTTTCTCCAACTCTGCTGATGGTTTATATCCATTTATGTGATCTTGAAAGTATATAATTATTTGGTATTCTAAATCATTAGTATTCATATTTTTTCTCCTTGTTATTTATTTAACATAATATAATTAAAATTTTAGATTATTATAATAGGAATTCGTGTAAATGTTAAATGATTATCGTTGTGATAATCCATTTAAAAATTGACATCCAACTATTTATTCCATATAATAAAAACGAGAAGAAATCTCTAACTTTTTTCTCATCGCAAGTTGGATGCGATTATCATAGTTGAGTTAGTCCACTATGATTGGCTTTTTTTATTATTACGTCTGCTGTGGCGATTTTAATTGCTGACAGTATTAAAACACACCGTAACTGCTAGGAGACTAGTGGTTATGGTGTGTTTGTGTTTTAGCTGTATTTTTCAACGTTCTTTTTGATAAAGTTGGCGGAAGCCTGGAGTTTATCTTTCTCTTCTTCGGTTAAATCAAGTGGGACATCAGCAATTACGCCGTCTCTTCCAACTACAACTGGATAGGAGAAGTATACGTCATAGTCGGAACGGTAGTTTGAGACTGGTAAAACGGTGCGGGCATCAGAGAGAACGGTGTTGGCGAGTCGTACTGCGGCACTGGCAACTCCGTAACTGGTGTAGCCCTTACCTTGCATTACTCTAAAACCGCCGTGGCGAGCTTCCTGGTCTAAAGTGTCGAGGTCAAGATGACGACTTTTGGCTAACTTTTCGATTGGTTGGTCAAGAGCCCGAACGGTCGACCATGCGGTAAACTGAGAGTTACCGTGCTCGCCAAGGTTGTAACCAGTGACCGAACGTGAATCAATCCCTAGTTTTTCACCAACGGCACGTTTCATTCTGGCGGAATCTAGGAGTGTTCCCGTTCCAATGACGTGCTTTTTTGGTAAACCAGTAATTTGTTGGTACAACTGGGTAATCACGTCCACCGGGTTGGTAATAGCAATTAGAACGCCATTAAAGCCAGAGTCACGAATCTTGGGTGCGACCTCTTTGACCTGTTCAATGTTATAAGATAATTCGGCAAAACGATTGTCGCTGTCGTTATTTGACAGTTTAATCTTGCCAAGGGCCGAGATAACAACGTCGGCGTCCTTTAGGGCGTCGTAATCATTCACAACGATGTTGGTGTGAAAAGGAAGATTAGGCATCCCCTCCCGAAAATCAATTGCGTCGGCGTTGACCTTAGCCTCATTTTTATCAATTATTACTAAGTCATCGGCGAACCCACTTACGACGATGTAATTTGCCACCGTTGATCCAACGTGACCGTCGCCAATAATTCCAATTTTTCTAGTCATAATATGCCTCCCATTGATTATTTGGTTTCAGTTTAACAGATTGAGGTTGATTGGGAGTAAAAAAAGTTGGATTGACATTTATGCATTTATCACATACAATAATAGTGTAATAAAAAAAGGAAGAGATGTGTGAGATCTCTTCCAAGCGCGTATTTCAGGTGCGTTAATTTGGGTAAGCTAATCAGTGATGATTAGCTTTTTTTATTATCGCATATGCTTTTGCAAGGTAGAAAATGGCTTTTGAAATTGTCATTACTATCTGTGACGTGGCATATGCTAATAATATCCAAATAACGCACACCTCTCGATCTGTTCATCATGCTCCTCCTTATTCAGGATGTTTTGGGAAGCGATGTAACACATCTGTACGCTGAGGCATTTGAGCCTGTATATCAATTCTACAGGATAAAACAGTTCAAAACACTTAACTCCTTAAGTAATATTGTGTGATTTAACCGTTGATATAATGAAGGAAAAACTTTTTAAATTTTTTGGAATAAAAGTTACCGTTAAACTAAGCATTAAATTTTCTGGCGTTAATTTATCTTCACTAAAATTCTTCCTTGTTTTCCATGATCACTTAAATGTTTTTGGGCTTCTTTGACATGATTAAAATCATAGATTGAGTCAATATAGGATTTTAAAGAACCATCATTTAGCATTTGGATAATTTTGTTGTATTTTTGAGGAGCAATTGGTTTATTTTTAAACAGATAATTAATCTCTTTACGAATGGAAATAAAGTTTGGTAATGCTGACGAAAAAATGGTTCCATTCTTACATAATTTGGCTTCTAAACTGTGTAATATTTGTACATTTCCAGTTGTGTCTAAAACATAGTTGAACTGGTTGTTAGACAACTCATTTTTATCGGTCACAATATTATTTTTAAAATTACTAGATAAGAACTTTTGATCGATTTTAGAGGAAAAAATTACTGTACCGATTCCTAATAAATTTAACATTTGAATTAGGTAAGTTCCGACACCACCGGATGCTCCTATTAAAAGGACTTTATCATTGTGATTGATTTTTGATTCTTGGATCATCATTAGAGCAGTATCTGCACCACCAAAAATGGTAGCACCTTGTTTCAAAGAGACTCCTTTAGGTAATTTAAATGTATAAAATGGTATTTTTGGTGAAACATATTCGGCGTAGCTTCCAGTGGTTGAAACTCCAATCACATTTTGGTTGATATTTTTGCTGTTTTTTAATAATCCCGAATTTTGGATGGTACCGGAAAAACTATATCCAATAACATTAGGAAGTACCTTTGAATTTAAACCTTCTAGTAATCCATTTTCACTATAAATATCCCATGGTAAAACTGGTACGTATTCCACTTTGACTAAACTGGATAATGGTAATGTTCTGGGTTGTGATATTTCTTTAGATGCTAGACCGTCAATCCCATCATAGTTGGTTTGAACAATTGCTTTCATATTAATTTCTCCCTTATTTTTATGAGTTAATTTTAAATAAGTAGATAGAAAAACGATAATTAGTATTCTAATTATCGTTTTTTAGTAAGCTCAATTACTCTTATATTTAGTTAAAGGAGGGATGCTTATGTTGTGGCAATTGATTGTACTTTTCTTTATCTTTACTTATTAAAGTAATTATTGTGTATTCTATGTCTTTTATATTGCTTGGGATTAAGTCAGTTGTAATAACAAATATTACTTATTATTGTTTGTACTTCTTAAGTTCAATTTCTAACTCTTCTATCTTTTTGTTTAATCTTTTAATTTTTTCATCTTTTAATTTTTCTCTATCACGACTCATAGTAAGAATTTTTTGAATTTCTGTATAAAGACTTTTGTTTTTAATAATTACAATATCCAATGAATTACTTGCTCTTGTAATTGCTTCATATACCATTTTTTCTAGATTATATGGATACTTATCTGGATTATCAAAGACTAATTTATCGTCATTATTATAATGTACATTTGAAGTAAATATTAGCAAAACATTTTTAAACTCTTGACCAATTACATCTTTAGCATTTTTAGAGTAAATAGTTTTGTGAGAAAAAGTTCTTACTTTCATTGTTTTAGTAGTATATTCGTCTGGTTCTATTATTGTAATTTTTGGATCAATACCCTTGTAATTAACATATTTTTCTCCTTCTTCTAGCGAAGGAAAATAGTGTATGGATATATTTTTAAAATTATAATAGGAAGAATGACTTTTTTCATCAAATAATTTTTTTTGAAAAGCTGTTAATTCAGGATTAATTCTGATAGATTTCTGAAGAATATGAAAATTCTTTTTCGGTACGGATTTTTTTAATTTTTCCTCAATGTTATTTATTCTTTCTGCATCATGGACAACTTGAACTCCATCGACGCTAAAAATCCGAATAATATTATTAGGTAAGTTAATGGCTTTATCAATCATATTAATGGGAATTCGTTGACTTTCATCAAAAAACCAAATATTACATTTATTAAAAAAAGATTCTAAATCGTCTTCATCTCTACAACTATAATACCAGTAAAGGTTAATATTTAATTTATCTGCTAATATTTTTTGACCAGAGCTTGGTTTTGCTCCCATCATCATTCCTACTGATTTTCCCTTATTACAGTAGTAGCGGGCAATGTCAATTAATAAAAGGGTTTTCCCACTGCCAGCTTTACCCTTAATTACCGAAATGCCTTCATTATTTTCTAATATCTTATTTTTTATTTTTTTCTGTGTTGTTGTTAATTCATATTGAGACTTTAAAAATTCTTCTGGTTGATTGTATGGTGAAACCAAAAAATCTGATGTTGTTAGATTTTGTAGTTCTTTTATTGAAGTTGAAGTATAAGGAACTAAACTTTTAATTTGATTGTAATCAATTTTTTTCATTGACTTACTAGTAGGATCGTATTTCCATACTTCATCTTCAATTGCTAGGTGTTCGATAACAATAACGTTTTTGTATCTCATATTTAAAAAACGATAATGTTCTTTTGCTTGTTTGGAAATAGTTTTATTTTCTGGAGATTCTGATTTAAATTCAATGTTGACTACCGTATCCTTAGATACTCTTAAAAGATCAAATTGGGTGTTTACTTGATTATTCAGTTTAAATCCTAAAGTAAAACCCGATAGTTGTTCCATAGAAAGATTATTGATTAGGTGGGACAAAAGTGTTTTATAACTTTTTAATTCATTTATTTTAATTTGTTCATTATCTTTTTTGAAATTATATTCAACATCATGTAATTTCAAATAACTATGTATCATGTCGTTTGGTTGATTAAGTATGTCAAATAACTCTAGTAAATTAACTTCGTTTTGTTTACTCATTGTGTTACCCCACTCCTTTATGCTTATGCTATTTATTTCACTTACATTTATATAATATAAATGTTTTATAGGCAAGGTAATTATTACTTTAATGATTCAAAAGTCCTTATTAATCTTTTGGTTGAATACATCTGATAAAACATTGGCATTTTTTCTAGATTTATTTTCATTATCTTTATCACGCAACTTTTCGTAGCATTTTGATAGTAAGAAATATAAATCAGGCAACATATAGCTAGAATTGTTTTTTGTGATCCAAACAATTCCATCGGAAATCGTATCAATTGCATCGCTATATTTTTGGTGATCGTATAGAGCTAAAGCATATTGATAAAAGACAATATTTAAATTTTCACTGTAATCTTTAAAGTCACCGTTTTTAATTTTATTAATTAAAGAGTTGAATTGTTTGTTATTGAGTTTTGATGATTTGGAATTAATAAAATCAACGGCACTGTGTAGAAGAATTTCAATCGACGATAAATTTCGCTTAGCTTTTGGATTATAGGTGTATTGCAATGCCATTTTAAGAATTTTGGCAGATTCCTTTGGATCCTGCTTTAGTTGAAATACCGCACAACCATAATAATAGTAATATTTCTGAAAATCTTTGTCGTAGTGAAGTTGATTGATGACATCTGAATGGTCCAGCAAGTCGATCAATTTACGATATTCATGTTGATTACATAAATTTTCGATTTTTTTCGTAATGTCTTTGAATGAGCCGATTTCAAAGTAGTCGGCTAGTAGCACACTATCAATGGAAATGTCTAATTTATGGCAGATTTGTGATAGAAGAATGGCATTTGGGATATAATTTCCCATTTCGATACTACTAATCATAGACTGTGAACAGATTCCGTCTGCTAGTTCAGATTGAGAGAAGTCGTGTCTTTTTCTCTCTATCATGATGTTGCGTCCCATTATTTTTGATGCGTGATTAACATTGTTCATGATAGAGATGCTCCTTCAATGGAATTGGCTCGTTTAAGCAATTATAGACGACCTTACGAATAATGTGTATAATCATGTGAAAATAATATTATTAGAATTATTGGGGGGCTTTACATATGAAATTATGGGCTGGAGTATCCATTTTTGAAACGATAACGTTTGTTGTATTTACAACACTAATTTTTGTTAGAAAAGTTGATGCGACGGGTGTGGTTCAAAACACTGAACTAAAATGGATTACTTTTGGGATCTTGTTAGTTCCGTATGTAATTCTCTTTATTTGTCAGTTAATTTAGTACCTCATGATTAAAAAATATCATTCGGCAAAATAAAGAAGCTAGCATATTCGTATCTAAATATGCTAGCTCTTTACTTCCTAAATTTTATCAAACGCCTGTTTCAAATCGTCCAGTAAATCTTCTTTATCCTCAATGCCAACTGACAAACGAATCAGACCATCGGCAATTCCGTCCTTTAGACGTTGTTCTCTTGGAACGGAACCATGAGTCATGACTGCGGGAACTTCAATCAAACTTTCCACGCCGCCAAGGCTTTCGGCCAGGGTGATAATTTTCAAACTTTCGACAAACGTCTTCGCTGACAGTCCTGGCTGGAGTTCAAACGAAATCATGGGACCAAAGTTACGCATCTGTTTCTTTGCCACTTCGTAGTTCGGATTGTCAGGATCACCAGGGTAGTATACCTTCGCAACTTTTGGTTCATTTTTGAGAAAATCAAGAATAGCGTTGGTGTTGTCTTGATGAACGCGCATGCGAGCACCCAGCGTCTTGATGCCACGTTGAACGAGCCAACTGTCATCGGGACCGAGCGTACTACCGATGGAATTCTGCAGAAAGGCCAACTGTTCGGCAATCTGGTCGTCATTGGTGACGGCAACGCCCGCCACAACGTCACTGTGTCCGCCGAGATACTTCGTGGCGGAGTGAACCACCACGTCAGCGCCCAAGTTCAACGGGTTCTGATTGTAAGGCGTTGCAAAGGTGTTATCAACGATGGTTTTGGCGCTATGTCTTTTCGCCATTTTGGATAATTTGTGAATGTTGGCTACCGTCAGCAGTGGATTCGTGGGAGTTTCGAAGTAAATGGCCTTAGTGTTGGGCTTAAAGGCAGCCTCGACAGCGTCAGTGTCCTGCATGTCAACGGCCGTGAATTCTAGCCCGAAGCGTTTCATTACCTGATTAATCAGACGAATCGTCCCACCATACAGGTCTTGTCCAACGATGATGTGATCACCCTTGGAGTACATCGAGAGGATGGTGTTGATGGCAGCGGTCCCCGAACTAAAGGCAAAACCAGCCGTTCCGTTTTCGAGTTCAGCCATCTGGGTTTCAAGAGCGTACCGGGTCGGATTGCCCGTCCTTGAGTATTCCCAGCGTGGATTGTCACCGAGCTTAGTTTGTTTGAAAGTTGAGGTGCGATAGACCGGGACGGAAACGGCACCCGTTTCCTTGTCGCCGGTGATTCCACCGTGAATTAATTTTGTGTCAATGTGCAAAGTAAAAACCTCCTTGAATGTGACTATTAGGATTGATTATAGACTAGTGGTGAAAGTTAGAAAAGAAATAGCATTGTTAAGCATGGTTTTGCTAAACTGGTTTGACTACTTCGTCACATGTGTTAGAATTTTCCTATTCAATTAACGTTAGGGGAAGTTTATCATCATTAAAAAATTAGAAAATAAGAAAATCGTATACTGTCTTTTAGTGATTATCGTCGTTATTGGATTAGTGATTCTATTTAAAGACTATTTTCCACAGATTCGGATGTTTTTTGATCCAAGTCAACGTGGCGAGGCCGTCAAAGAAATTCATGAGCATGGGGTCATTGATGCGGCTCTGTTTTTAATTGTTTTAACGTTTGCGACGCTGTTACCATTTGTGCCCTATCAAGTAATTTGTGTGTTAGCCGGCATTTGTTTTGGAAACGTTCTGGGCTTTTTTATTAATTTAATTGGATTGACCCTTGGAGGTCTTTGCAGTGTTAAGTTGATTAAGTCCGTCCGTAACATCGCCAGTAATTATCGAGATAAAAAATTGAGTTTTAGTAACGTTAAGCATCCCTTTATCATTCTGTGTATCGGCTATGCCATCCCGTTCTTCCCCGTTTATTTAATTAGTTACGCGGCTTCACGGTTCAAAATATCACGTAAACTACTGGTCCTATCGGTTTTGATTGGATCAATTCCCCAGTCGATTATCTACATCGTCGGTGGGATGTACATCATTAATGGTAGTTTAAAGCGTATTGTCGGCGTCCTAGTTGGTGCTATTCTGTTTATTATTGTTTTACACATGGTCATTAATCACTTTACGAAGAACAAGGGTACTAGTTCCAAGCGCCAGGAACCGACCAAAGAAAGTAAAAACGAATCCAATTAGACTAATTAATTAGGCAATCCATCCGGATTGTCTTTTTTTACGTTCATAATTTATTCTTAGTAATGATAATGGTGGTATAATCAAGCTGTTTAATTGTTTGTAACAAAAAACTAAATAACGAGGGTTGCTTCCGATACGCCTCGCTAAAAACAATGAGGAGATGTTTATAATGTTACATGCATTAGCAAAGAGTCGATGGTTTGACCTAGTTGGAGTCGCAATCGTGGTGATTGCGTCGATTGCGAGTGGTTATCTGACGGAGAATCTGGCAGACGTCACGCACTGGGGCTCCTGGGCGGTCTTTGTTCCGTTTGGGATTATTTCGATCGTAAACGCCGTCCTTTCCATTTATTCGACGCGTTTAACCGGGAGAATGAATAACCTCGGCAACGTGATTGGCATCATTAACGTGGTGTTGTCCGGCTTTATTGACTACGTTTTAGGTGGTCGTGACCTATCCGGTGACGTTCATCATCTACACGTTTGCGATTAATAAGTGGATGAAGACCGCTAAGTACAAGGCGACCAAACCGTATACGGGCGTCAAGAAGTGGGTCGTCATGACCAGCATTTTACTTTTGAGTCTGGTATTTTCGTTTGGGGCCAATCTGGTTGGTTGGCCGTATGGTTACACCCATTTGTTATTCTGGATTGTTGTGATTGCCTTTGATTTGTCGCTAACGGCGAACATTTTAAACGCTATGAAATTGACGGTTCAGTGGAAGTACTGGTTCGTCTACAATCTGATCCAGTTACTAAAAGCCATCGTGCAGGGTAACTTCGCAAACGTTGGCAAATACATCTATTACATTATCAACTCGATTTGTGCGCTTGATTTCTGGGAGAAACCAATCTTGAAACCAGCAAAAATTAAATAATTCAGCAAAGGGGACTCCATTTATTTGGGTTCCTTTTTTATACATAATTAAAGTTTGTTTAATCACAATGTTTGGAAAGTTTTTTTGCATTTGCCTCCGCTAGAAACTCAAGTGTTTGAAAGAATTCTTTCTTAGATAATTATGATTTTGATGTGTTATAACTTGAATTTTTTTAAAAGGCGAGTATAACAATCTGTAAGCGGTTACAGATCAAACCAATCATTTCGAAAATTCCAATCCTGTTTAATAGAAAAGAGTTTAAAAAATCAATTGTTGATTAATGAAATCAGCTTTTTCTTTGGTCATAATTGCTCAATAATTAACAATTTTACATTATGGGAGGGTTTAGTTATGAAGATTGAAGCAGCGGTTGTCAATAAGAAAAACGGCAAGTTCGAAATCAAAGACGATGTCGAATTGGCCAAAATGCAACCAGATGATTTACAAGTTCACATGGTTGCGACCGGAATTTGTCACTCAGATGAGGCCTTGAGAAAGGGCACGGCCGAGATTGGTTATCCGATTGTTTTGGGTCATGAAGGTTCTGGGATTGTCGAAAAGGTTGGTTCGGAAGTCAAAGACTTTAAGCCCGGGGATCACGTCGTTCTGTCATTTTATGGTTGTGGAAACTGCATTAACTGTTTAAGGGGAATTCCTACTCAATGTTTAAACTACGCGGCCAATAACCTATCGGGGGTTCGTCCCGATGGCAGTGCACACTTTACCGAAAATGGACACGATGTCGCCGACATGTTTGACCAATCATCGTTTACAACGACTACGGTGGTTCGTGAACGAAACGCCGTCAAGGTTTCAAAGGACCTTGATTTAAGAAAGTTAGGGCCACTTGGTTGTGGATACGTGACTGGGAGTGGGACGGTCTTTAATACTTTAAAGCCGGAACCCGGTTCAACGATTGCGGTCTTTGGGACTGGCGCCGTTGGTTTGGCGGCCATGATGGCTGGTCGCATTTCCGGATGTACCAGTGTCATTGCCGTTGACATCGTTCCGTCGCGATTGAAATTGGCCAAGGAACTTGGTGCCACCGACGCCATTAATAGTAAGGATGAGGATCCCGTTGATGCCATCAAGAAATTAACTAATGGTCACGGGGTTGACTACGCCGTTGATACTACTGGTGTTAAACAGGTCATGGAGAGTTCAATTCAAGCGTTGGCTCAAGGTGGAACCACGGCCACGATTGCCGTTACCGACCAGCACATTAACTTGGATACTTGGAACGACCTTTGTACCAGTGACCGCAAGGTTGTCGGTGTAAACATGGGTGATTCGATCCCGCAGGTCGACGTTCCACGTTTAATTCGTTTTTACCAGTTAGGCATGTTCGACTTTGATAAGACCGAGAAGTTCTACCCATTTGATGAAATTAACGAAGCCAATGCTGATTCCATTAGTGGAAAGACGATTAAGCCGGTATTAGTGATTGATGATGACTATCAACCCGGAAAATAAATAATGATGATTAAGTGGTTTTAACATGACAATTGAAAGGAAGGATTTGTTATGGCTGAACTAAAACATTACCAAATGTACATTAACGGAGAGTTTAAAGATTCGGATTCAGGGAAAGTACTAACGGTGCTTAACCCGGCAACAGGACAGGCGATCTCAACCGTTCCTAGTGCTAGTAAAGAAGAGACACAAGCGGCCATCGATGCCGCAGCTAAAGCCGAAGAATCATGGAAGAAGGTTCCGGCTGCCACCCGTGGTCAGTACTTGCACGCGGTCGCTAACGAAGTCCGCAAACAAAAGGATCATCTGATTTACATGCTTCAAGAAGAACAGGGCAAGATTAAGTCACTGGCCACCACGGAGATCCTGTTTTCAGCCGACTACTTTGACTACATGGGGAGCGCCAGTCGAACCTATGAGGGAGAGATTCTTCAATCTGATAATGAGGACGAAAGTATCATGATTGAAAAACAGCCGATTGGCGTTGCGGCCGGCATTCTGCCTTGGAACTTCCCGTTCTTCTTAATTGCCAGAAAGATGGGTCCAGCGCTAGTCACCGGGAACACCATTGTGATGAAGCCAAGTTCTGATACCCCGAACTTAGCGCTCGAATTCGCTAAGATTGTTGAAAAGGTTGGCATTCCCAAGGGTGTTGTTAACATTGTCACGGGACCCGGTTCGGTCGTTGGCGACGAGTTATCAAAGAACAAGAAGGTTGGCATCATCAGTCTTACTGGTTCGGTTGAATCCGGGAAACGAGTCATGACTAGTGCCGCTACTCATTTAGCGAAAGTGTCACTTGAACTCGGTGGAAAAGCTCCCGCCATTGTATGTAAAGACGCTGATATTGACTTGGCGGTTCAATCCATCATTGATTCCCGAGTTGATAATAACGGTCAAATCTGTAACAACTGTGAACGAGTATACGTGCAAGAGGACGTTGCCGACGAATTCATCAAGAAATTATCGAAGAAGATGTCAGAAATCACGGTTGGCGATCCGATGAAGGACGAAAACGTTGGGATGGGTCCGCTGATTAACCAAGGAGCTTTGGATAAAGTTTCAAAGATGGTCGATCGAGCCGTTGAAGCCGGCGGTAAGGTCACCGCTGGTGGTCACAAGCTGAACATCGAAGGTGGTTTTTACTATGAACCAACGGTCATCACGAACGTCAAACAGGATTCTGAGATTATTCAGGATGAAATCTTTGGACCAGTTCTCCCGGTTGTGACCTTTAAGACCTTGAGTGATGCCATCAAGATGGCTAACGATAGTGACTTTGGCCTCACTTCCTCAATCTTCACCGAGAATCTGGATAACGCTCACCGAGCCGCCAATGAACTCGAAGACGGTGAAACCTACATTAACCGTTACAACTTCGAAGCCATTAACGGTTCACACTCCGGTTGGAAGGAATCTGGAATTGGTGGCGACGACGGTAGGCACGGTATCGACGAATTTCTGAATACGCACACCATTTACTTGCAGGGTCACCCTGATAAGGCAAAATGATAATCAATATTAATAATTAGAAACGGGATGAACTCGTAGAGTCGGAGCAAAAGTCGACTTTATGGGTTCATTTTTTGAAATTGTCAAAGTGAATAAAGATCGATAAGATTTAGGCACTACTAAAAGATAATCGAGGAATTTTTCATGAAATTACGTGCTTTAGAGAAAACTGATTTACCCAAGCTCCATGAACTGTTTAACGATAAACGCGCCATGGACTACTGGTTCACTGAACCATACCTTTCTATGTCGTCCCTTAACGAAAGATACGAACGTGAGAACAACGACCCCGCTATTCGCAATTTTGCGATTGACGTTAAGGGGAAATTTGCGGGAATCGTGTCGTTGATTGATATTAACCCACGGGACCGAAACGCCGAGATTGAGATTGCACTTGGTGATGAATTCGTTGGTAACGGCATTGCCCAGGCGGCGTTTGATGCCTGTGTGAACTATGGATTTGAGACGTTGAACCTCCACAAGCTTTTCCTGTACGTTGATGTGCAAAACAAGCCCGCCGTTCACATTTACGAAAAGTTTGGTTTTAAGATTGAGGGAACGCTCAAAGACCAGTTTTACGTCAACGGAAGTTACCATGACGTGTACTGGATGGCAAAATTTGAAGATGCGTAAATTAAAGACAACCAATCTTTGGTTGTTTTTTCTTTTCGATAAAACGCTTTGCTTGCATTCGGGTCCAAGTAAAGGTGTAAATTATGGGTAGTTAATAAATAACAGATAAGGAGATCTATCATGGAATATTTCACATTAAATGACGGTAACCAAATGCCCGCAACTGGTTTTGGGACCTTTCAAATCACTAACCCCGAAGAGGCCGAACAATCGGTCATTGACGCCATTGCATCGGGCTATCGTTTAATCGATACCGCACAGTACTACCAAAACGAGGAGGCCGTGGGTCGTGGTCTCAAGAAGTCTGGCGTAAAACGCGAGGATCTATTTGTTACCTCTAAGGTTTGGTTTACTGACAGTGGTTACGACAAAACCATGAAAATGTTTGAGACCAGCCTCAAAAAGTTGGGACTGGATTACCTTGATTTATACCTGATTCACCAGCCTTACGGCGATACCTTTGGTTCATGGCGGGCCCTTGAAGAACTCCAAAAAGCGGGCAAGATTAAGTCCATTGGGGTTTCGAACTTCTACGACGATCAAATTACCAATTTAGCACTGTTCAACGACGTTAAACCTGCCATTAATCAGATTGAGATTAACCCATGGGAACAACAAAAGACGGCCGTGGACTACCTGGAATCGTTTGACGTTCGTCCAGAAGCATGGGCTCCGTTTGCGGAGGGCAAACACGCCATCTTTAATAACGAAACCCTGAAAGCAATTGGTTCTAAGTACAAAAAGAGTGTCGGTCAGGTTATCTTGCGTTGGGAATTTCAACGTGGAATCGTGACCCTGGCTAAATCAACTCATAAGAACCGGATGGAAGAAAACATCGATATCTTCGACTTTGAGTTAAGTGACGATGATATGAAAGAGATCGCCAAGTTGGACAAGGGCGAAAGCCAGTTCTTTGACCACCGTGATCCAAAGACCATTCAAAATTTCGTTAAGTAATGAGAGTGTGAAAGGCATAATTCATGAAGAAAATTTTAATTGTTGGAGCGACCGGAAACGTCGGTCAAGAGGTCAGAAAGAACCTGTTGGAAAAGACCGATGATTTTTTGACACTGTTTTCAAGAAGTGCAGGTCAAAGGTTTAGTGATGACAGTCGAGAGCGAGCCGTGAGCGGCGACGTAAATGACTTATCTGACCTTGAAAAAGTTGTGCATGGTCAAGACGAAGTGTTTGTGGCGCTTAGTGGCAATTTACCGGAAATGGCAAGGAACGTTGCGGCCGCCATGGATGATGAGAACGTTAAACGTCTGGTCTTCATCACGTCAATGGGCATCTATAATGAGGTCCCTGAAGAAATCTCGGCAAGTGGCAATCTGAACAACAATCCGCGACTGGCACCGTACCGAAAAGCGGCCGATGTGATTGAAGAGTCTGACCTTGATTACACGTTAATTCGTCCCGGGTGGTTTGACAATGGCAGCGGTCAGTACGAGATTACCTATAAAGGTCAAGATGTTAGCGGTAATCGGGTGGCCGTTGCCAGTATTGCGGATCTAGTGACGCGCCTGCTACAAGATGACCAGTTGGATGTAAGGGAAAGTTTAGGAATTAATCGAAAAGCTTAGTTAAATGAATGTGAGGAATTAAAATGAAAGCAACGGAATTTATCAAACCGGGTGATGTCGAACTCGTTGACACACCCAAACCTAAGATTGAAAAGCCAACCGACGCCATTATTAAGGTGGTACGGGCCAGCGTTTGTGGTTCCGACCTCTGGTGGTATCGTGGCATTGACGAACGAAAACGGAATACCTTTGTCGGCCACGAAACCATCGGAATTGTGGATTCAGTTGGGTCAGACGTCAAGGACGTTCAGCCCGGTGATTTTGTGATTGCACCATTTACCCATGGTTGTGGTCACTGTGCCGCTTGTTTGGCGGGTTTTGACGGTAACTGTATGAACCAGGAGAAAGGCGCAAACATTGGTTATCAAGCCCAGTACTTCAGATACATCAACGCCAACTGGGGACTTGTGAAGATTCCCGGTCAACCATCGGACTATTCGGACGAAATGTTGAAGTCACTGGTCACCCTCTCTGACGTCATGGCAACTGGCTATCACGCCGCCGCTAGCGCCGAAGTGAAGGACGGTGACACCGTTGTCGTCATGGGTGACGGAGCCGTTGGTCTCTGTGGTGTGATTGCGGCCAAGTTGCGTGGTGCAAAGCGCATCATTGCCATGAGTCGGCACGAGGACCGTCAAAAGTTAGCTAAAGAATTTGGCGCCACTGACATCGTACCAGAACGTGGGGATGAAGCGGTTAAGCACGTCATGGAACTAACCGACGGTGCTGGAGCTGATGCCATTTTGGAATGTGTTGGCACCGAACAGTCGGTTGATACGGCAACAAAGGTTGCTAGACCAGGTGCCGTCGTTGGTCGAGTGGGAATTCCGCAAAAGGCCGGGATGAACACCAACAACTTGTTCTATAACAACACCGGTTTACGTGGTGGCATTGCGCCCGTTACCACCTACGACCGTGATGTATTGCTGAAGGCGGTTCTTGACGGCAAGATTAATCCCGGAAAAGTCTTTACCAAGGAATTTAATTTAGACCACGTCAAGGATGCTTATGCCGCCATGGATAAGCGGGAAGCCATTAAATCGTTGTTGATAAGGATTAGTTATGTTTGACTGAACAATAGTTTAATGAAATTAGAATGACTAGTTTTCCAAAAAATAAGTCCTTACTCGATTGAGTAAGGGCTTATTTGGTTTATTCACTTATACATCCTGGTCAGTTGGACGAACCAAGACTTCGTTAATATCAACGTTTTCTGGTTGACTCATCATGAAGACCGCGATTTCCGCGATGTTTTCAGGACTCAACCAACCATGCTTGCCAGCTTCAATCTGTTTTTTAATCTTGTCATCGTTGATGGTGTCCATCAGGTTCGTGTCGACAAAACCGGGTGAGACGATCCCAGTCCGAATCCCATTTTGGTGTTGTTCTTGACGGAGACCCTCCATGATGGCTTTAACGGCGTACTTGGAACCATTATAAACGGCCGAATTAGGGTAAACTACGTGACCAGCGACTGAATCGGTAGCCATGATTAAACCTTGACCCTGTTGTTTCATTTGTGGGACGGCCGCCACAATCCCGTTCAAGACTCCCATGATGTTGGTATCAATGGTTTTCTTCCAATCGACTAAACGATCCGGGTCATCAACAGGCCCCTGCGGCATGATGCCAGCGTTATTATACATGACGTTTAGTTGACCATACTTGTCAATTGCCATGCCGGTCAGTTCCTGGACGTCTTCTTTCTTAGTAACATCCGTAATTTTGTAAGAAAAGTTTTTTGGATTATCAACTTCGGTGGAAAGCTCTTCAAGTTGTTCCTCGTTTCTAGCACCGACGACCACTTTGGCACCCCGAGACAAAGCTAACTTGGCGGTGGCAGCTCCCATCCCAGAACTACCACCGGTGATAACTACAACTTTATTTTCGATTGTCATAATAAAACCCCTCTTCCAACTTATGACTTCCGATACGAGATCATTTAACGCTAAATTTAGTCCTGATTCAAGTAAATGGGTTCCAAAATTGATTAAGATTCTGTGACAAAAAACTCCCACTCATTGAGCAGGAGTTAAATCAAGGTTTTATTAAACGTCTTGGTCGGTTGGGCGAACCAAAACTTCATTAATGTCAACGTTTTCTGGTTGACTCATCATGAAGACCGCAATCTCTGCGATGTCGTCAGGCTCTAACCAGCCATACTTGGTGTTGTTATTTTGTTCAATACTCTTTTGAATTTGATCGTCGTGAACGGTTGACATCAGGTTGGTATCAACGGCTCCGGGTGATACAATCCCGGTCTTTATGCCGTTTTGGTGTTGCTCCTGACGCAAGCCTTCCATGATTGCCTTAACGGCGTACTTCGAACCGTTGTAGACGGCTGAACCAGGATAAACCACATGACCTGCGACCGAGTCGGTAGCCATGATTAAACCGTGACCCTGTTTCGTCATTTGAGGAACGGCGGCCACAATCCCGTTTAATACTCCCATGATATTGGTGTTTAAAATATCCTGCCATTCGCTCAATTTAGCTGGATTGTCAACCATTCCCTGCGGCATGATTCCAGCGTTGTTGTAAATGACGTCGAGCTTGCCAAACTTTTTGATGGCTAAATCGACTAAGGACTGCACCTCGTCTTTTTTCGTAACGTCAGTTTGTTGGTAGGCAAAGTTTTCGGGATGGTCAACTTCATCGGCCATTCGTTCTAATTTTTCTTCATTTCGTGATCCAACGACCACTTTGGCACCTCTTTTGAGGGCCAACTTAGCGGTAGCTTCTCCCATTCCAGAAGAGCCACCGGTGATGACAACAACTTTATCTTTAACAGACATCGTAACAACTCCCTTCTTTAATACAGGTAAATGGTAAACCCTTATATGGCGTAAACGTCAAGAAAGGCGACTTGATGAAACTTTTCTGTCTTTCATGTCACATATTGAGACATCAAACCTGTTCAAATGAAAATTAAAGCCTAGACTATTAGTATACTAAATTGATGAACGGGCGTGACTAACATGGCAGCAAACGAGGTTTTTGTATTTATCTGTACGATTTTGGTGTTCTTCATGACACCGGGACTGGCGTTTTTCTACGCCGGGATGGTTTCAAGGAAAAACGTGGTGAACACCTTGATGTCGGTCTTCATCATGTGCAGCATTCCCGTTCTTTTGTGGGTCATCATTGGCTACTCGCTCTCATTTTCGGGGAACTACTTCAACGTTATTGGTGGGCTGCATGATTTCATGTTACATAATTTCAACTTTACCGCCCCAGCAACTGCCGGTCCCATCTCGAACGGTTCATACATGCTGTTTCAGATGATGTTTGCCATCATCACGCCAGCCCTTTGGATTGGTGGGATCGTGGGCCGGATGAAGTTTAAGTTCTTGATCTTGTTCACGATTGCCTGGTGTATCTTGATTTACTACCCACTCGTTCACATTGTGTGGGGTGGGGGATTCTTACAACAGTTGGGCGTCTTGGACTTTGCTGGTGGAACGGTCATTCACATTAACGCTGGGATTACCGCTCTGGTGTTAGCTATCATGCTCGGACGACACAAACGCGGCAAAAACGACAAGGCTTATAATCTGACCTGGGTCTTTTTGGGAACGGTCATCTTGTGGCTCGGTTGGTACGGCTTTAACTGTGGATCAGCGCTCGCCATCAATCACATTGCGTTTCAGGCGATGCTGACGACCACGATTGCTACGGCAACTTCAATGTTGACATGGATTATTTTAGACGTCTTCATCCTAGGCGCACCATCCCTGATGGGCGCATGTACCGGAACTTTGTGTGGCCTGGTTGCAATCACTCCGGCCTGTGGGTTTGTTGGAATTGGCAGTGCAATTGCGATTGGCGTGATTGCCACGTTATGTAGTTACACCTTCATTAAATACTTAAAGCCCCGTTTGCACGTCGACGATACGTTGGATGCGTTTGGTTGTCATGGGGTGTCTGGAATTGCTGGTAGTCTTTTGACCGGACTGTTCGCTAGTAAGAAAATTAATCCGCAGGTCAAGTTTAGTGGGCTTTTTGCGGGTGGTTCACTCCACCAGTTCTGGATTCAGCTATTGGCAACCGGCTTCAGCATCATCTTTGTGACCGTCATGGTCGTTTTGATTGTGTTAGTGCTAAAACACGTCACGAAGATGCGAGTAACTCCAGCAGAAGAGACCAAGGGATTGGACCTAAGTGAGCATAAGGAACGAATTGATTGTGATGCGATTAATCGCTAGGATTAGCGTTAAAAATTTAGTTAAATGCTGGATGGGCAACCATTGGCCGGTTTTTAAGTTCTATAGGCAATGATACAATCGTCGTAGGAGTCTTTATAACTCTAAAAAATAAAAATCGAGGTAGATATCTATGTCACAAGAAGATGATCTTTTAAAAGCCGCTTTAAACGGTGGAACATTTGACTTTCGTGACCCGTCGTTTAAACCAATTTTTGATATTCATTTTAAAAATGCGGAACTGTTGAAACAGTTTAACAGTGAACCAGATCCAGTTAAGCAACAGCAAATCTTGGCTAAGATTACTGGCAGAGAAGTACCAGAAAACGTGATTGTCTTTCCACCACTTCAGACTGATTTTGGTCGCAATATTTTCCTAAAATCGGGTGTTTTAATCAACACCGATTGTCTGTTTGACGACGCTGGTGGGATTTATCTCGACGAAAACGTTTTGATTGGACCACGAGTTTCACTGATTACGCTTAACCATGATACGCGGCCAGACCACCGGAATTTGATTACCGCTAGTGCCATTCACATTCACAAGAATGCTTGGCTTGGAACTGGTGTCATTGTCCTTCCGGGCGTTACCATTGGTGAGAATGCCATTATCGGTGCTGGCTCGGTTGTCAATAAGGATGTGCCTGCCAATACAACTTACGTAGGCGATCCGGCCAAACCAATTAAGCGGCATGATTAAGAGTAAAAAGTGGTTTCAGCGTTTTTGAAACGTGGAATGATTTGATATAATAAAAATGTGAGTATTAACAATATAAATGCCAAAGTCCCTAACTAATGCGATAGTTAGAGGCTTTTTTGTAGCATGGCAAGGTTAATCATTGTTACATAGATAAGAAGTAGTAATATTAAAAGAAAATCAGGGAGGAATTTAATATGAGAAACAAAAAATGTTACAAAGATACATCACTATTAGTAGGTTCACTAATTCTTGGCGCTATTTCTATCGCTGGAATTACAGTTTGGTCATATAGGTATGGTAATCCTAAATTTGAGAAGAAATAATTCATAAGTAAATTATGTTTCTAATAGTTTTAATGTAGAAATGAGGCAAAAGAATAAATTAATTTTGGTTTAATAAGTAATGAAATTTATGTGTTATAATTTATTTGTATGAATATAACAATATAAATACCAAAGCCCTTAACTATGGCATTAGTTAAGGGCTTTTTTGTGGCATGATAGCTTCTGAAATAACAGATTTGATATATTTCTAAAAAGTAATATAATCTCAATAATCATTAGATTGTTAAATACATATAGTAATAGGAGATAATTTAAATGAACGTTGTATTTCCAGAGAAACTAAAAAGTTACATACATGCTAACCATATGTCTGAAGTGGAACTAGCTAGCAAACTGTCCGTTTCAAAGTCAGAAGTGGATAATTGGGAGAATGGTATTTCTACTCCTGACCTAACAAATTTAATTAATTTAACTAAGATTTTCAACTGTACCATCGATGATCTTGTTTTTGGATCCAGTGATGTGGTGGTAAAACACACGCACAGTATGAATTTTTGGTATTTTATCTCTCATTATTGGTGGTTGTTGTTTGTTTTTGGGGGATTTATAGGGTGGTTTGTTCCTGAAATTGTCAATGGATTTAAATAAATAAAGCGAAGTGCCAGATATAGAAATTTAACTTTATCTGGCACTTCGTTTTTTTTACGGTTTTTATTAAATAAATTCACTTCATCTCAATCACTATCTTGCCAGTAGCGTGGTGTGATTCCAGTAGTTTATATCCTTCAAGCACGTCACTAAACGGGAAGACCTTGTCAATAATCGGTCTTAACTGCTGGTTTTCAATCATCTGGGTTAAGATATCGAGTTGAGGTCCACTGGGATGCATGATGAAAAAGGTGTATTCAACGTGATGTTTTTTAGCTAAAAGTCGCAGGGGACCACTAGCAATTCCAAATAAAATTGATTTAAACCAGCCGAGATGGTGTTTCATTCCAAATTTAAAGGTTGGAATTCCGTTGATTGTGATTAGCTTGCCACCTGATTTTAAAATTTTAAAGGTATCTCTGAGGGTCTTGCCGCCACGACTGTCAAAGGCAATGTCGTAGTCACTTAACACCTCGGAGAAATCCGTCGTATGATAATCAATCACTTGATCGGCACCTAAAGAGCGCATTAACGCCACGTTCTTTTGACTCGTGGTTGTCGCAACGAAGGCACCCCGCGCTTTGGCAATCTGAATTGCCATGGTACCAACGCCACCGGACCCAGCTTGAATGAAGACTTTTTGGCCCCTTTTCAGTTTGCCAATTTCAATTAAGGCCTGATAGCTCGTTAATCCAGTTAAGGGAACGGCACTGGCGTCTACTAGACTCAAGTTACTAGGCGTTTTAGCGATGTCGTTCTCGTCAATCGCGATAAATTCGGTTAAAGTGCCACTTTGATAATCATCAGGACGTCCGTACACTTGGTCACCCAATTTGAATTTAGTTACCTTTTTGCCAACTTTGACCACCGTGCCGGAGAAGTCGTTTCCGACGGTAATTGGCAACTTGTACGGCATGATGATTTTTACCTTACCGGATTGAATCGTGTAGTCGATTGGGTTGAGTGATGAGGCCGCGATTGACACCAAGACCTCGTTGTCATTGATTTGAGGAACGGGAATGGTGTCTTTTACAAAGGGCGTGCGGTATTTGAGCAGTTGCAATGCGGTCATTTGTTTGGGAATGTTAGTCATATTAAGAACCTCTTACATAAATTTAGGGATCAGACGATCCATCAGTCTCGTTGGTAAAACGGCATTGAAGAACGCAGTTGGTTTTGCACCGAACCCAATGAGATATCGTGGTCTAGGATTTCTGGCTAAAACGACTTTTTGAATTGTTTTGGCAATCAGAGTGGGTTGTGACGCTAATTTTGAAGCATAAATTTTATTAGTTTTGTCGGCCATTTCTTTCGCGGCTGCTTCGTACTTGGTTCCTTTAGAGGAATTAACCAGCTTGTTCATAGCGATGTTGGACCAGTTACTTTTAACGACACCCGGTTCGATTAGAACCACTTGGATGCCAAACCTTCTTACTTCCATTCGAAGTGAATCACTTAAAGTTTCAAGCGCATGTTTGGAAGCAAAGTACCAGCCGGCGAGTGGACTACTGAATCTACCCGCCATTGAAGAGATGTTGATGATTTTGCCAGTGTGTTGTTTTTCCATATAAGGTAAAACCAGTTTCGTTAGGGCAACTAATCCGAAGACGTTGACGTCAAATTGGCGTTTGGCTTCCTTATTGCTGACGTTTTCGATAGCGCCAAAAGAACCATAACCAGCACCGTTGATCAAGACATCAATCTTGCCGGCGGTTTGAATAACTTGATGAACACCTTTTTGCATCGAATCTTGGTTGGTAACGTCCATGATAATTGGAGTAACCCCGAAAGCCTTTAATGGTTCCATTGCGTCCGTGTTTCTGGCAGCCCCAAAAACTTGATAACCGGAGTTTGCCAGTCGTTTAGCGGTTTGATATCCCATTCCGGAGCTAGCTCCTGTGATTAAGATTGTTTTCATTAGTTACCTCCTAAATGATATAAGTTTCGTTGATTAAGTTACACGAGTATACTATAATACAACTGTTGCATTTGCAACTATTGCATTTGCAACTATTAACCTAAAAAAGGTGATTATTAATGGAAAAGAAGATTGACAGAAGGGTTCGAAAGACCCAAAAAGCCATCCAAGATAGCTTTCGTGAACTGTTGCAGGAGAAACCTAGTTTAGATCACATTTCGGTCAAAATGATTTGTGATCAAGCCGACATTACGAGAAAAGCCTTTTACGACCATTATTCTGACAAGTCGGCGCTGGTGTTGGACTTTATGAATGCGTATTTTAAAGAGTTGAAGTTGACCTGTCAGAATGTTGACGATACGAAAGTTCAGGAAAAGATTGAACTTTGGATTAATTTCTTCACTCAGGACCGCAATTTCTTTCGTAACCTATTAAAAAGTCAAGATTCGTATCAGTTCAGAAAAGAATTCAACTATTTTACCAGGGAACAACTGGCGTTTGTCACTAAAGACATCAGTCAAACGGAACTAGACTTCATTTGCTACGGAATTGATGGCATCATCGAAGAGTTGGTTTTATCAGACAAACAGGTTGATAAGGGTGAACTGGCTAAGAGAGTGAAGGCGATTTTAGTGCCATATCTGAGTCAAGATAGATAGGAGGATGCTGCGATGAAAAAAATTTTAGTGGTCGAGACTAACACGACTAATTTTCCCAAGAGTAATCGACTGACTGGTCTGTGGTTGGGTGAATCAGCTGAGTTTGTGGTGGAAGTTCAAAGGGCTGGATACGACGTGGACTATCTTAGTCCGAATGGGGCATATATTCCGATTGATCCGAGAAGTATGAAGTCGTCGTATGTTGATGCCGACACCTTAAACATGTATCAAGATCGAGACTATCAGAATCGTGGATTGTCTAACACTATGAAGCCAACTGCCATTAACCCAGAAGACTATTTGGCGATTTATTATACTGGTGGCCACGGCGTGATGTGGGACTTCCCCGATGACCCGCAGTTACAGAAAATCAGTTTGGAAATCTATAATAACGGTGGATACATCTGTTCGGTGTGTCACGGTATCGCTGGAACCCTTAACATTAAGCTGCCAGATGGGAAATATCTCATTTCTAATAAAAAGATTACTGGTTTTACGACTGCTGAAGAAGTTTTAAGTGGCAACTATAAAAGAGTGCCGTTCTTAAATGAGAAGGTTGCCAAAGAGCACAGGGCCCATTTTGAAAAAGTACGACCATTTAAAAGCCATGTCGTCAGAGATGGACGCTTAATTACGGGACAAAATCCGCAATCGCCAAAAGCGGTTGCAAAGGAGCTCGTGAGGGCGATAAATAGTAGAAGTGTTTGAACAATTAAAAAAGAGCTAGATATATTTTTATAATATCTAGCTCTTTTTCTATAGATAATATCCTTATTTGTATATTTTCCCAGTATTCATAAATGATAAAAAAATTTATATCGACAGTGCTATTTTTAAACAATTGTAGTTATATCCAAATTAAAATTTATGTGCATTGATAGGTCAAAATTACTTTATAAATAAAAATATATATCTAGAAAAAATTTTTGAAAATGACTTTCTATATTGTACGTAATAATATTTTATAACTTTAATTTTTAGAAGTAACAATTAAATGTTTGTATGTTTTAATATAATTAGTAGTGTTAAATTTATTTTATTAGTCTTGAACTTTGAAATAAATGTTATGTTTTTGCATTAGTAAATGTTTATATAAGAAAGAAGTAACTTTTATGTTTAGGATTACTATATATGATCTCGATAATATGCAAATTCCATATTATAAAAAATTGAATGTATTTAATTATGAATTAAATTTTGTCAATGAACCGTTAACTATAAATAATATTAACGAAGCAAAAAAATCTAATGCAATTTTAATTGCGGGATCATGCAGAGGAGACAAACAGATTTTGAATAAAGTGAAAGAGTATGGAATCAAATACTTTTTTACTAGATCTGCGGGAATAAATAATATTGATGTTAGGTATGCTAGTAAGCTAGGTATAAAAGTTGCTAATGTTCCAGATTATTCTCCTGATTCAATAGCAGAGTTATCTTTTATTTTAGGCTTTAATTTGTTTAGAAAAGTAGCGTTAATGACTAATAATACTAGGAAAGGAAATTTTAAAATACCAGACTGTTACCTAGGGGAAAGTATTAAGAATGCTACTGTTGGAATTATCGGAATTGGTCATATTGGTCTTTCAGAAGCAAAAATGTATCATTCTTTAGGGTCGAGGGTAATTGCTTATCAACGTTATCCAGATAACAGTATTAGTGAAGTTGAATTTGTTTCTTTAGTAGATCTTCTTAAGCAATCTGATATAATTTCTTTACATGTGCCTTATATACAGAATGAAACAAATAATTTGATTGATAAAACTGAAATTGACTTAATGAAGAGTGATGCAATAATTATAAATACCTCTCGTAGTGAAGTTTTAAATTCTAATGCTGTTATTGAAGCTTTAGATAATGATAAATTAGGTGGTTTTGGAACAGATGTTTTTCCTGATGAATCAAATATCTTAGGGCGTGACTTTGGAAGTATAAACAAAATTCATAATAAATCAACTAGAGAGTTATTATCTAAGTATCCTAATATTATGGTTACTCCACATATTGGATACTATACTAAAGAATCAATAGCTGGAATGGCTAAGGGAAGTTATAATAATTTTTATACAGCTATTAAAAATAATAGAGCAACTAATCAAATAAATTAGTATAAATAATAAAAGAAGCTATAACTTAACAAGAATTTGCATTTGTTAAGTTATAGCTTCTTTTTATTACATAGAAATGTTACCTAGTTAAATTTAATTCACTTGTTTGATAAGTTAGAACGCTGTAAGTTATTGTCAAATTATATTTAAGGAGGCTTTTATAGATGAGCAAAGGAAAAAATTTTTTAACAATATTAGGATTGTTTTTTGGTGTATTTGTTACAGGGGCAGATTCATTTATCATTTCACCAATTTTACCTGAAATAGCACGTAGCTTTAATTCTTCAATTAGCTTAGCTGCATATGGAGTAACCATATATGCTCTTTGTTTTGCTGTTGGATCACCAATTTTTGGCCCATTAGGTGATAAATATAATAAAAAGCTACTTTTAATTACAGGAATAACGGTATTTTTTGTTGGAACATTATTGTGTGGTTTTTCTAATAGTTTAGTTAGCTTTTATATGTATCGAGCACTAGCAGGGATCGGGGCTTCATTGTTTGTTCCAAATGTTTGGGCATTTATAGGATCAACTTTTACTGGTGAGAAACTAAACCAGATTATGGGAATAGTTATGTCAGCTCTGTCATTATCTATAGCAATAGGTGTTCCATTAGGAACTACACTAGCTCAACTAAGCAATTGGCATATGGCTTTTTGGGGATCTGCTGGATTAACGTTTGTATCACTAATGTTGATCTTATTGATCCCAAATAAAGAATCAATAACCAAATCTGTTGGATCAATTTCTTATCTTCATTCTTTTAGAAAAGTATTTACCTCAAAAAATGCAATTCCAGCTTTGATGATCACACTGACATGGATGATTGGTTTTTATAGTGTATACACCTTTTTAGGAACATATATTCAAAATAGTTTTGGATTAGATGTTGCATCAACTGGATATGTCTTTATTGCTTATGGATTTTCTAATTTTATTGCAAGTTTTTTTGGTGGTAAAGTTATGACATTTTTAGGAAAGAAAAAATCAATTGATATTAATGCAATTTTGTCAATTATTGTTGTATTAGGTCTAATTGTTTCTAAGAATAATATATTTATAATTATCATTTTATTAATTTTACTAGCATTTGCTCAAGGATTTGGAGTTACATCATTGAATGCTTATATAGTAAATGTTGTGCCATCAAATAGATCTACTTTGATGTCATTTAATAGTTCCTTTTTATATCTGGGACTAACTTTAGGTTCAGGAATTGGGGGAATTATCTATGAATTTGTAGGATTTATGGGTATATGTCTGATGTCAGCCCTTGGTCTCTTTATTGCATTAATAATTACTAACCTATTAAAGGAGCAAAATAATAATGAATAGTAAAATTTTAAACGATGTTAATAAGGTTTTAAAAGAAAAGTTTTGGGATGAAAAATTTGGTGGATTTTATTCGGCTTTAACATATGATAATGATGAATTGACTGTAGAGAAAAAATTATCAGATCAAATTTATCCATTACTTTTTGCATATTTAGAAAAAGATAATGAAATGATTAAAAGATATTCTGATTATGTAAAGAAGTGGATTAATAACGATTATATAGATATGAGACAACAATATGGGAACCCATTAGATCTAGGAAAATTTAAAGATACAGAAGTATGGTATCAAACTGCTATTATTTTGCTTATAGTAGGGCATGGGATTAACGATCACGATTTTATTAAGATTAGTAAAAATATTAGTAAAAAAATAGATGATAAAGCATATTTAAAAAATAATCACACTTATTTTTCAAAAATGGACCCCAATTGGGAATATTCTGTCGATGGATTTGTAAATAATAATACTCTTGTTTTATCAGGCATTTATGAATCATTATTTTTCAAATTTTTCCATAATAATAACAATAAACTTAAGTTTAAATTAAAAGATGTCGAAAAACTTATTAACAATAAAAATTATTTTATTAAAATGGAAAATTTAGACCAATCTTTGAATATAAATTCCAAAATAACTTTGGTAAGTGAAAGCTATTTAATTTTGCTGTATAGACTAATATATAGAATCGATGGAGATAATAAATGGTTAAAAAATGCAAATAAGGTTATTGGGTATGTTAATTTACATTTTTGGGATTCTAAATATTATGGGTACTTTTCATTCATTGACGTAGATCAAAAAATAACTATCCATAGTGGGTTTGTATCTCTCTTAACTCCGAAGACTCCAATTAAATATTCATTTGGGAATGCATTGTTTTTATATGTAACGAACGGTATTTTAAGTGATAAAAGAACAAAAACAGCTTTACAATATTTAATTTCATTATGTGATTCTAAAAATGGGGGATTTTTTATTGGTGAAGGATACTTTTGGTCTGCTCCAGGTACACCTGTTGGACCATTTCTTAGATCTGTTGTACCCCAGTAGGGACAGCGGGAGTATATTACTTTGGTTCAAAAAAATTTGTGAATTTGTTTAATAAATATCCTAAGACACAAGCAATGTGTGGAATTTTATTTCATAAAATGGAAATTATGGATATAGAAAAAAACATAAATAAGAAATCAACAATAAAAGATAAATTACATTTTACAGATTTGCAGTATAAACCTTATTGTCATAACAAGATCAATCTTAGTAATTATATTAACGTAAATAAATTTTTAAGGTGGGTTAAAAGTTCTTATACTAAAGGATCTGGGTTCGGATGGACACCTTATAAGTCACCAATTGGTAATCAATCTGACAGTACCCCGGCAATTTTTGGAACGCAACATGCTCTTGCTAATTTGGCTATATTAAGTTCTAAAATATATAACATAGATGAATTATCATATTGGATCAGAAACACACAAAATAGTAAAGGATCCTTTTGTGAAACATTGGGTGGTCCCTCAGATATGTTAAATACTTACTTAGCAATTAATGCTTTAAGTATTGTTGGAAAATTGAATGATTTAGATAACAATCATAAAAAATTATGTATTAAGTATTTAAAAGATTGTCAGAATTCAGATGGTGGATTTTCTCAAGATTGTTTTAATTCATCTAGTTTGATAGCAACATATCATGCTGTTGCATCATTGTATATGTTAAATGAAGAACCACTATATGTTGATAAGTGTATTAAATTTTTAAGTAAATGCCAAACACCCGATGGAGGAATATCAAACATACCAGGAGCTAGTACAGGAACAATTGATGAGGGATTTGCAGGAATTCAATCATTAGCAATGTTAACTAAACAATTGGATAGGGCATTTGCTGTTATTATCTCATAATTTATTTTTATTAGGAGGATCAATTATGAAAGGAATACTACTTGCTGGTGGTAAAGGGACAAGATTATATCCTCTTACTAAAATTATATCTAAACAATTAATGCCAGTTTATGATAAACCAATGATTTACTATCCCTTATCTACTTTGATGTATTTAGGTATAAAGGATATTTTAATAATTTCTGATAAGAATAGTCTCAGGTATTATAAAAAAATGTTCAAAGATGGTAAACATTTGGGAATTCGTATTTCGTATGAAAGGCAAGAAAAACCCAATGGAATTGCTGAAGCTCTAAAAATTGGCAAAAACTTTATAGGAAATTCAACAGTTTGCTTACTTCTTGGGGATAATATTTTTTGGGGAAATAATTTAAAAGAGGTATTTTCCCCAGAAAACTTTCGAAATGGAGCTAGAGTATTTGGATATCATGTTAAAGATCCAGAACGTTTTGGAGTTGCTAGTGTAAATAAAGATGATCAGGTAATTTCAATAATTGAAAAACCAGTTAATCCGAAATCATCGTTTGCAATAACAGGATTATATTTTTTCGATAGTAAGTGTACTACCTATGTATCAAAGGTATGCGCTTCTAAACGTGGAGAATTAGAAATTACTGATTTAAATAATATTTATATTAAAAATAGATTATTAAAAATGAAAAAAATAGGTAGAGGAGTTGCTTGGATGGATGCGGGGACCCAATCATCATTAATACAAACAGGTAATTTTATCCAAGCTATAGAAAATAGAGAAAACCTGATGATTGGGTCTGTTGAAGAGACAGCGTATAACTGTGGATATATAGATCATGATCAATATATAAACCTTCTTAATAGTATGCCTAGTAGTGAATATAGCTATTTGCTTAAAAGCAAGGAGAACTTAATATGAATATATTAGTTACGGGAGGAGCTGGTTTTATTGGCTCTAATTTTATAAATTATATAATAAAACATCATTTGGAAGATAATGTGGTTAATTTGGATAAACTAACTTATGCTGGTAATTTAAATAATCTTAATGATGTTTCTAAATCTGAAAAATACAGTTTTGTGCGTGGAGATATTAATAACTCAGAATTAGTTTCATATTTGATGGATTATTTTAAGATTGATCATGTTATTAATTTTGCAGCTGAATCTCATGTTGATAATAGTATAAAAGATCCAGGAATTTTTGTTTCAACAAATGTTGAAGGAACATCTACACTTCTTCTAAACGCTTTGAGACATAATATTACTAAATATGTGCAAGTATCAACTGATGAAGTCTATGGAAGTTTAAATATAAATGATGACAGAGCCTTTAAAGAAAGTGATGCTGTAGATCCAAGTAGTCCTTACTCATCCTCTAAAGCAGCAGCAGACTTGATTGTATATTCATTCTATAAAACTTATGAAATGAATATAAATATTACTCGATGTTCAAACAATTATGGTCCATATCAATATCCAGAGAAATTAATTCCTAAACTAATAATTGATGCACTGAATAATAAAGATTTACCCATTTATGGAGATGGTGAAAATGTTAGAGATTGGATATTTGTTATTGACCATGTTAAGGCTTTGTACGAAGTTTTAAGCAATGGTGTTTCTGGACAAATATATAATATAGGAACTCATAACGAACATAGTAATAATGAAATAGCTAAGAGTATTTTAAAAATTGTTGGCAGGTCTGCATCTAAAATTAAGTATGTTAAAGATCGACCAGGGCATGATAAAAGATATGCTATTAATAATGATAAGATTATAAATTCTTTGAATTGGTATCCTAAAGAAGACTGGAGTGATGGAATTAATTATACCGTTGCTTGGTATACGAAAAATAAAAAGTGGTGGGAAAAGTTATTATGGTAAAAAGTTTAATTGAACCACTAGTTTCAATTGTTCATTCTTATATTTCTAATGAATCTGTTTGGATAAGATGTGAAGGATTTTTGTTTAATTCAACAGTATTAGATAATTCATTTATTGGATTTAGATGTGTTATTGATAATACGTTCATTAATGAGTACTGTCAGATCGCGTCTGATGTAAAAATAAAGGGATCTGACAGTGATAAAGTAATTATTAACAAATATTCATGGATTGGAACCGGATCTACCATTAATAAAGGTATAAATATTGGTGAAGGTACAGTTGTTGGAGCAGGTTCTCATGTTACCAATGATACTAAGCCTTATAGTGTTTACGTTGGTAGACCAGCACATTATTTAAGGAATAGAACTTTGCTTAATTTAAAAATGCCTACTTTTTCTAAATTTTTAGCATTTATTAGTTTATTTTATAAAGATAATCCTCCTGAAATAAGTAGATTTATTAATTATTCTAATGATAATTTTGAAAATAAACATATTGGAAATAATGTAATAATAAGTGGAAGAAAAAGTTTTAAATATCCAGAAGGTGGATTACGATTATCCAATTCCGTTATTGGTGATAATTCAATTTTGGAGACGTCTGGAGGATTAATTATTGATGATAATTCGAGAGTTGGTAGTAACGTAAAAGTTATAACGACTTCTCATAATTATCATTATTTATCTCTTCCTCAAACAACAGCTCCAGTATATATTGGTAAGGGTGTTGTGATTGGGAATAATTCTATTATATTTCCAGGAACAAAGATAAAGACTGGGGCAATAATTCCAACTAATTCATTAGTAATTGGAAATAAAATAGTATCGGATAAGAGGTGAATAATATGAGAATTGGATTTGTACCTAGAGGCACTGGATCTGGCCATAACATGCGTATGTATTCAATTGCTTTATCCATGAAAAATAAAAATCCAAATATTCACACTTATGCATATTTGGATTCATTACAAGATACGTTTGCAAAAATGTTTAAAGAAATTGGAACAGTTACTGTTAACTTAAATCCTACTGAAGTAGTGGATTATTCTAATCATTCTATTATGAATAAGAATATTAATTGGAACAATGTTGTTAATAATTTTCTTGGCCCATCTATGTTTAACAGTAAAAAGGTTTTAACTTTAATGAAACACTTTATAAAAGATGGAATTGATTGTGTTGTTTCTGATTTGGACTTAAGTGCAGTGGTTGCAGCTAAGTTTTGTCATATAAAAGCAATTTTGGTAACAGAAAGATTTAACTCAACGATAACTTTGTTGTCAAATGAACAGCTTGAAGATGCAGGATTTAACGTTAATATAAAAGAAATGGATGAAATAAGAAACGTAATGACGAATCTTTTTAATTGGTGTGCAGACAATGCTGATTTGGTAATTACCGATTGTCCTTATGTTGCACAGTTAGATAGAAACCCTCATTTTAAATCTCTTTTAGATACTGGGCATGCAAAATTTGTGGGGCCAATCATTAGATCCATTTCTAATAAGAAGAATGATATTTTATATGCGAAAAAATTTTTGTCTACTTATAATATTAAAACGTCAGACTTTATAATAACAGCATCAATTGGTGGTACTTCTATGTTTAAAAAAGACAAAAAAACCACTCAAAATGAATATATAAGCATATTCGAACATCTGAAAAGAATCCATAAAAATATCAAAATGATATTAATTGCACGTGAAAAAATAAATGTTCCTAATGGAATAATTTGTTTAAAATATCTGCCTAATTGGTATGGATTATTAAGAATGAGTAATTTGGTTATAGCTCATCCAGGATGGATTACTGTTACAGAAATATCTGCTCTAAAAGTTCCTGCAATTTTTGAATTAAGTTCGAGAATGGAATATCATGAATGGGATGAATTGATTAGATTAAATTATCTTGGATATGCTACTGATATAGGATTTAATTTCGATAAAATTAATGAACTCATTAATAATGTTATTGATTATAAGGGATTATCTAGAGATATGTATGAAAGTTATAAAAAAGTGGCTCCATGGTCTGATGGAGCAGATCGAGCCACTAAATTAATTTTAGATATTATTAATAATTAAATACTTTTGTTTTCTAATTTTATATATTTGGATCCCCATTTATCCATTTTTTTGATAATTGAAACTAGAGATTTCCCTATAGTCGTTAATGAGTAATTTATGCTAACATTATCCCCATTTGTAATGGTAATATTCTTTTTTATAATATCATCAGATTCTAGTTGCTTTAGCTGAATTGCGAGCATCCTTTTAGAACAAGTTGAAATTTCGTTATTTAGTTCATTGAAATGAAGTTCTTTACTCATGAGTCTACAAAGAATAATTGATTTCCATTTTCCAGATAAAATTTCCAAAGTTGTATCCAGCGGACAAATTTCATTATGTTTGTTGCTACTTCTAAGTGCCTTATTCATTGTGCTCCCTCCTCTTCAGTTTTTAATTATAGAATGAATTACTAGTTTGTAAAATGATTTATGAAGTTAAATTAAACTATTCTCTGGAATAAATTCTATAACGTGTTTAGTTTTTTATGACTTATTAAGTAGTTGGAAATTTAGAATTATATTAAAGACATATGGTTAGTATAATTTAGATGTTGAACATTAAGTTCAACATCTTTTTTTGATGGTGCTATGATTATCTCAATTTATTTGAATCACATAAAAATTAACGGTAGTTAATATTAGATATTGGGAGTATGCCGATGAAATATTTTGCTAAACATTTGATTAATCGAATTGGTATTTTGAAGATTATCATTTACCTTTTATTTTTATTTGTATCGTATTCCATCTTCTACTTACAGCCGTATTTACTAAGTAACATCATTAGTTCAAACGGTAAAAAAATCATCTTTACGAGTTGTTTATTGTTTTTAACGCTAATGATTCCTTCGATTACCACTTATGTTAGTAATTATTTTTTACAAGCTACCCGTAAGTATTCTAAACAGGAGATCTGGTCAAACATCGAAAAGGGTGGTTATAAGTACTTTCAAGCAGAAAAAGTGGGCAAACTTCAAAGTTACATTGATGAGGTATCATTTTCATGTCGTAAGTTGGCTCAAGAGGTGATGCCAGCAGGGATTAAGGGAGTTGCCTTACTTTCTTTATATACCGTTATTTTGGCTAAAATGAATTTAATGATTGGAATTTCATATTTAATTGTCTTTCTTCTCTACATTTTACTTTCCGTTAAATTGTCGGGAAAAAATCGTCAATATGTCCGCGACTCTTTAAGTAAAACTTCCAAAGTGAATGAATACATCTTGGATTTTTATAATAATAAAGAAACAATTTATTCGCTAAAAAGTTTAGGTTACGAAAACGGTATTTTTAATAACCTACTAAATAATGAGAGAAAAATCTATTATAAATTACAAAATAAAATTAATGGATCTGCGATTATCCAGCAATTATTTATTGTGGTGATGGCTTTTGGAATTATTGTATTTATCAGCATTGTCGGTAAGAACAAGGATTACAGTATTTCTGGACTTTTAATTTTAGTGTATTCAATCATTAGTTTGAGTCAATTTGGGTCCGAGTATCTGGAGATGATTGAGCTTTTTGATCGTATCAGGTCAGGATTAGACGATTTACACTATCCTGTTTTGGGTTCGTTTCATGAAGGCAGAATTTTTGCCCCTGGTAGTGATTGGTTGGAGGTTAAAAATATTAAATTTAGTTATCGTAATGGCAAAAACATTTTTAGCCATTTGTCATTAAACATTCATAAGGGTGAAAAAACTGCGATTATTGGTGATAATGGCTTAGGGAAAAGCACGTTGTTAAAAATAATTGGTGGACTGTTAGTGCCACAAAGGGGTGAAATTATAATTCCAGCGGGAGGTCCAACTGATGTTGTTTATCTTGGTCAGGATACACCGCTATTTAACCGATCGTTATACGATAATTTAACGTATCCAGGAAAGTCAAAACCATCGTTTAACTTAATTAATCAAATTTTTGACGAAATCGGATTGGAGAAAGTCTCAAAAGATGATGCTTTGAAAAGTTATTCTACCAAAGAATTTAAGAGTCATTTTTCCGGTGGTGAGCAACAGAAAATCCTGATTTTGCGAACTTTTATTCAAGATCCATCGGTGGTTTTGTTTGATGAAAGTAGTAGTGGACTTGATCCACAATCTGTTAGTCTGTTTTATGAATTAATGGAAAAGTATTTAAAAAACAGTACCGTTATTTCTGTCGTTCATAATAAGTCTGAACTACAGTACTTTGATCATGTAGTTAATCTAAATAGCTTAATTTGATAGTCATCCCCGGGACACTAGTACATTTTCTAGCGGTTTGGGGATGTTTTTATTTCCGAACAATTCGTGTGATTTTCATTTTTATTTCGTTTTACCAAAACAATTATTGTGAAATTATTATTTATATTAATTTATTTCAGAATAAAATGAGAATTAATATGATTTGAAATGTTGATCTTAATATATTTACTGATTCAGCAGGGCTTGTGAAGTTGTTATTTATTGCCATGCCGTTAGTGTAAGCGGTTGCATTATTAAATTTGTGAGTATATATTGAATGCGTAAATAAAAACAAGCGCTTATTTTACTTACTATTAATTAATACTAAATTTAACATGATAAAAAGAGGCTATTTATTATGAACGATAAAATGAATGCTTTAGTAATGACTGCCAAACAAAAGATGAAGATGGAGCAGATTGACACTCCAACCCCAAAAGATGATGAAGTTTTAGTTGAGACGGCATATGCCGGAATCTGTGGGACTGATAATGGGCTGTTCAACGGACTCCCAGGCTCCACTGACGCCACTCCACCAATCGTGTTGGGTCACGAAAATTCTGGGATTGTTGCCGCCGTTGGTAAAAACGTCCAAGAGTTTAAAAAGGGTGATCGGGTGGCCGTTGACCCCAATATTTATTGTGACAAGTGTTTCTATTGTCGAACCGGTCGTTATGAACTCTGTGACAACTTGTCAGCCATTGGAGTAACTCGTAATGGAGGACTTGCTCAATACTTTACAGCACCTGAAAAAGTGGTTTACAAGTTACCAGACTCAGTCTCACTTCAAGCTGCATGTTCACTTGAACCAATCTCTTGTGTGGTTCACGCAATGAAGATTACCGAGAACATTACCCCTTACCAACACGCTTTAATCATTGGTGATGGCTTCATGGCTCGATTGTTCGCTCAAATCCTGCGTGACTATGGGATTCAACGAATTGATTTAGCCGGAATTCTGGACGACTCGGTGCTTGACCGCTTGAAGTCGGAATTAAAGTTAGACAACGTGATTAACACGACGAAGACCCCGATTAAAGAAAATTATGACTTTGTCGTTGAAGCCGTTGGTCGTCCTGAGACTCAAGAAGAGGCCGCTGAGCACACCAACAAGGGTGCGCAAGTGCTGATGTTTGGAGTTGGTAAACCGGATCAGACCTTCTCAATGAATACTTACAATGTCTTTAAGAAACAGTTAACGATTAAGGGGTCGATTATTAATCCTCATGCCTTTGAAGATGCGATTGCTTTACTGGCATCCGGTGCCGTTAAGACCACTCCGTTCCAGGATAATATTTTAAAGCTTGACGAAGTTGAAGGAGTTTTGAACCACACGACCCCTAAGACGGGGAAGTCAATTGTCGCAGTTAACCCAGAACTTAAATAGAAAAATGTGGTGATTGTTATGACTTCAAAGAAAACACCACGAACGATTTCGATGAGTGCTTCGATTATTTATTTTATTATTTCAATCATCATCAATTCACTTGGAAACGTTCTGACGTTGGTCACCAGTGCCAAGGTGGTTCCGCAGTTTTTAGGATCCGCCTACTGGACGGCGGCCGAAACCAACTTTAGTATTGCGATTCATTGGAATCTTTTTTGGACTTTTGTCCTAATCGGTGTCGTCATCATCATTTTAAACGCGTTATTGCTTGGAAAATGGGACTGGGGTAGAGCCATCGGAAACATGATTTTCATGATTCCGTTTTCCTGGTTAGTCCAGGTGTTCTATGACCTTTTGACCGAGATTATCAAGTTGCCAGAAGCCCGTTCGTTGGGCTTAATCACCGTTTACGTGCTAGTCAACTTTATCGGAGTTGCGTTTATTGCGATTGGAATCTCGATTTATCAACGAGTCAACCTGGTCTTACACCCCAATGACGATCTGATGCAGATCTTGCGTTTCAAGTATTTTAAAGGAAACGCCGCTAAAGCAATGTGGGCTTCATACATCCCTCCAACTGTCATCGGAATTGTTGCGATTTTGATCACGCATCGGATTGAATACTACGGGATTGGAACGATTTTTGCCTTTCTTTTCCAGGGTGGCATTACCGGAATTGCCGATAAGGTCGTCTTTCCAAGTCTCAAGCACCAAGCTCTAGACACGTCCACCGGCATCGAAGATTCAACGGTGGCAACTGATGTCGATGTCGACGAACACCAACGATCGCATATGAGAAAGAGGAGTAAGAAAATGAACATTAGTGATTACTTTACTGGTCTTCAGCACGTGGGAATTCCCACTAAAGACCTCAACCAGACCATTCAGTACTACGAAAACCTTGGTTTTGAAAAGGTTGGCGACTTTCAAAATGGGAACGTGCACTGTGCCTTTATGAAGTACGACAACCTGACCCTTGAAACCTGGGAAGGTGAACCAACTAACCCGGTTGATGGTGCAATTAACCATTTTGCCTTAAATACCACTGATATTGAAAGTGCCTTTAAGGCCGCCAAAGAAATGGGACTGAACGTCGATGATGATCAGATTCAATACATTGGGGCGTACTGGACGAAGGGAATTAAATTCTTTAACGTCTATGGTCCCAACCACGAACGTATTGAATTTTGTCAGATTCTGAAATAAGAATTGATTGCCATTAAAATTATTAAACCCTTGATTTTTAAAACCCATACCAAAAAGGGGATGTTGAACAATTTGTTCAGCATCCTCTTTTAATTTTATAGGGCTTTTTCTAGTTTTTGGAGATGAGACATGTGTTGGTTGAACTTGTTGTGAACGTGTCGTCTTACGAAGTACTTTCTGACCTCATCGATTAGAACCAGTGGGATTGGGATGGCAATCAAATAGATCCAGTCACTGACACCAATTGCGGCGGTTCCAAAGACACTTTGTAAGAACGGAACGTAGATTAGAAGGGTGATTAGGACAATCTGAAAGGCAATCCCCCACATGATGCGGTGGTTACTAAAGATTCCAATCTTAAATAGGGAAGTCGATTCGGTTCGACAGTTCAGAACGGCAGCGATTTGACAGAAGCCGATGGCAGCTAGGGTCATGGTGGTAGCTTCGGCGTAGAACGTCCCACTGCCAGCTAGCGGAATCTTGGGCCAACCGTGTTGGTAGTTGGCAAAGAAGTAGCCGCCGGTCGACAAGATTGACGCGAACAGTCCGTACCAACCAAACGCCTTGGCAATGATGCCCTTGTTTAGGAGGTGTGAGCTTCTTGAACGTGGTGGCCGTTTCATGATTCCTGGTTCACTCTTTTCGGTCCCAAGTCCCAGCGCTGGCAGGAGGTCAGTCCCCAGGTCAACGGTTAGGATTTCCATAACCGTCAGTGGGAGTGGAATGGCACCGTTTGAGATTAGGAACAGGATTGATGGAAAGGCTTCGGCCATATTACTGTTCAAGATATAGAGCAGGAACTTCTGGATGTTGCTGTAGACGGTCCGACCCTCTTCAATGGCGGAAACGATGGAGGCAAAGTTGTCGTCAGTTAAAATCATGTCGGCGGCGTCTTTAGCGACGTCGGTTCCGTTAACTCCCATGGCGATCCCGATGTTGGCCTTCTTTAATGCCGGAGCATCGTTGACACCGTCACCAGTGGCGGCAACCACGTCACCGTTCTTTTGACACATGGAGACGATACGATACTTGTCTTCTGGGGCCACCCTGGCAAAGATGACTTCACCCTTGACGGCCTCTTGAAGTTGATCGTCTGACATCTTGGTTAGTTCTTCTCCAGTAATGACGCGCGCCTTGTTAGAGGTAATGCCGATTTGGACGGCCACACTCTTGGCGGTCAAAGAACTGTCTCCAGTGACCATGATGATGCGAATATCGGCGCTGTGACACTTCTTAACCGCGTCAAAGATTTCCTCTCGTGGCGGATCGGACATGACTGCTAAACCGACGAACACGAGATTCTTTTCGGTGTTATCAATCATGGCTTGTTTCGGATCGTCGGTATCATCATCGCGGTAGGCAAAGGCTAATGAACGGAGTCCCTGTTTGGCGTAGTCGGCGTTCGCCTGGTTAATCTTTTGTTTATCGGCGGTAGTGATGGGACGAACTTGGCCGTTTACCAGGATTTTGTCACAGATTGAAAGGATGTTATCAAGACCACCCTTAGTGTAAATGACGTTATTTCCATCTGACGACGCTTTTTGAATCGTGGTCATCCGGCGTCGATTGGCGTCAAATGGGAGTTCTTTTAGTCTTGGCGTTTGTTTTGCCGCAGCGTCACGGTTTAAACCAGCCTTGTCGGTCAAGATGTTCAGTCCGGCTTCGGTTGGAGTTCCCAAAATTGACGGAGCTTTCTTGTTGTCTGGGTCGTACTTAATGGCCGTGTCGTTATTTAACAGGGCAATCTTTAACAGGAGGTCCAAGTCCGGTTCGTGAGCAAGATCAACGTCTTGTCCATTGAACTGGATTTTGCCGTTGTTGAAGTACCCGGTTCCGGTAACGGTATACTCCTTGTCTGGAAGCCAGACGTGGTTGACCGTCATCTGATTTTGGGTCAACGTTCCGGTCTTATCAGAACAAATGACGTTCGTTTCACCCAAGGTTTCAACGCTGTCTAAGTCCTTTAAAAGGGCGTGGCGTTTGGCCATGACCTGAGTACCGTGGGCTAGAGATAACGTGACGGTCGGAAGGAGTCCTTCTGGAATGAAGGCTACAATCATTCCCAGTGCGAAGATAAACGACTTGGTAAGTGGGTAATGAACGAAGTAGATGGCAAGGATAAAGAACGTAATCCCAATCGCAAAGGCGATAATCGAGATTTGACGAGTGAGACGGTTTAGTTCCTTAGTAAGTGGGGAGTCCGTCTTCTTCTGGTTTTGCGTCAGGCTGGCAATCTTACCGAATTCGGTGTTCATCCCGGTCTTAACGGCTAAAACGGTCGCCGTTCCGTTGGTAACGACGGTTCCGGCGTAGACCACGTTACTGATGGCAAACTTGCCGTCGCCGTGTTGGTACTTCGGGTTCTTGTCAACTGGAAGTGATTCACCGGTTAAAGCGGATTCGTCGACCTGAAGTGACGAAGAGTGGACCACGACTCCGTCAACTGGGATGGCGTTGCCGGCTTGCAGTTGCAGGAGGTCGCCGGGGACTATTCCCTCGGCGTTGATCTGAATTGATTTCCCGTTTCTGATGACGTTGACGTAGGTTGGTAGTAGATTACTCAGGGCGTCCGTGGCTTTTTTAGCCGCGTGTTCCTCCCAAAATGAGAAGAGTCCATTAATAATGTTGACCGCCCAGATTGCGATTCCAAGGTCGACGGTGCCCGCCAGAATGGCAATCACACCACTGACCCACAGCAGCATGGCCATTAGTGAAGTGAAGTTTTTGAGGAAGGCGATTAAAACCGGTTCCTGCTTACCCTTCTTGATGACGTTGGCTCCGTTTGCTTGTAACTTTTGTTTAACTTCGCTGGTAGTTAGACCCTTGGTGCTCGATGTGTCTAACGTGCTAGTGAGATCTGACAATGGCATTTTGGCGTAATCATCGTCAGTTAGAATTTTGTTATCCAATGTTTCTCACCCCTTTTTCCAAATATCGTTTAGAATGTGCTTCTAAACAACCGTGGACTGATTTTAGCCTCTTTTTTTAAAAAAGCAATAGAAAAAACTGACTTTCGTAAAATAAATTAATTTAACTTGAATGAGGGTTGAACAATCACGATTAAGTAGGAATAATTGCCGGCCTTCTGCTTTTGAATTATCATAAAATTAACTACTTCAAAGGAGTCTTAAAATGGTTAAATTCATTGAACGTGAACATAAATTTTCCCCAGCCGATTCTGACTTCGTGGACCGCAAGTTCATCGATGTGGCCTATGCGGATGGAGAACGACACAAGCTTGACGTTTACCTGCCAAATGAAAAGCGCGACCGTTATCCGGTCATCATTGATGTGCATGGCGGCGGGATGTACTTCGGACAGAAGAGTTCCTTTAAATTGAACGGTGCTTTGGAATTGTTAAAGCGCGGTTACGCGGTTGTCAGTCCCAATTACTCACTTAGTTACATGAAACCATTTCCCACCGCAATCTACGAATTAAAAGCGGTGGTGCGCTTCGTGAAAGCTCACGCTGATAGTTATCACTTCGATAGTAACGCAGTTTTCATGATGGGTGAATCATCAGGGGCTCAGTTAGCGATGTTACTGGCAGCTTCTGAAGCCAGTGGGCACCTTGAAAGTGATTTTGGTAGTAACTTTGACTACTCGAGTCAGGTTGATGGCGTGATTTCTTCGTACGGATTGTACGAAATGGACCTTTTAAAGCCAGAGTTTGAAGCGCTTGGGCAAAGGCCTAACTTTTATGAGACCGGTGACGCCGATTCGTTTGAGGGCGCGATGCTGGGATTTCACCGACCGATTGACGTTCCTGACCTAGTTGCCGAGGCCAATCCGGTGACGTACCTAAATGAAGCCATGGTTCCGGCACTTCTGTACGCGGGAACCGGTGACCGCGTTGTTCCGTACGTTCAGACGATTAACATGGCAGCGGAACTCATCAAGTTCATTGGCAAAGCGAACGTTGAGGTTCACATTGTTGACGGCGTTCCCCATGGTCCGAGTGGTTTCATGAATGAGACCGTGTTTGACCAGAAGGACCAGTTCATGAAACGAGTTATGAAACAAAAGAAAAATGCATCCAATTAGGATGCATTTTTTGTTTAATTAGTGAAAGAAGTGGGCAATCGTTCCATTTTGAACTAAAACGGAGATTCCTAGAAGAATGTACACGAATGATGACAGGTAACGACCGTACTTTCCTAACAGATTTTTAATCGGTTTATTGTCCTCGATTAAGATGGCGCAGAAGAAAAAGATGACCGCCATGATGAGCATGGTAATTAGGGCTACCAGTAATTCTAGATTAGTCTTTCGGATGAAGATGGGGATGAAGACGGCGACGTTATCAGCACCACACGCGGTGATGGTGATTGCCACGACTTTCATCACGGTTTTGAATTTCGATCCATTACTGGTACTGATATCACTACTAGAGTGGGATTTGGGTGGAAATAGCTCCTTAATTCCGAATAAAATGGGAAAAATGCCAAGAAGACCGAGAATCCACATCTGGGGAACGGCTCCGAGGATCCGCGCAATGATCATTGGCAATAGGGTTAGTCCCACGGTTCCAATTAAATCACCGGTTAGAACCAGTTTGGGGCTCCTGTATGCTCCTAATAGGAGAACCAAGACGAGCAGGTAATCTAGATTGGTTGAAAAATAAGCCACGATTGAGCTGAAAATAATTTCGATCATTGGTTCACTCCTTAAAATGCTCGAACGGCAATGACGATGCCGTCTGCGATGAAGAACAAGGCCAATAAGATGACCATTTCTGAGGTGGAGACAAACGACAGAATGGTGAGGGCAACTGAAACGATGATGCCCAAAATCCCGAGGCCAATCACGACTGTGTGGTACCACTTCCGAACCTTAGGAATGAATTTGACCGTTAAAAGTTCGGTGAGGGAATCCACGATGATCCAAGCAAATATTAAGAGCAAGACCACGTGAAAGTTCAAGAATTGATGAAAGAACAAGATGATGCTGATTACAAGTTCAATCGTTCCCGTTATGATCAGGGTCTTATTAATCACGTTGAAATAGTTGGACAACTCATAGTACAAGACGTAACGGTAAATTCCGGCAAGTAGGGTTCCAAGCGCCATAATGGTAATTAAAGAACCAAGCGGTCGGATAAACAGGAGGAACGCAACAAATAAAAAGTAGAGTCCAACTACGAGTGAGAAGGAGTCGAAACGTTTGTTTTTGGTGGTGAGCATGGATGGGTCTCCTTACTGATAGAATAGATCTGCAGAAAACCTGCAGAAAAGATAAGACAAAAACGTTGATTTGATAGTCTTTGTGTACTTAAGGGTGCTAAAAACCTGCAGAAAACATGAAGAAAACCTGCAGAAAAAATTAATTATTAACTTTATTTTCTCACAGTTTTTGGTTTGACCAACAATAAGTTAATCAGAATCATGGCAATTAAGATAATGAGTCCCATCGGCAGATACGTATTTTCACCCATGATACCAACGAGTGGCGAAACAATTCCGCCCATGGCGTTTTGCGTCAGGCCCACGAGAGCGGAGGCACTCCCGGCGTTCTTACTGGCAGCGTTCATAACTACGGTCGTGGACAACGTCAGCATGGCACCGATAAAGAGGAGAATGATGAAGACTAGGATGATAACCACTAACAGGTTTTTAAACCAGATGGCACTGAGGATCAGGATGAAACTAGTGACGATGGTGGCCTTAATGAATCGTTTTAAAAGGGTAATGGAGTCGGTCTTCATTACCAAGCGACCAGGCAAGGCGCTTCCGATCCCAATGGCAACGCCATTTACGGCGTACAAGAAGCTGAAGTCCGTGACTGACATGTGGAACTGACTCTGAAAGACAAAGGAAGAGGAAGAGATGTAGCTAAATAGTGACCCGTAGACCAGTCCGGTTGCAAGCACAAGCCGGAGAAACTTGGGATCCTTTAGTAGGTAAAACATCTGCACTTCGGATTGAAAAAGAGAACCGGTGCTGCGGTTTTCGGGCTTCAAGGTTTCGGGAATGCCAAAGAGGCACATGAAAACGATGACGATTCCAATCACCCCTAAGATGAGGAAGATTCCCTGCCAGTCGGTAATTTTGATAATTAATCCACCGAAGATGGGGGCAATGATGGGGAAGATGCCATTGACGGCGGTCAATAGTGAATAAAAACGGGTCAGGATTTTCCCAGAAAACATGTCACGAGCAACGGCTCTAGAAATGACTTGACCGGTTGCCCCGGCGATTCCCTGAACCAGTCGCAAACTGATGAGCGCGTAGACGTTGGGAATGAACGCAATCATCGCAGATGAGACACTAAATAGCAAGAAACCGATGATTAGTAGTGGTTTTCTACCATAATGGTCACTTAAGGGGCCGATGATGACCTGACCAACTGCCAGTCCAATCAGACAGGCCGTGATGCTTAGCTGCATCATGGAGGCGTTGGTGTGAAACGTTGCCATCATCTGTGGGAGCGCTGGCATATATAGGTCCATCGATAGTGGGCCAGTTGCGCTCACGATCCCAAGGAGGACCGCTAACCAAATGACGTGACTTTTCTTTGTTTCCATTTTTTCATCCCTAGTAAAAAATTTGCGATCAATGACGCACTAATTGCTATTATAAGGTATACTTACTAAATATATAAAGGAAATTTTCGGGATGGAGTTCGTCCCGTGACAAATCATTAGTGATAGAATAAAATTATACATAATGATTGAGGAGAATCTGAAATGAAATTTTTTAAGAGCATCATGAGTTGGGTCATACCGATTGTGATTGGGTTGATCCTAGCCTTAATAATCAGACAATATCTATTTACGCTGGCCAAGGTTGACGGACCATCGATGCAACCGAACCTTGAAAATGGAGAACGAATCATGGTCTTCAGACAGGCGAAGATTAAGCATCGAAGTGTCGTCGTGTTCAATGCGGCGGGAGAGGATCCAACCGCTGCACCGAACACCGACTACGTTAAGCGGGTAATTGGACTTCCCGGTGACACCGTTGCCTTTAAGGGTGGCAGTATCTACGTTAACAACAAGAAGGTTAACCAGGATTACATCAGTAAGAGTCAGCAGCAACAGGGAACCTACTACAACCGGATGCCTGGCGACTGGGATCTTACCAGTCTATCCAAGAACTGGCCTAAGAATAAAGGGGCCGTTAAGGTCCCAAAGGGAGAGTACTTCGTTCTAGGTGACCACCGGAGCGTCTCAAATGACAGTCGTTACTGGGGCTTTGTTCCAAAGAAGAAGGTCGTGGGAGTTGTCAAGACCTTCCCATGGAGTACCACCAAGCAAAAGCGGTATAATATTAATGAATTAGGATATTAAATCAATAAAAAGCTCATCATAAATATGATGAGCTTTTTATTTAAATTAATTTTTGGAGGATTTTATGAAAGGATTGATGAAGAGACTTTTATTTGTGGGATGCTTAATATTTGTTGGCGTGGTCGTCATTTTTTACATTTTAGGGTTTATGAAATCAAATCAAAATGAGACCCAATCATCAAAACAAGCACACGCATATCAGGTAGTTAACAACAAGGATTACTCACGGGGTTATTATCCATACGAATCAGCCTACAAACCTGATGAGAACTATCCAAACACTTTACATACGATTCGGGGTGAAGGCCGTTCTGACTTTATCACCCAGTACTTTTTACCTACTTATACCAGTAAATATGCGCGCTTGAACGACCGCAATCACCGGTTGATGCGTAACCCACAAAGCGTGGTGCTTCATGGGCAATACGCTTACATTATGTACACCTTCTACGGTGGTTCCAACACGGGATTCGTGGTGCGTTATGATTTAAAAAAACTAAACGAACTGGGATTTGACCTGCCGGGCTACATGGGAAAGTTTCGTCACAGTAAGACCGAGTTATCCGCCATCAAGGTTGGACCCGTCTTTCATACGGGGCACGGGCAGTCGATGGCCTATAACCCTAAGAATAAACAGATGTGGTTTATCAAACAGAATGGGTTCAAACCGGTTGTTCAGCGCCTGAACATGGACACCTTAAAGCCGGAACAAAAAGTTAGAGCACGGGTTCAGTCGACCATTCCGGGTAAGGTTCCGATGGGGATGGTCCTCGCCTTCGATAAAGCCGGTCAGGCTTACTTTTACAGCATCACTCATCACGGTATCGCTCCAAGAGGGGCCGTCAAGATTTATCGCGGCCAGATTAACGAGCGGGGAGCTAAGTTTAAACTAATTCCGCAGTTAATCAGACACGCTCCTGGGATTGTTCCCCAGTCACTATCGTACAATGATAAGAATAATAACCTGTACCTCGTTTCTGATGGTGGCATCATGCGGATTCCGGTCAATAAGTTAGGCCACTTAAAGACCAGCGACATCCGGACGATTATTACCGATGGTCACCGTGAATTTGAGGGACTGTCGTTTGAAAACGGGAAGGGCATGTTGCTGGTAAACCGTGGTCCCGAGTTGATGCGGATGACGAATCCTAATTTTTAGTCCCTTCGCTTGTAAAACGATTAGTTGAGACTTAGAATTACAATTAACTAATTAATCGAAAGAAAGGACGAAGATAATGACGGAATTTAATCATCCAATTACACCAGACGACGTTGATCAAATGCAGGCCGATCTGGAAGTGCAACCTAAAAATGAAGTGATTTCACGGGCCATCATGACCAATGGGATTGATAAAGCTTCAGAGGACCCTAAGACAGCGGTACGTCTGAACCGCACCTTCTCAATTGACATTGATACGGGCACCGTTTCTAATCAGAAACATAGTGGACGATGCTGGCTATTCTCATTGTTAAATACCTTGAGACATAAGTTTGCGGTCAAATACAACAAGAAAGATTTTGAGTTATCCCAGAACTACCTGTTCTTCTGGGATAAGATTGAACGAGCTAACATGTTTTACGACCGCATGATTGCACTGGCCGATCGCCCAACGAGTGACCGGGACGTTGACTTTTACTTGAGCATGCCGGGTGAAGACGGTGGCCAATGGGCTATGGCGGCGGCACTGGTTCAAAAGTACGGTGTTATGCCCAAAGAGGCCTTTCCAGAAACCGCCGTTACCGATGACACCACCGACTACGATGAGGTGATGGATCGAAAGTTACGTCACGACGGGATGGTCCTCAGAGACTTGGTTAATTCTGATGCCTCAGACGACGATATCAACCAAATGAAACAGAAGATGATGACAGAGGTCTACCGAATGACCGCATATTCATTTGGCGTTCCACCAAAGACCTTTGACCTTGAATATCGGGATGATGATAAGAAATATCATTTGGATCAAGGTTTGACTCCCAAACAGTTTTACGACAAGTACATCGGCGTTGACTTAAGCGATTATGTCGTTTTAACCAATTCACCTGACAAGAAAATGGATGAGATGTACTCACTCCCAAGTCAGAACAACGTTGAGGGTGGCATGCCAATTGAGTTTTTGAACGCCCCAATGGACGAACTGAAGGAAGCCGCCATTAAGCAACTTAAAGATGGTGAGACCGTTTGGTTTGGCAATGACGTACTGCATCAGATGAGTCGGCAAAAGGGCTACTTAGACAGTAAACTCTATCATCAATCCGCCCTATTCGGGGTTGATATGACCATGACCAAGGCTGAACGCCTCAAGTACCACGAAGCTGAAGTTTCCCACGCTATGACGTTGACCGGTGTTGATCTAATCAACGACGTGCCAACGAAGTGGAAAGTTGAAAACAGCTGGGGCAAGAAGGTCGGAGACGATGGTTACTTCGCGATGACCGACGAATGGATGCAGGATTTCGTTTACGAAGTGGTTGTTAAGAAGAGTTATTTAAAGCACACCCAAAAAGAGGTTCTGAAGAAGGCTCCAATCAAGTTGGATCCATGGGACTCATTACAATAAAAATTGATTTAACACCCTTCCGTTGTGGAGGGTGTTTTTTTATGGCTTATTTTATTCCGTATGATAATGAGCTGTTACACGCTAAAATGAAGATCGAAAGCAATCTGAAAATTAAGGAAGTCCATTAAACACTGCCAGATTAGCTTTTATAGAGCCTTGTTTTAGCAGACAAAAAAGTTGTATTTAAATTAAATCATCCTATGATTAAATTTAATAAAATAATATTAATTATTAAGATGAATTTAATTTGAGTTTATACTTTCAGAAATCTAAGAGGAGAAAAAATTGCGAGATAAGGATAAAATTTTAGGCACCCTGTATGGTCAAGCCATTGGTGACGCGATGGGGATGCCGAGTGAGCTTTGGCCGGCTTCCAAAATTCAGGAAGTGTTTCATGAGAGAATTACAACTTTTTTGGATGGTTCCTACGAAAATGAAATTGCCAGAAACTTTAAGGCCGGCGAGTACACTGACGATACTAACCAAGCCTTTGCCATTTTGGATGGCCTAATTGAAAATAATTGGGTGCCGGATTCACAAATCTTAGTAAAACATATTATTGCCTGGGCTGATGCCGTTGATGCGTGGAATCATGATGTTTTAGGTCCGAGTAGTAAGGCAGCCCTCAGCTTAATAAGGAAGGGGAGAAGTCCTACTGCTGTCACTAAGGAAGCGTTGACCAACGGCTGTGGAATGCGGATTGCACCAATCGGAACGCTTTTTGAACCCGATGAACTCGATGACCTAGTTAAAATGGTGGTTTCCGTTACCAAAATTACACACTCAAGTGATGTGACGCTAAGTGGAGCGGCGATGATTGCGGGAGCAGTGTGTGTTGCCGTTAAAGGCTACGACTGGGACAAGGTGGTTGAATTTGCAATCGAGGCAAATGATCGTGCCCTTGGTTTAGGAGCTCCGACTTGGGCCGCTAAAAATAAGGATCGTCTGCGGGTGGGATTGTTCTTAGCAAAAAAGTATAAAGGTGACGAAGAAAGTTTTAGTCGTACCATTTATGACACCGTTGGAAGTGGAACGATGGCATCGGAGAGTATTCCATCAGCAGTGGCAATTGCGTACTTTACTCGTGACGTTAAAAAGTGTGCCCTTCTTTGTGCTAATCTCGGTGGCGATACGGATACAATTGGAGCCATGGCAACCGCAATATGTGGAGCAAAGATTGGAGCAAAAAACATTCCCGAAGAATGGAAAGAAATTATCGATATCAAAAATCCGCAACATGACATCAACAAATTGGCAGATGCGATTAGTAGTTTTAAAGATTAAAGAAAGTGATTAATCAATTACTTTAAGAAATGATTTGGCCGCAAAAGTAGTTAGTCAGGATGCAGGTGCGCTGTAAATCACTTCCGTATGACAATTTTTAGTTGCAAAAAAGACAGCTGGATTTAGTTCAGCTGTCTTCATAATTGCCCGTGTGGCAACGTTATATTCTAATGAATAACCGCTAGAGTGGCATAATTAAGGCGGTTATTTTTTTGTCACAAGATGATACCAGTAAACCCGTTAATTTGAGTGGCAACCTCTTTTGGTCGAAGCCATTGTAAGAAATGGTGACCATTCATGACGACTGCCACGGAATTCTCGTTGTTATTAAAATAAGGATTTCCATATTTAACGTAATCATTTAGGTTTAGTGTGGAAATGATTGATAAAGTAGGAATATTTGAAGGCATTCTCAAACTTTTAGTTTCATTAATGGTAGGAAAGGATTCTTCTAATTCACTAATTTCAAATTGATTTCCAGAAATGTTTTGGTATAACTTCTTGGCAGTTTCCTTTACATCATTGGGTAAATTAGGATTGATATCGGTGTCAATTTCACCATTGATGTGACTACTTTTAGCTTCTTCTAAGTTTTCTTTTAACTCGTCTTGATAATTTAACATCATTTTCGGTGCAGTTGGGTCGATGCCAATGAATCCATTTGGGTTGAGTTCATGTTTAGAAAGAATTGATAACCAGTAAATGGCATTGAAACTATGGGAAACTATCAGGTATTTCTTGAGGTTTAAGGTATTAACTAGTTCAACTAATTCGTCTTCAATATTTATGAGTGAGCGGGTTTTGTGAACAGGATTATCACTAAATCCAGCTCCGAGCATATCAATACTGATAATATTATATTTTTCGGTGTCAATGAATGTAAAAACGTGATAGAAGTCTAGATATGCACTGTTGATTCCCACGGCGGCAAAAAACAAGATGGTAGGCTTATTTTTATTAAAAATACTGTTAGTAAAACACGTAAATGTTCCATTTTCAGTTTTGATGGACGTTTGTTTCACAGTAATTTACCTCTTTTTTTCAGTAACCAAGTTGTGATAACTAATGCCAGTAAGGTGACTATTAACCAAATAGTGGTTACTTGGATAAACTTCCAATCAATTAATTTAGAGCCGGTCCAAATATCGTAGAAGTTATTCATGGTGTATTTCCAGGGAATTAAATTACCGATAGTCTGGAAGTTCTTCGGTAGTTGGTCAAAACTCATGAAGACTCCCGAGAACATGTATATTATAAATAAAATGGTCATTCCAAGTGGGAAAATCACGTTGGGATTTCGTACTATAAAGGCGATTAATGCCCCAACAAAGAGAAAAACGAGTACGCAATATTCATCTTGAATAATCAATGACACCACATAGGGCCAACTGGGAATTTTTAAATTAAAGAATAGTTTAGCAACTAAGATATTGATGCCAATACTTAAAAGCGACAGGAGAAAATACGAAATAATTTCATTGAAAATATATTTTTTAACGCTGATGCCAAAAAAGTATAGTCGTTTATAAACCTTGCGTTCAATGCTTCTGCCAATCCATTCCGGGAAACTAATAACAGTTAGGGCAGCTACTCCGATTCCAGTAGTGATCAAGAAGTATTTATCAATAAAGTGATATCCGTTACCAATCGGAAAGTTTTTGTACGAGGCCATCATAATTACCATCATGATGATGGGGAAAATGAGAGTGAAGAAGATTGAGATTGGGATTCTCAGTTGCATTTTTAAAATAATCCATAGTTTTTTCATGAGATAGTTCTCCCTTCATTTTGAAGTGGAATGTAACAGGTCATTACACTCGGAAGCATAAATGTGGCACTAATTTGATTTTGTTTTAGTTCCTGTGTTAACCGGTCTTTTTGTTCGTCGTTTTGACAATAAATGTATTCTTGATTGCCAAACGTGAAAGTACGAAATTTTGAAGTAAGGGACTTAATCTGTGGTGAAAGTGACGAAGCGATTATTTTGAAACACCCGATGTGTGGGTAGTTTTGAAAGAGCTCCTCACGAGTACCAAAAAATAATAATTGACCCTTTTTCATTATGATAAATTTGTTAGCCCAATCGTTAATTTCTTCAAAGTAGTGAGTTACATTTATGACGGTCTGTTGATTGGTTTTTTCTCTCATAATTGTAAGTAAATCGCTTCGCTTCTGTGCGTCTAACCCAGACGTCATTTCATCCAAGAAATAAATTTGGCGATTTTGGGCTAGAACCAAGCCCAAAGTCAGACGTTGCTTTTCGCCGCCCGAGAGGTTTTTGATAAGTGAATTAGAAAGCTTATTTAATTTATAGGTGGTTAAAAATTGGGAAATGTCTTGGTTTTTCCATTTTGGAAATACTAATTGAATGAATTCTTTAACCTTAATAAGGTCGCTGTAATCATTGTCCTGAAAGACAATTCCAACGTTTTTATCAGAGAACTCTTTTTGAATACTTCCTGATTTAATGGGATTTTGTCCTAGAATGGTGTTGATGAGGGTGGTTTTGCCGGCTCCGTTCTCGCCTAAGAGGGCCACCATGTCTTTAGAGTTAATGGTAATAACGTGGTCCTTGAAATCAATAATATTCCTGCCAGATAGATTAACTCGCAGATCGTTAATTTTTAAGATTGTTTTCATATGTATGAGCTCCTCATGAAGTTCTGGATTAATTGCTTTGTGACATTATACACTATTACAAACCATTTAACAGCGGGTTAAAATTACAAAACACCGCTACCAAGCGGTAGACACCGGTTTATTTTGCTTGTATAATTTGCACCAATAATTGTTACACAAGCAGTAAAGACAGGTGGGAGAGTAGGATGAAGTGGTTTTTGAAAATTGGATTGTACGTCGTTGAATTTATGATATTTGGATCGTTATCTTTGGTACTCGTAAGTCTCCCCATTGATTACTTTCCAATGCTGATACTGCTTTTCTCCAGTTTGGCATTCTTATTAATCATCAATCAACGCGTTCAGAGTACAATTAATCATCATTATCGATATAAATGAACAAAAAATAAAAAGTGTTTCGTCGTGAGCAAAAATCACTAACAACGGAACACTTTTTATTTTTTCAAAAACAATTGATAGACTAAGATTGCGATGACTATGGCGGCAAAAACCACGGTTGCGACCTGCGGATTGGCAATCAAGGCGTTGACTAATCGATGAAGAATCGAAAAACTGTGCACACCATGCAGTCCAAGAACAAAGTAAGAATTCATTTTCATCACCTGCTATTTCATGCGAAGTACATATTATTTTAATCCATCGTTAGCAAAAAAGTAAGCAAAGTCTTTTAAAATTATGTATTATGGAGGTATAAAACCTAGGAGGATCTACAATGGCAATTGATTGGATGTTAATTTGGCACATTATCGTCATCGGTAATGCGATTTTTGCGATTATTACCGTGTTCAGGCAACCCCGAGACATCGCTGCAACGTGGGCATGGCTTTTAGTACTGGTATTTTTACCATTACTAGGCTTCATTATCTACGCTTTCTTTGGAAGAAAACTACCTAAGAGTAAGTTCTTCCGGTTAAAGGGTAGCGTGAAAAAACACGTGAGACATGAACTCAGTGAAGAAAAGGCAATGCTTAAAAAACCAAAGGATGCTGACACGAAGTCGAAACAGATTGCGTGGGAGTCAGCTAACATGGTTCGCATGTTTATGAATTCTGATACGTCCCCGCTTTATGACAACAACAAAATCGACGTTTTCACTAATGGCGACAAGTTGATGGATCAGATGTTCTCCGACATTAAGAACGCTAAAAGTTCCATTAACCTTGAATTCTACACTTTTTATGCTGATAAAATTGGGAAAAAGGTCCTAGCTGCATTGGTTGAGAAGGCCAAAGAGGGCGTTGACGTCCGGGTCATCTATGATTCATGGGGTTCGATGGGAACCACGCAGAAGTTCTTTAAACCGCTGTTTGAAGCGGGTGGTCATGCTTACCCATTTCTACACACCCATTCTAATTTCTTTGACTTCCGGGTTAACTTTCGGGATCACCACAAAATCTTGGTAATTGACGGTCAGCACGCTTATGTTGGTGGTTTCAACATTGGAGACCAGTACATGGGTTGGAGCAAGAAGTTTGGTAATTGGCAGGACTGTTCGATTCGAATCCACGGGAATGCCATTTATGGACTGCAATCTCAGTTCATCTTAGATTGGAACGCCACTGATGGTAACCTGCAGATTAATCCTAACAATCCCGAAATGATCAAGAAGTACTATCCGGTCATTCACACGGATGGGGAAGCAGTGATGCAGATTGTTTCCAGTGGTCCTGATACCAGTATGGAACAGATCAAGATTGGCTACATCAAGATGATTGAGATGGCCAAACACAAGGTCCAGATTACCACGCCATATCTGATTCCCGACCCATCGGTCTTAGACGCTTTAAAGATTGCATCCATGTCGGGTGTTGACGTCCAAATCATCGTGCCAGACATGCCAGATCATCCGTTCGTATATCGTGCCACCCAGTACTATGCGCGTCAGTTAACCAAGTTGGGGGTTAAGGTTTACTACTATAACAACGGGTTCATGCACGCCAAGACGGTGGTGGTCGACGACAAGATTGTCTCGGTCGGATCCGCCAACATGGATTACCGTAGTTTCAAGTTAAACTTCGAGATTAATTCGTTTACTTATGATGAAGAATTTGGAAAACGAATGGGAGCGGTCTTTGAAGAGGACTTGAAGAACAGTACCCTGCAGACAACGAAGATGTTTGAATCAGAATCATGGTGGTTAAACTTCAAGCAACACTTTAGTCGTTTGTTGTCACCAATTCTATAAAAATAACAAGAAGACACTAGACAATTTCGTCTAGTGTCTTCTTGTATAGGGGAATGGACATCAATGATGTTCATTTTTGTTTGGTTTTATTTTTCTGGGTCAGTGGCGACCAGTGCACCTGCCAGGTTATGCATATCTGGTTCTTGAGCGGTAACGATCAATTGTTGATTGACGAAGGCCATTTGACCAATGTCACTCATTTCTCTCCCGTAGCCAGAGCCTTTCACACCACCGAATGGTAATGCTGGAAGGGAAGCGAGGAAGTTATTGACGAAGACCATCCCGGTTTCAATCTGGTCGGCAACCTTGGCGCCGTGTTGGGGATCACCAGAGAAGACGATTCCACCTAGTCCATAAGGGTTGTCGTTTGCGAGGTCAATGGCTTCTTGTTCGCTGTGAGCCTTGTAGACCGAAGCAACCGGACCAAAGAATTCAGTGGTGTAACCAGGGTTGGACTTGTCGATGTCGGTAAGAATGGTTGGCATGAAGAATTGACCTGGGAGATCAACTGGTTCATTGCCATAGACCACCTTAGCACCGGCTTTAATGGTGGCATCAACTTGGGATTGAAGTTTGTCCTTAGCCTTCTTGGAATTCATTGGCGCAAGCGTTGTTGATGGGTCCATTGGATCGCCCATTTTAACCTTACTGAAGTCTTCCTTTAATTTCTCAACAAACTTGTCGTAGACGTTGTCCATGACGATGAAACGTTTGTCAGAACAGCAGACCTGACCGTCGTTATAGAGACGAACCCGCCAAGCAATGTCTTCCGCCTTGTCTAAGTCAGCGTCATCTAGGATCAGGAATGGGTCCATTCCACCGAGTTCCATTGAGTTTTTCTTGAGGTTCTTACCTGCCGCTTCAGCAACGGATGAGCCACCTCGTTCGGATCCGGTTAAGGCAACGCCTTGGACCCGCTTGTCTTCGATGGCTTTTGTGACCTGATCGTATGATAGGAACATGTTAGTCAAAGCGCCCTTTGGTGCCCCAGCCTTTCTGATGACGTCCGCAAATGATTGAGCTGAGTCTGGGATGTTTGAGGCATCCTTTAGAATCATTGGGTTACCAACCATGAAGTTGGGAGCGAAGACTCGCATGATCTGGTAGTAAGGGAAGTTCCATGGTTCAACCATGACTAACGTCCCAAGGGCGTGGTAGTGAACCTCGGCCTCGCCAGTTACAATTGACGAGATGGCCTTTGGTTGAAGTAATTCTTCACTGTGGTCGGCGAACCAATCCGCGATAATGGCACAAAGCTCAACTTCACCTTGAGATTCACGGAACAACTTGCCCATTTCGATCGTAGCGGTTTTAGCTAAATCATCCTTGTTGTCACGCAAAGCCTTAGCAACGTTGTGTAGAATTTTGGCTCGTTTTTTAATGTCTTGTTTTTTTGTTTTTTGATAAAGCGCTTCGTCAGTTTTAAGCACTTGCTCTAACTCTGCGTCGGTAGCGTTTGGATAAGTCTTAATTGTTTCATTGTTAAATGGATTTACAGTCTCATATGCCATAGTAATTCTCCCTTATTATAAATAAACGTGAATTAAACTTTAGTGACCAAATAACTATGAGAATCAGTTAGCTAACTCAGATCTCACCTTGAGTATAATCCATTCGGAAGCGGTTACAATGAAATTGGCTTAATTGTTAAAAAAAGATTGGCTCCCGAAGGCACCAATCGTGATTATCTATTTTTGTTATTTTACGTTTAAGATCCACAAGAAGACTAAGAAGATAATTGCTAACGAATACATCATCCAACCGACTTCCTTACCACGTTTAGCGGCAATCATGGTAATCGGATAGGCGATGAAACCAAGTGCAATTCCATCTGAAATACTGTACGTCAGCGGCATTCCAATCGCAATGAGAAACGCTGGGGCCGCAATCTCGAACTTATTCCAGTGAATGTTTCCAAGCGATTTAGCCATTAAGATTCCAACGATAATCAGTGCCGGAGCGGTCACCTGACTAGTAATGACGGTCAAGAGTGGTGAGAAGAACATTGCTAACAAAAACAAAATTCCGGTCACAATGACGGTAAAACCAGAACGGCCACCAACCGCAATGCCGGCTGATGATTCAACGTAGGCACCCATTGGGGAAGTTCCAAGAAGTGAACCAACCAGCATGGTAACCGAGTCGGCACCTAAAGCCCGGCCAATGCGGGGAATCTTGTTGTTTTTCATGTAGCCAGCCTGTTCGGCTAATCCAACTAACGTTCCGGCGGTATCAAAGAAGGTTACCAAAAGGAACGTCAGCACGACAACGATTAGTTGCGGCGTGTTGATTTTGTCAATGTTGAACAGTCCAACTAGGAAAGTGGACTTAATGCTTGGAACCGACGAGACGATTCCAGTGGGCATTTTGATTAATCCGAAAAGGACTCCAATCACGGCTGAAGCAACCATCCCAATGAAGATTGAAGCTGGGACGTTAGCGGCCATCAAGAACAAAGTGATGACTAAACCGGCGACTGTCAGTAAAGTAAGGGGATTACTGAACGAACCGAGGCCAACCAAAGTGGACTTGTTGGCAACCACGAGGCCACCATTGTTCAATCCTAAAAAGGCGATGAACAGGCCAATACCACCGGCAATGGCCGATTTGAGGTCGGACGGGATGGAGTCGATGATCTTTTCACGCAACTTGAGCAAGGTCAAGATGACGAAAAGAATCGAAGCGACAAACACCCCGGCCAGTGCGGTTTGCCATGGAATCTTCATCCCAATACATACGGAGTACGCAAAGAAGGCGTTGAGCCCTAGACTGGCGGATAATGCAAATGGGTAGTTCGCGATGATTCCCATTAGGAAACAGCCAAAGGCAGAGGCGAGGGCCGTTGCGGTAAAAACGGCACCTTTATCCATCCCTGCGGCACCCAAAACGTTCGGGTTTACGAATAAAATGTACACCATGGAAACAAAGGTCGTAACTCCCGCAACCGTTTCACGGGTAAAGTTAGTTCCCAATTCCTGAAAGTGAAAAAACGAGGCAATTCGATTAGCCATTTCCACAACTCCTATCAAATTAATATTCGGTTTTTCAAAAACGAATTACGATAATAGGATAACACAAAGTTAAAATGTGTCAAATCACGAACGATCCTAATTACAGGGCAAAAATCGTGCATTAACGTCCGTTGACATGTTTGTTAGAATTAGAGTATGAATGGAGTTTTAGAGATGAAGAAGATTTTATTATTAGGAAATACTCCGGCCGAACAAATGGTCTTTAACTACTTTAATCGAAGTAATAAATTTCAGGTTTTTGAGATTACCGCGGGCAATTTTACTAAGGAACAAACTTATCAGGGGCATTTAAAGGATGTTGATATCGTGGTTTCTTTTTTGGGACCGATGGACGTTGATTTGGACATGGAAGCGTTGTTTTCCGTGATTTATTCGCATCGCCTTCAACTTGAACGAGTCATTTTTCTTTCGGTAGCGGGCATTGACAAAGAAGTTGACGGAAAGCTGGATTATCCCGGTGTTGACGATGTTTCCGAATTTTTAAAGCAGCAGCAGTACGCCGTAAAAGTAATTGATGAATCGGAAATTCCCTACACCGTTTTTCGCCTGGTTAACGTAGTTAATACCAAACACAACGATGGTTACACGATTGATGAGGGAAAGCCCGTTCCAGTTGGAGACGTTTCCCACGAAACGGTTGCTCATTTCGTGATTGACGCAATCGTGAACGAGAAATTTATCAATCAGTCACAAGCCCTCATTGAGGAGCGTTCAGAAAGGAAAGCATAATGGCACTACAATTTGTCCTTGGCAAAGCCAGTAACGACCATTTTAAAAAAGTGGTCGGAAATCTTGATAAGTCCATGCAGCAGCATCCACACGATGCTTATTTTTATTTGGTACCGAATCACATCAAGTTTGAGTCCGAACTAGGGACGCTGAAACAATTGAATCATAAGCAGCAGAGCACGTTTGCTGAGACACGGGTCCAGGTCTTTTCCTTTTCGCGATTGATGTGGTATTTTCTCGGCAACAGTAAGGGGTATCAACTACCCCGGCTTTCAAAAGATGCCATCAACATGATAATTTTCCAGATTATTGAAAATCAACAAGAACAATTATCCGTATTTAAGGGCGAGGGTGCTCAACCAGGCTTTATTTCGCAGGTGGCTGATCAGATTAACGAACTGCAGCAGGGCAAGATTGACCCCGATACCTTGGATAAGATTGCTGGTCTTGATCCTGGAACGATTAATCCCGAATTGCAGGGAAAACTGAAAGATATTAGTGTGATTTATCGCGAATTCTTGAAAAAAACGGACGGAAAATATGTCTACAGCTCACAGACTTTAACAATGTTAAACCAGTATCTGCTGAACACCGACCTGTCCCAGATGCATTTTTACATCAGTGGTTTCTCGCAATTTTCCGCTTCGGAACTAGACATCGTCAAAACGTTGATTGATAAGGCCAAAGACATCACGATTGACCTCAACTTGGACCGTTCGTATCCAAATGAAATGCCCGATAACTCGGCCTTCTTTTTGCGTTCGGGAAGACTGTACAATCAGTTGTACCAGTACGCTAAGGCAAGTGGTGTCAAAATCATGACCGATCAGTACGCGGGCGATTGCCGTTGTAATGACGGCATCAAGGAACTAGAGGACTACTGGATTTCAAGTAGTCAGGTAGGAACACCCATTTCGCCGAACACGACTGGTAACTCGGACCTCGAACTTTTTCGGGCTGATTCAAATTACGACGAGTTGATGAACATTGCGACCATGATTCGTCAGATGGTTGCCACGGGACGCTTTCGTTATTCTGATTTCATGGTGGTTACCAGACATTTGGACAAGTATCAAAACGTCATTGATCCCATTTTTCAGATGCAACAAATTCCGTATTTCGTGGACATTCAGAAACACATGGACAATCATCCCTTAGTGGAACTAATTGACGCGTTATTTTCCATCTATCGCACCGATCGGAAACGGAATTACCGCTACGACGATGTGATGCGATTACTAAAATCAGAATTACTGTTGCCAAAGGATAAAGACGGAAAACCGATGAACATTGATCGTTACCGTCGTTGTCTTTCGTTGTGTGAAAATTTAGTCCTAAAGAATGGCTACGAGGGGAAACGCTGGACTCAGGACCAAGACTGGGAGTACGCCACCGTTTCTGACAACGATACGGGGATTGTGTCAAATCGAAATAAGGAAATCTCCGCTGACATCAACGTCATTCGCCACTTTGTAAAAGAGACGTTACCACCATTTTATAAGAAAATGGCGCAAGCCAAGACGGGAAAAGACGCTGCCAACCTGCTGTACCAATTTTTGGATGAAAATGGTGTAATTAATGAACTAAAACACTGGCAGGATCATGCCACCGAACGGGGTGACCTACAGGAAGCTGGTCAGTCTGAACAAGTTTGGAACACACTGTGTGGTTTACTAGACAATTTTGTGACTTTTCTGGGTGACCATTCCTTTGAAATGGACACCTTCCTGGACCTCTTAAAGGCTGGTTTTGAGGGAGCGTCATACTCCCAGATTCCATCAACCTTAGATCAGGTCACTATTTCTGAAACAGGACTAGTCCAATTGAACGATAAAAAAGTGACCTTTGTAATGGGGGCTGACGACAATAGCATGCCGGCCACCATTGAAAACAATAGTCTTTTTAACGACGCTGATCGTGACCAGATGAATGAGCACTTTACTGATGATCAGTATTTAAATGACAACAGTGAGACCCAGATGGTCAACGAACCCTACTTAAATTATTTAGCCTTCATGACCCCATCCGATAAACTGGTCTTTTCGTACAACTTGGGTGGCGGAAAGGAAGACGTGACTCAGTCCATCTCACCGTACGTTTCCAGAATTAGGGATCACTTTAACCTAAAGGAGCAACATGTAAGTGGAACACCAGCATCGGATTCTAATGATGTTCGGCAGTTCATTGGTTCCAAGCGTGCCACCCTGAAATTCTTGGTCAAGGCCGCACTCGATGCGAAGGTTAGTGGTAAAAAATTGAGTCCAGCGTGGAATCAGATTAAAGCGAACCTTGAAAATGACCCAACGATGCGGACCATCACGCAGAAGTTACTTGGCAGTCTGACGTATGAGAACGTGCCAGCTTCTTTGAAGCCACAAATTGTCACGGGGCTGTACGGGAACACGATTAATACCTCCATTTCTAAGCTAGAAGAATTCTACTACGATCCGTACGAATATTTTTTGAAGTATGGACTACGACTAAGAGAACGAGACGAGTTTAACCTTGACCCCAGTAGTACGGGGACGTTCTACCACGAGTCCCTTGATGAGCTGGTCAAGAAGATTAATGCCGAACACATTGGCATTACTAAATTAACCAACGAACAGATTAAAAACATGGTAACTGAAATCACAGACACCATTATTGAAAACGATCCGAACCTGCAGTACGAAATCCTGAAGAGTTCCAACCGGATGGAGTACATTGCTAGGCAATTAGTCCAAACCGTGATCCAGATGGCGACGGCACTTAGAGACCAGTCCCATTACACCAAGATGCGGCCAAAAAACACCGAGGTCATCTTTGGTGAACCAGGAAAACCGAATGGCATTGACGGATTGAACTTTGATTTAGGTAGTCAACACTCGGTGAACGTACGGGGTCGAATTGACCGGATTGACCAGATGTTCATTGATGGGACCGAGTATCTGGGAGTGGTTGACTATAAATCTGGTGAAAAGAAGATTGATTTATCGGAAGCGTATGACGGAACTCGAATGCAGATGATGACCTACCTTGATGCGGTGCTGCGAAATCAGGACAAGCTGTCTACTACTGACAAGGTGAAGTTAGCGGGAGCACTTTACATGCACATCTTTGACCCGATTTTGAAGCCGCAAGATGTTAAGAATTTCGATGATCCGAAGCAGTTGGAAGCCGCGTTGATGAAAGCTCATAAGTACACGGGCCTTTTGGTTAATAACGACGGCATGTTGAAAGACATGGTCAATAACGTTGACGATGCCGGTAATATTTATCCCTATCAGTTTACTAGCAAGGGTGATTTATACAGTAATGCGGTCAAGACCAGTATTGTTGAACCACGTGACTTGGACCTCTTACTGAAGCGAACTGAGGATCGGATTAAGAATGCCGGTAAGCAGATTTTTGCCGGAAACATTCAGTTGGAACCGTCTCAGTATAAAGACCAATCCAAGATTATTTATTCTCCCTATAAACCGGTTATGCAGTTTGACCCATTATTAACTGAAAACAACTATCGAATTGTGAAAGACATGGGGAACAACAAGGACGTGATTGACTTCTTAAGAAAGGAGGCACGTGATAATGGCGAACAATAGTATGAATTTTACCCCCGAACAAGAAAAAGCCATTACGGAAAAGTTTCCGGGAAATGCGCTAGTGTCGGCCTCGGCTGGTTCGGGAAAGACGCGGGTGCTGGTTCAACGAGTCCTAAATAAGGTCGAACACGGCGTTGACGTCGATCATCTGTTGATTGTGACGTTCACTAAGGCCGCCGCTAAGGAGATGCAGGACCGCATTAAAAAGGGTCTCCAGGATCAAATTAATCAGACCAGTGACAATGCGCAAAAACGAAACTTGGTCAAGCAAATTCGGAAGTTGTCAGTGGCCCACATTTCAACGATGGATGCTTTTTGTCAGTGGTTGGTCCAGAAGTACTACTATGCCATTGACCTAGATCCCAACTTTCGGATTTTGGCCGATCGAACGGAGCTAGAGATGCTACGGGATTCCGTCTGGGAAGACGTGCGCGAAGACCTGTATGGAGACGATGAGGATGGGTCATTTGCCAGATTAACCCGCAATTTTTCAAGTGATCGGGGTGACGACGGTTTAACCGACGTGGTTTTGGGACTTTATGATTTCGCAAACGTTGATCGAGATCCAGTAGCGTGGTTAGATAAGCTTTCAGGCTTGTATCAGATGGACGGTAGTATCACTCAGAGTGCGTTTTACCAGAAGTACCTCCTCCCAGAACTTCAAAACAAAATGAAGCAGGCCATTAGTTTGCTTGAACAGTCCCGTCAGGAATTTTTAAACGGTGCCATGTCTGATCGGGCCGATTTGGTTGAATCCGACATTAAAAAGTTGAATCAGACTTACGATCGGTTGAAAACAGCGGACTGGGATGCCCTCTATGATGTATTTCATGATTTTAAACTGGGAACCATGTCTCGGAAAAAGGTGGATGATTCTCAAAAAGAATTCAAGAAACGAGCCATGGAACTGCGTAAAAATGCTGATGATACGATCAAAAAGAACCTTACTAATCGTTACTTTTTTGCCAAGCAGGCTGACAATTTAGATGTGATTCATCATTCTGAAACCATCGTTAACAAGTTAGTGGACGTCGTTAAGACATTTTCGACGCGCTATGCTGAGGTCAAAAAACAAAAGCACGCCTACGAATTTATTGATATTGAGCACTTTGCGTTAAACATTTTAACTGGGAAAGGCAAGGACAGTCATGAAATTCAATATCAGTTTCAGAACTACTTTAATGAAATCATGGTTGATGAGTATCAGGATAATAACCGACTGCAAGACGCCATTTTAAACGCCATGAAGAATCCGAAACACGAGAACATGTTCATGGTGGGCGACGTGAAGCAGTCGATTTATCGTTTCCGGTTGGCTGACCCGGGGATGTTTCTAGAAAAACTCGATAATTATCAAGAATCCGATAATCAAGATACGGCGGTGGTCTTGGCCGATAATTTTCGTTCGGCCAAAAACGTCGATGACTTTACTAACCTAGTCTTTTCTCAGATCATGGATCGGGGTCTTGGTGAAATGAACTATACCGGCAACGCCAAGTTGAAATATGGAGCCACTTACTACGGTGACGACGTGCAATCAAACGCCAATATCATGATGTACGTTGATGATTCAGACCATGATGACGACGATCTGACCCTTGAACCAGACAATAGTTCTGAAGGTCAGATGAAAATGGTGGCCGATCAAATCCAGGACCTAATTAAAAAGAAGATGCAAATCTACGACAAGACCACGCACGAGATGCGTGACATTCGTTACGGTGATATTGCCATCTTGGAACCAACCCGGAAGAACAATTTAGATATTTCCAAAGAATTTGCCCAAAAACAGATCCCACTCTCAATTGATGGTGGCGAGAGCTACTTCAAGACCACTGAAGTTCAGATTATGATGTCACTCTTACAGATTATTGATAATCCCTATCAAGATATTCCGCTCGCGGCGGTCCTGCGTTCGCCAATCGTGGGAATGGATGAAAATGAGATGGCTTATCTGCGAATCAACCACAAGACCGGTGACTATTTCACGTCGCTTCTTGATTTCTACCACAACTATCCGACACAGGAACCAACCGAATTTGGTAACTTGGTTTCCAAAAAAGTGCAGTTGTTCTTGGATCAACTGAATGATTTTAAGGACTTTGCGACAAAACATGAGCTTTCAGACTTGATCTGGCACATTTACAGTGTGACTGGTTTCTTGGACTACGTTGGTGGGATGCCAGCCGGAAAGAAGCGCCAGGCTAACCTGCACGCTTTGTATGAACGAGCCGCTGAATACGAAAAGAGTAGTTTTAAGGGTTTGTTTGCCTTCGTGCAGTTTGTGAAACGACTGCAGGACAAGGACGACGATTTAGCGGAGGCTCCTGCAGAAGTTGAGACTGACTCGGTTCACGTCATGACGATTCACGGTAGTAAAGGACTAGAATTTCCGGTGGTCTTTTTGATGGACGCTACCAAACAGTTCAATAACTCTGACAGCCGGGGAAACTACATTTTCAATAATAAATTGGGAATTGGGGTTAAATACTTAGACCAAAAAAAGCATGAACTTTTGCCCAGTTTGCAGTACGTGGCCATTAATGATTTAGAGTACAACAGTATGCTAGCTGAAGAGATGCGGCAGTTGTACGTTGCGCTGACGCGGGCTGAGCAGCAACTCTACATCACTGGGATTGTTAAGAACAAAAAGTCGGTCGAAGATGAGACCAAGAAGTGGGAACGCGCCTATCAGAGTTCAGACCTAGTCTTAAACCAGTCCACGAGAAGTAGTGCGAATAACTTTATGGACTGGATTGGGGCGGCCCTTGTTCGTCACCCGAACTACTATCAGGACCGTGGAAAAGTTGATGCCACTCACGTTTTGGCGAAGGATCCGACGAACTTTAAGGTCGAATTTGTGACGGCGAAGGATTTGAAGCAACCTGGGACGACCGAAACAAAGTCGGCCACAGAGGAACAGGAATTTCCAGCTGATCAAATTGATCAATCACAAATTAAGCAGATTATGGGGTTCAAATATCCATACAAAGCAGCCACTACCACCACGGCCTATCAGTCCGTCTCGGAAATCAAACGATTGTTTGATGATCCGGATAACATTCAGCTGGGAAGTGTCGCCGAGAGTCGCAACATGATTTTAAGGCGAACGCGATACAATAACTCAACGTTTATGCAGCCGCAGTTCATGCAATCGGTCGGACAACCCAACTCGATGGAAATTGGAACGGCAACGCATTTGATTTTGCAGAAGATTAACGTCAAAGAACCGGTTAATTACGAGACGGTTTCAGAACTTCTGGCGCAGTTGGTTAATGATAAGTTAATCACTCCAGAAGTTGGTAAAAAGGTCAACGTTGACTCAGTTGTCGAGTTTTATCGAAGTGACCTAGGCAAACTGATTAAGGCTCATCCCGATCAACTTCATCGGGAAGTTCCGTTTTCACTACTGGTTTCAGCCGACCAAATCTTCTCTGAATTTGAAAACGATTCGGAACAAAAGTTGTTGGTCCACGGAATTATTGATGGTTATCTTGATTTAGACGATGGACCCGTTCTGTTTGATTACAAGACCGATTTCGTTAATCCAAAGAAGCCAGATGTGAGTGTCGAGAAGATCATTGACCAGTATCGTGGTCAGGTAAATATCTATGGGATTGCTTTATCTGATATCTTAGGCAATCCGGTTAAAGACGAATATTTATACCTACTATCAAATAATACTTTGCAACGAGTTAGAGCTAAAAAGTAAATAATAAGAACGTCAGTCAAAAGTGATTGACGTTTTTATTTTCCTAAAAAACGAACAATGTTAGCTAGCCAACTTAATTGATTCAAAGAAAAGCGAATGATAAAATTTGTGATAACTCAATGATTTACCTAATGTAATTTAGAATTTTCGTAATTGAGGAGGAGTTCGAATTATTCGTTGTGAAGGATTCTTTCAGTGGTATACTTGAAATAAGTTGCAAATACGACCATCAGACAGTAAACCAAACCAGTCGTTAATAATTGGAGGATAAAATGGAGCGAAATAAGAAATATGCATTTGAGTCAATCCCAATTTCCGAACGAGACATGAACTATTGGGATATGTTTGCCACGTGGTTCGGAGCGAACGCTAACAACGGAACTTGGTTCATTGGTGGCGTGATTGCCGCCGCTGGTTTCTTTGGCGGGATTAGTTCCGCCGTCATTGCTTCGGCAATTGCCTTCGCGTTTTTGAGCATGGTAGGCTACATGGGATATCAAACTGGGGCATCGACCACGATCTTGTCCAGAGCTCCCTTTGGAATTCGAGGAAGTATCGTGCCATCAGTCATTAACCTGACGCTCTTTATGGGGTGGACGGCCGTTAACACGTTTATCGCCGCCACGTCCCTTGCGTATCTGTTCCACAGTATGTTTGGCTGGGCGTTGTTTGGTCAACCCGGCGGCTACTTTGGGATTATTGTTGGAATTATCATCATGAGCATTCTGCACTTACTTAGTATCATCGCTGGTCCCAAGTCCGTTCAAATTATCGAACGAATTGGAGTGATTTTGGTAATTATTTTTGTGATTATCGAAGTCATCGTGGTCTTTCGTGATGTTTCGTTTTCACAGATTGCCAAGTATCAGGTTCCAATGAAAGCCCGGATGCCATTTGGGGTCGCCCTCGATACAATTGCCGCAGCTGCCCTTGGCTGGGTAGTTGGTGGAGCTGACTTTACCCGGTTCACTTCCAGTAAACGCATTGCCACCCAGGCTCCATACGTCGGTGCCATCCTTGGGATGGTCAGTTTCGTCATCATCGGTCTGTGCACGACGCTGAGTGTTGCTTTGACGTCCGGGGTCTTTAATCCTAATAACTCCGATCCTAGTACGGTTGCTAATAAATTGGGACTAGGGGTTATTGCGATGGTTGTCATTGTCTTGACCAGTATGACCGCCAACGCCGTCAACATTCAGTCTGGTGGATCCGCTCTAAATAATCTGATTCCTAAGATTAGTTTGAATAAATCGCTGTTCATCGTTACCATCTTGTCCATGATTTTGACACTGGTTCCCTTGATTAACGGTAGTTTCCTCGATGCCTTTACCGCATTTCTAAACTATACGGGGATGTTCCTTGGTCCAATCATTGCCATCTTGGTGGTTGATTACTTTGGGTTGTCAGATGGGAAATACGATTTAAAAGCCTTAGAAACTCCCGCAGGAAAATATTGGTACAAAAATGGAATTAACTGGTTTGCGATGTTATGTATCGCCATCGGGGTGGTATTGTACATTGCGTTAAACATGTTGCCAATTATTAAGGCGACGGTTGGAGCCACTTTCATTTCTATGATTGTGATTGCCATTATTTACTACGTTGGTAGTAAGTTAATGCGAAAAGCTTAATTTAATAACAAACAAAAAAGCATCAAATCATTACATAATGATTTGATGCTTTTCCTTTTAACTAAACATCTAATTTAGTTTCGCTATCTTTTTTGGAACTTGCTTTAGTTGTTTTCTTAGTAGGGGCCTTATCGTCAGTTGATTTGGATTTTGCATCCTTGTCACTGTCATCGTCCTTTGATTCTTCATCATTAGCGATGCCATAGGCTTCTCTGACCTTGTTCTTGATTTCTTCGACCATCTCAGGTTTGTCACGCAGATTGGCCACGGTCTTGTTTAGGCCTTGTCCCAGTCGTTCCTCACCGTAAGAGTACCATGATCCAGATTTGTCGACGATGTCTTTGTCAACGGCTAAGTTGACCATGTCAGCAATTGGTTCAATACCCTTTCCAAAACTCATCAAAGTATCGACGGTCTTGAATGGGGGAGCCACCTTGTTCTTTACGACTTTAATTTTGGTTTCTCGACCAACGACGTCTTGACCTTCCTTTGATTGCTTACCAGAACTAACACGAAGTCGCACACTTGAGTAGAACTTAAGGGCCCGACCACCAGGAGTTGTTTCTGGGTTACCGAACATCACACCAACTTTTTCTCTTAGTTGGTTAATGAAGATAACGACAGTATTGGTCTTGTTGATACTGGAAGCTAGTTTTCTAAGTGCCTGTGACATTAGACGAGCTTGTAAACCAACGTGAGAATCACCAATGTCACCCTCAATTTCAGACTTTGGAACTAAGGCGGCCACTGAGTCGACAACGATTAAGTCGATGGCACCAGATTGTACCAGTGCATCGGCAATTTGTAGTCCTTCTTCACCGGTTCCTGGTTGAGATAACAAAAGGTTATCAATGTTAACTCCCAGGCTGTGAGCGTATTCTGGATCCATCGCGTTTTCGGCATCGATGTATGCGGCCGTTCCGCCAGCTTGTTGGAGGGCAGCAACGGTCTGAAGGGCAATCGTGGTTTTACCAGATGATTCGGCACCGAAGATTTCAACGACTCGGCCACGAGGGAAACCCCCAATACCAAGCGCGATATCTAAGGATAAAATGCCGGTTGAAATGGAATCAACGTTTTGGTTAGGGGATTCGCCCATCCGCATGATAGCGCCAGTTCCAAATTCTTTTTTGATTTTGCTGAGTGCTTTATCGAGCTCAATTTGACGCCCGTCGACACTGTTTTTAGAATTTGCCATAAAATTCCTTTCCTTTTACATAATTGCGAACGTACGTTTGGTTATTTAATATAATCAATTGTACACTAATAATTACGCAATTTCCAATTAAATCAAATCAATTAATTAGATTCGTTTATTGATGTAATATGGTGAAGTTTGATCGTTATCTGGATTGTCTGATTGTGCGTTATCCGAAAGGAAAATATCGAATGATTTTTTGTCTTTTCCATGAACTACTACGACGTTTTTGGCTTCCACTTGCTTATCACGGTAGAGTTGAGCGGAACGAACCGCATCATTGTAATCGTGAAAGTTTCCAAGTGAGTCGCCGGGGTTGAAAAATACTGTTTCTGGCATAGTAATTACCACCTTTCTTCTACTATATTGTACCAGATTATGACCTCAATTATCTATTAGCGGGCTGACGTGTGAGTTGCTTAATGGTTGATGTCAGAACATTAATTAAATAAATTATTAAATCAAATTGAGAAGTTACATTCCAACTTTTGGGTACGTTATAATATAAATATAAGCATATGTGAAACTGCTAACATAGAGACCAGTGCTTACTACGTATTTAAATCTAGGAGGTTTAATATGACTAAGAAAAAAGCAATTATGATTGGTGCCGGCATTTCCAACATGGCCGCCGCCGTTTACTTGATTCAAGAAGGCCACTGGGACGGAAAGGACATCACTTTCTATTCGTTGGATGACCATGGCGCAAATGATGGTGCCAAAACTGATGTGACCGGTAATGAATACTGGAATCGCAATCACGAAACGTCCGACCAGACTGGTTTTGTCGCTCGTGGGGGAAGAATGTTGAATTACCGGACCTACGTTGATTTAATGGATCTCCTAAGTCGGGTTCCGTCAGCCACCGAAGAGGGAATGACTGCCGCAGAGGACACGCGTGACTTTGACTCTAAACACCGGACTTACGACAAGGCGCGTTTGATGGAAGGCGAAAAGGGAATCATTAACTCCGCTAAAATGGGTTTTAACAACAAGGACCGGCTCCTACTTACGAAGTTAATCATGATGCCAGACGACAAGGAGACTGAACTTGATAACATCTCCATTGCTGACTACTTCAAGGACGATCCCCACATGTTTCAAACTAACTTCTGGTACATGTGGGAGACGACCTTTGCCTTTCGTACCCAGAGTTCAGCTCAAGAACTCCGCCGTTACATGCACCAAATGATTTATGAATTTACCCAAATTAACACGCTCGTGGGGGTTAACCGAACTCGATATAATCAGTACGAAAGTTTGATGCTACCATTAATTAATTACTTGAAGAAACAAGGCGTAACGTTCGTCTTGAACCGTCGAGTTAATGATTGGGACTTCAAAGAAACCCCAATGAACGAAGAAATCACCGTTAAGGGTCTAGAAATGGAGAACGTTGACACTGGCCAAAAAGAACACGTCGACGTTGATGACGAGACCGCGGTCTTCTTCACCAATGGTTCCATCACCGATTCTGCCACTCTCGGAGACTTCAACACCCCATCAGGGGAGAACACCGATTATGGAGCTGCCTCAAGTTTATGGAAGAAAGCCACCAATCACTTCTACAACTTAGGTAATCCGGACAAGTTCTTCGCCGACCGGAATGCTAGTGGTTGGAGTAGTTTTACCGTAACCACTAAGGATCACACTTTCTTAAACGAAATCACCCGTATTACTACTCAACTACCTGGGAATGCTTTGAATTCCTTCCTATCAACGAGTCCAATCACTCCGTTAGGTCAAAAAGACGTGAGAATGTCGATTGTGGTTCATCATCAGCCTCATTTCACCGACCAAAAACCAAACGAAACCGTTCTTTGGGGATACTTCTTGTATCCATATCGTCGCGGTGAATTCGTTGACAAGCAGTACATCAAGATGACTGGAAAAGAAATGGTTCAGGAGTTGATCGGGCAACTTTCAAAGGTCGACCCGGGTCCCGTAAACATTCGTGATAAAGAAAAAGAAATCATGGATTCAATTGTTAACTCGGTTCCGGTATACATGCCATACGCTTCGGCATTGTTTAACAACCGTGCTAAGATTGACCGTCCCAAGGTCATCCCTGACCATTCAACGAACCTAGCCTTCACCGGTGAGTTTGTTGAACAACCTTACCAAATGGTCTTCACCGAACAAAGTGCCGTTCGTTCCGGTGAAGTGGCTGCTTACCACTTTGCTGGTGTTCCAATGTCAAAACTCGTTGACAACCCACGATTTGATAAGAATCCGAAAATTTTGGCCAAGGCCGCTAAGAAATTATTTGAATAGATGAGCGTAAATGAAAAGCTCAACTTCGAAATGAAGTTGAGCTTTTTTGATGTTTCAATCAACATAGTCTTTAATTTCAGTAAAACACACGTCACGTAGTGAATCCGGGATGGCAAATAAATCCATGAATTCCTCTAGGTTAATCTGGTCAATTTCCTTGTTGTCAGCGTATAAAGGAACTAGAAGCCTAACGGCATTCACGTTGGCCTTTCGTTCGTACTTGGGATTCATCAGAGTGGTAAAACTGAGAATGGCGTCATCTTGATCGCACTGCAGGACGTGGCTAATCTCGTGCGCAATGATAAACGGAAGTTGTTTTCGTGGTTGCCAGTTGGCATTAATCACAATTGAATGGGAGCGGACGTCCGCAAAGGATTGGGTATTTTGATGGAGTTTGTCCGTGTATACAACGGCAATGTCATTATCTAACGCATAGTTAAAAAGACTATTGATGATTTCGTGCATTTCGAAGTTTCCTTAAGATTTCCACGACTGTTTCACGGTCTTCTTCTGGGATGGGTTTGCCCCCAAACATCATGATCGTTGAGAGGTCATCTAAGTCGGCCGAGTTGCCGGTTGAGTTTCCTAAGAGATAGTCAACGGAGACGTTGAAGTAGTTGGCAACCTTTTTGAGTTTTTGCGAATTAGCGGTTTGGTCCCACTTTTGCATGGTTCCGTTGGAGAACCCAAGTTGATGTTCTAGTTCACGAATGGAAATATTTTTATTTTTAGCAAGTTCTTTAACACGTTGGTAGATCGACATTTTTGACTCCTTTTAGTTATTTACATAGAAAATTAATCTATGAAATTGTTGACATGTAGAAATAATGGATATATGATTGTTCCCGTAAACAGATGAGAAATCAAGCAACAACCTCGAAGAGAGGTCGGTTTAGATTATTTCAGCTGATTTTCTTTACCATCATTGTAGAACTTTTGTCTATAAGATTCAATGATTATTCTACATGATTGCAAATTGATTTTGATGTGTTTACGTGCGAGTTAGCGCTAGCTCTTAAATTTTATAAAGAAAATTTTAGGAGGAAATAATTATGGATGAACAAGTTTTAAGCGTTCAAAAGTGGTTGAACCAAGAATACGGTAATGTTTCAGGATTTGATAAGGTCAAGGAAAATGGAAAGACAGGTTGGCCAACAATTTATGCTTTAAGAATGGGACTTCAGCATGAACTAGGGATTAGTCCACTTGGTAGTGGTTTTGGTGATAAAACCAAGAAAGCACTAAGTGGAATGGTCGATCAGTTGAAGGTCGGTTACAAGGGCAAGATTGCGAAGTTAATTCAAGGTGCCTTCTGGTGTAAGGGAATTAGCCCGAATGCGTTTGATGAGAAATATACCAAAGATACACAGAATGCAGTAAATAAATTACGTAATGATGCTGGATTAAAAAGTGGTTCGATGACGGTCATTTTAATGGGAGCATTATTCGACATGAGTGCTTTCACTATCATTGATGATGGAACTGATGGTGTACGAGGGATGCAACAATATTTGAATAATCATTTTCTGAATTTTTTTGGTGATGATATTGGTTTGGTTCCTACTGATGGTATTTATGATCGGAATACGAATACCGCATTAATTTACGCATTGCAATCATCTGAAGGGATGTCTCCAAGCACTGCTAATGGTGTATATGGACCCGGAACAATTGCACGAACACCCACTGTGAATCAAGGTGCGAGTGGCTTGATTGTTAGAATTATTCAGTATGGACTTTTAGTTAATGGTTTTATGTTTAATCGTGATGTTGATGATAATTTTGATAGTTCAATTGCTAGTAGTGTTGTTAAGTTTCGTAAATTTATGAATCTGCCACCTTTCACCAGTACTGCAGACTTGACTGTCATTAAGGGATTATTAACGAGTAACGGAAATACTAACCGTGACTCAGATACGGCCGATACTGCTACTCAATTAAATTCTTCGGATGTGAACCTATTAAAACGTTATGGCTTTAGCATTGTTGGAAGATATTTAACGGGTAGTGTAGGAGCTGGCTCTAAAAAACGTGATAAAAATCTGACGACAGCTGAATTAGAAACAATCAAAAATGGAGGTATGAGTGTTTTCCCTATTTATCAAGATGGTGGGGATGAGATTTCATATTTTAAGTATAATCAGGGATTTAAAGATGCTTTAACAGCTTCTAAAGCTGCTAAACAACTTGGATTTCCTAAAGGAACGACTATTTATTTTGCAGTTGATACTGATATTCAATCCGGAGATATTGATGGAACAGTTAAACAATATTTTGAGGGAATATCTGATGCAATGTCTTACTATAATATTGGAGTTTATGGAACGAGAAATGTTTCTACTCACATGATTAGTTCAGGACTTGCTAAGTATTGTTTTGTTTCAGATATGTCGTCAGGATACAGTGGAAATCTTGGTTATCCGATGAGTAAAAATTGGGCTTTTGACCAGTTTACTGAATATTCACTAGGTCATTTAGATATTGATCAAGTTGCTTCATCCGGGAGAGATCACGGAGAAAAAGAATTCTCTACTGGTGGTTTAACTTCTCCATTAAATGCTGTTAGATTCTTGTTGGATAATTCATCAATTCAGTTTAATCAACCCATTTTAGAATTTGATGAGGATTGGATCAATGTGAAAGTTAGTGCATCTGAGAATGTTCAACATGTAAATAGTTCTGGGATTTTTTCAATTAAGAATGGTAAGATTTCAAGTGATTTTACTGGCTGGTTTTCTAAAGAATATGGCTTGTCTGCTTCAATTTCTGGAGTTGTATTTAATCAATTAATGAAAACGATGTTTCTTGATAAAATTAATGATGGCCAATTAACTATTCAAGCTAGCTTAACAAGTGATGGAAAGGTAGGAGTTTCAGCAACTTTTAATGTATTTGAATTAAAGGATAAAAACATTTCTGGAAGTTTTGCTGTTAACTTTGATATGACAATTAAACCTTTTAATATTCCAACTAGTGTCTTGGGTGCAGCTGTAGAAGTTTCAGAAAAAGTTTTGCAATACTTTAGTTCACATAAGAAAGAAGTAGCCACAGGATTAATGGAAAGTATAGTTCCACTTAGTGGGGCAATTAAGGAGGTCTCTAATATGAGTGTCGATGAAAGAAATGCATCACTTGATTTGTTAGGGGAGAGATTAGGAACAGTCTTTAGATTACTTTATACTGCGATGGAAGCAGTATAAAGTTAAGGACATCTCATTTTAATGGGATGTCCTTTTTAATAAAATATAAAATGATAAATTATTCCACAAATAATATTTATAAACGATAAAGCGCAAGCAACTATCACTAAATAGTAGATAAAGTTAACATGCTTGAAAAAGTGTTGTTTTAGATTTTTAAATTCGTTATCTGTGTTACTCATATAATTAAAGTGTTTTAATTTATGAATGGTTAAATATAAGATAAACGAGATGAACAATGTTGAGCATATCATTAATACAAGAAAATAAGTTGTATTTCCTAATAAAAGGTCCCAACGATCGTTTAAGGTTATTTTCCACAAATCTTTTTTATCGAAGGTATTTACTGTAATGTTATTAATAAAGAAGTATGCAATTAATATTAATATATATGAAATTGAAGAAACACTTTTATAATTTTTATTTTCTTTTTCTAAATGTTTTCTAGAGCGTTCATACGCGATACATAAATATATTACAGGTATAATTAAACAAAAATATATTATATTAGAAAATACATAGTAGATGATTGGTAAGGTAAATTGCAAAAGAATTCCTCCAATAAGAATGTTCATTAATGCTTTTTTATCAAGCTGAATTGTGTGACCTAATTCTGACTTTTCTTATTATGATTATGTTAATAAAGAAAATCATCTATTAAGGCAGCTTACTTTGTTTAAACTTTTTAATTCCCTCAGTAAGTTCTTTTGAATATTTCTTTTTCCGATATTTTAAAATGCTTTTAGAAATATAATATAATAAAAATCCAGAGCAAATTAAAAACGTTGGCAGCATTGGAGATTCATATGCCTCCCATAAATTGTTTGAAAGTAATAGTATTTCAATTGATCCAATGAAAACAAAAATTCCAAAACACAGAAATAAAATAATGACCCATAAACAATAATAATGTTTTAACCTTGAAGGTCGCATATGCTTAATCTTATATTTTTCTATCATTAATCTTATTGTAGTTCCTAGTGCGGTAATAAATAGCGAGAATGTAATTCCATCGATTGTCCCCATGATCCAAAGGATGAATTTGTTTGCATGCATATTAAGGAGAATGAATCCCAAAGTGAAGGTAATGATTACCAATATAATGGATGGTAACAATAAGCGTGACATAATGTGGTATTTATGTAAATATTCTTGGTAGTCTTTGATGTAGTCCGGTTTTTCAGACATTTATCTTCCTCCTCACAATTATGATATTACCTTATTAGTAAAATACAAAATGGTAGATTATTCCTAATGCAACATTAATAAATGAAATTATGCAAGTAAATATAATTAATATATAGATATAGTTAATATGTTTAAAAAATGATTGTTTCAGTTGCTTAATTAATTTTGGTTGTTGGTTCCCATTATTGTAAATGTTCCAGCGTTTAATTGTCATGTACAAAACAATACTAGTCAGAATAATTACGTATGACATTAGCATAATTAGTCCACTAGGGTTCCCGATTAAATAATTCCAGCGATCTGTTAATGTTTTGTTCCACATATAATTATCAGTTAAAGTATGTCCAATGATATTGTTAGAGGCAAAATATAGAAAAAGAATCAAAATGTATATTAGGGAAGAGATATTGTTAAATATTTCTTCCCTTTTTCTTAAATAATGTCTGGAACGCTCATAGGCAACAATTTCATAGATAATTACTATAAGCATACAAAAAAAGAATAATTTAGCCAGCAGATAATAACCTAATTGAAAATATGATTGCAAAATAATTCCTCCAGTAAAAGTGTTCATTAGGGCTTTTCTATTAAACTGAGTAGGTTGCCTTAATTATGTTAGCACTAGTATGCTTGAAGTAACAATAGCATCAGCCAGTAGAAGGTATTTGACATGTAAAGAGAGGATAACATCGAAATATTACTTTTCTTCATTTATAAGAACGTTTATTGAATTTCTTCATATGTTCCATTTTTCTTAACACGATAAGTTCCTGCAGTTCCAGATCCACCTTGATCTCTGTAGGATTTAATTACCAATTGGATATCATAGTAAGACCCATCAGTTGGTAAAGATTCGTATTCCATATCGTCACCAAAACCTAAGCCATTTTTTAGGACATTAATAGCTTGTTCAGGATTGTTGACTACATTATTTTGCGCTTGATTGGACTGATTTTGTTGATTGTTTCTTTGATCAGAGTTGTTAGAGGAATGTGTAGATTGAGCCTCATTAGTAGAAGAGGATGAGTTGTCATTGGAACTAGAGGGAGTGTCTGAACTCATATTACTTTGACTATCTGTTGTAGATGATGTCTGTGGTGAGTTTTCAGAGCTATCCTTGCTATTGCTTGTTTTTTTATCCTTTGTTTGCTCTACTTGTTTCGTCCTATTATATGTTTCATTATGACCTGAATTTGAATACACGATAAATCCAATCCCAATTATTAATACGATAATAACGACGAATACGATTGTCTTTTTGTGTTTCATTAAAATTCTCCTTAACTAAATTAATGGTGTTAAGTGTAGTAAAGTTTCAATGTTTACACAAATTGATGTTTAAAGAATCCAAAACAAAAGGCCCAACCCATAAATATCATAGGTTGAGCCTCTTTTTATGCCAGAATAATTAGGATGATAATGAAACAAATTGCCAACACCGATAATGCCAAAAAACGTTTTGACGTTAATTTGTGGTTCTTGTGATAGGTCCATCCCATGCAACCCAAAATTACGATCAATCCGAACGTTGCCATTATGATTAATTTGATTAATACCGCTGTGTCGCCCAATTTGGCCACTTCCTAATTATTATTTTAGTTCGATTTGGTAAGCGAAACGTTTTGTTCCATGACTCTTTTTACCGTTTGCGTAAATGATACCACGTTTAGTGAAACCATTTGAGAGAATGACGTGCTGCATTCCCTTGTTATCGGGATGAGTGTCGATTCTGACGTCTTTAAAACCACGAAAGGCTGAGATGGTGAAGAGACCACTGATGAATTTGGATGCTAGTCCCTGACCACGATAGTCATTTGAGACGGCGATGCGGTGAATGGCGGAGTAGTGACCTTGATCACCGTTTTCCCACTCGCCACCCTCAAGGTGTAAGTAATCGGGGTCGATTCCTAAGTGCAGGGTTGCGGTTCCAGCAACTTTTCCGTCAACGTCTAAGACGTATGAGATGCCAAATTTAACGTCTCTGGCTAAATCTTCTTCACTTGGATAATCGCTTTGCCACTGGTCGATACCTTGTTCTCCCAGAAACTTTTTGGCGTTTTTGATGATAGTGTAGATATCGTTTAAGTCAGCTTCGGTAGCTTTTCTTACGTAAATAGTAGACATAATAACACTTCCTTACTTTTATTATCAGACGATAAATAATTATAGTGAAGCTCATGTGGTTTTTCAACCACCAAATTAATTAGGGCGCCGGCTTTTTTTCTGGTAAAATGCATTGAACAGTAATTTAGGAAAGTTGGGAAAAACTTGGAAAAGAAATTAAGTGTAAGACAGATTATTTACGTCGGGATAATGTTGTTTGGAATCTTCTTTGGCGCTGGCAATTTGATCTTTCCTGTTAATATGGGACAGATGGCTGGTGGCAACGTTTGGTGGGCAACGCTTGGGTTTGTTTTAACTGGAGTTGGTCTTCCCATCCTAGGGATCATTGCGTTAGGGGTCACCGACAGTTCCGGAGCCTTTGAAATTTCTTCAAATGTCAGCAAGTCGTTTGCGTACGTCTTTACGATTTTAATTTCTTTTATAATGGGACCACTTTTGGCCATTCCTCGTTTGGCAGCCACTTCATTTCAGATTGGAATTGCACCATTTCTTAGTTCTGGTCGTCAGCAGTTAGGCTTAATCGGATTTATTTTAATTTTCTTCATTGCCGTTTTTTTACTCTCGTATAATCAAGGGCGCTTACTGGAATACATCGGAAAATTTTTAACCCCGTTGTTTTTGATTCTACTGGCAGTCATCATCGTCATGTCGATTGTTAAACCAATGGGGTCGCCACATTTCTATCATCCAATGGGTGAATATGGTCACTCTCCGCTCCTTTCGGGTTTTGTTGAGGGATACAACACGCTTGACGGGGCCGGATCGATTGCTTTTGGAATCGTGATTGTGGAAACCGTGCGTGGACTAGGAGCTAAAAGCCCCAAGCAGTTAGCCGTTAGCATCGGAAAGGCCGGCTTGATTGGTGGATTGATGATGGCAGTCGTCTACGTTCTATTAAGTTACATGGGCGCTAGTAGTCTGGGTGATTTTCGGCCGTCAGCGAATGGTGGCATTGCTTTAGTTCAGATTGCGACGCACTACTTTGGTGGTTATGGGAACATTTTGTTGGCACTAATTGTGATTGTGGCCTGCCTTAAGACGGCGATTGCGATGAGTAGTGCCTTTGCGGACACGATGTCTGATGTCTTCCCGAAGCTTAAGTACCTTCCCGTTCTGATTTTTGCGGTGGTGATGTCGACACTTTTGGCAACGCTGGGGCTGACTGAAATGATTAAGTTTATCATGCCATTCTTGATGATTGTTTATCCGTTTTCCATCTGTCTGATTTTGATTTCGTTAATTAAACCATTACTTAAAAACTCTAAGATTGTTTATCAGATGACAATCTGGTTCATCGCCATTCCGGCCTTTTTAAGTGGGATTACCACCATTCCCGAATTGACACACGTACCAGAATTAGCGTGGTTATTTAAAATTAATGACCTTTTGCCACTAGCGCAGTACGGAATGGGATGGGTTTTGTTCGCACTGATTGGATTTGCGATTGGATTGATTCTTTCGGTGAAAAAGACCAGAAAACAATTGAAGCAAGGATAAATAAAGACCCCAGTAGTTAGAAATGAATCTAACTACTGAGATCTTTTTTGTTTCTTCATTATAATGTGTGAACGGTCATCGCCATTCCCATTCCACCACCGATACAGAGGGTGGCAAGACCTTTAGTCTGACCAGTTCGTTTGAGGTTGTTAATTAAGGTGATGAGGATTCTAGAGCCGGAATCTCCGAGAGGATGACCCATTGAGACGGCACCACCGGTAATGTTAAGCTTGTTATCGGGAAGATGGAGGTCACGCGCTACCGCTAAACTTTGAGAGGCAAAGGCTTCGTTTAGTTCAAATAAATCAAAGTCCCTGATTTGTCGACCTGTCTTATCCAGTAGTTTATTAACGGCGTAGTAGGGGGCATATCCCATGATTTTAGGGTCACATCCGGCTTCGGCGTAGTCATCTAGGACCGCCAGCGGGGTTAGACCAAGTTCGTTGGCCTTGCTTTGCTTCATTAATAGGATTGCAGAGGCCCCATCATTTAGGCTGGCAGCGTTTCCGGCTGTCACCGTGCCGTTTTCTTTAAAGGATGGTTTTAATTTTTTTAATTGTTCCATCGAGGTGTCAAAACGAACGCCCTCATCCTTATCAACCAAGGTGTTTCCGTGGCGATTTTGAATTTCAATTGGGATCATTTCTTCATTAAAGTAACCATTTTGTTGAGCTTTACTGGCTTTTCGATGGGACTGAAGGGCAAAAGCGTCCTGATCCCTTCTTGAAATGTTGAACTGGTCGGCAACGTTTTCGGCGGTCATTCCCATTGGTTTTCCACTCCAGGCGTCGTTTAGTCCGTCCTTTTGAATGCTATCCTCTAGAGTGATCGGTCCAAACTTGTGGCCCTTTCTTTCGTTCATATTTAGGTAAGGTGCGTTCGACATGCTTTCGGTTCCCCCGACAAGGACAATGTCAGCATCACCCATTTGGATGGCGGATTGTCCCAGTCGGACCGCTTTCATACCGGAACCACAAACTTGGTTAATGGTGGCGGCAGTGGCTGTGTCAGAAATGCCGGCGTTTAACTCAATTTGTCTGGCGACGTTTTGTCCACCGCCCGCTTGAATTACGTTTCCAAAGATGACTTGGTCGATTTGTTTTGGATCAATGCCCGCGTCTTTGATGGTTGCTTTGGCGGCAATGGTTCCAAGATCAACCGAAGTCAGGCTAGCAAGGGTGCCGTTGATTTTACCAATCGGAGTCCTCTTTGCGCTTACAATTACGATATTGTCATTCATAGATTCGATGCTCCTTTGACATGATTCGTTGATAATTATACATGTTTTTGCTTAACTTTTTTTAAAGTGCAAAAGTTAATGTTAAGATCGGGTTTCTACTATAATAAAGTGAAGAATAAGATTAGATTTAGGAGATGAAGTCATGGATAAGGATGAAGAAGTACAACAGGTAGGGGAAATGATCGATCGTTGGTTAGATGATATTGATGATGAACCTGATGTTTCAGAAAAAACGCAGGATGAGATTGACGAGATTGATACCATCATTGATAGTTTTGCTGAAATTGCGATTGTTGGGTTGGGAGTTCAGCCTAAGGACTGGAACGTCGATTTGGTTACTAACGTAATGTTTAATCGTTTTACCTTGATGCTAGATAGTGATGAAAAGACGGACTCGTTGTTTCAACTAATTCCGTTTGCCTTAATCCATTTATTTTCTTATTTAGATGATCACGGAATTATTAGTAATGGTCCTAGTTTGAATAAATGGGTAGAAAATAATAGTAAAGCATTACGTTCAATGTACGATTCTAATTTTGATGCGTTTTATAAGAAATTGGTTAGTGCGATGGAAGATGCTGACGTTGATTTAGAGGACAAAAGTGCAGTGGATGCTTTTACGACGCGCTATCTAAGACAACACCCACAAGATGGAATTGACTTGTATTCGAAGAAGAAGTAGGCCAAGTTATTTGTTAAAAACTGAAAATAAAAAAAGTTTGACCTTTTTTGACCAAAAGTGTTGACAAATGATTTGAACGCATGTATAGTAGTAAATGCTCAGTGAGGGAGACAAAGTGATTTGATAATAATCAATTAGTCACTGATTATGAACTGAATTAATTATTTTAATCATTTCTCTTGCATCTTCATTATGAGCGTTGTATAATAGTCTTTGTTGTCTGGGTTATTCAGATGTGATGTTTAAACAAATAAATTTAAAATAATTGAGTTTATCTGTTGACATTGAAAATGCAATGTAGTATAGTCATACATGTTGCGTTAAGGAAGAGCTAAACGACAACAAATCAGGGTAGATCTTTGAAAACTGAACAAGATTTTGATTACAAGTGTAAGGTAATTTTAAGTTGTAGAACTTAAAATTAAACATTTGCGAAGTCAATTCGCTTTTTAATTCTTTTGAAAAAGAATAACAACAAATAA
>NZ_JBWXUW010000003.1:0-217166 GCF_059901425.1 Fructilactobacillus sp. X2R1C3 | reverse complement strand
TTATTCCGGCATAGCTCAGTTGGTAGAGCACCTGACTGTTAATCAGGTTGTCGACGGTTCGAGCCCGCCTGCCGGAGCTATGTCTGAGTGCTAACAACAATTGCCGTTAGCACTTTTAATTTATCGTCATTTTGCCGGCTTAGCTCAGCTGGTAGAGCATCGGTATCGTAAACCGAGGGTCACAGGTTCAAGTCCTGCAGCCGGCATAATTTTTTATTCATTCTTAATGATGATTAAATTTTTGGCATAGCAAGTAATGAATGAATAGAATCTAATGGTGTGCTTGAAGATGCGCATACATACATGAAGACACAAGAATTTATTTCTTGTGTCTTTTTTTATATCGTAAGTTTTATGTTAAACTTGGATCAGTGTTACATTTCATAACATAAGTTGTTGACGCTTATATCAATAACGAATAGAATGGTGTCATATCAAGGAGATATGCGTATGAGTGAAAAAGTACTGAGGAAATCTTTAGCGGTTCTTCCAATGGGAACCGTTATGAAGCTTACTTCCTTATCATCCAGACAAATAAGGTATTACGATGATCATGGTCTTGTTCATTCTAAACGAACATCAGGAAACCGACGTTTGTATTCATTAGATAATGTGGATCAAATTCTTGAGATTCACAACTATTTAATTGAGGGAATGACAATTGCTCAGGTTAAAAGAGTATTTGAGAAACAACGTCGTCGAAAACTTTTACATAGTGGTGATAAATCACTTAGTGACGAAGACGTGCGCGAATACTTGAAAGACGATATTTTAAAAGCTGGACGCTTGTATGATGATTCTGATTTAAAGCAACAGGGTAAGTATTTAAAATAAGGAGACTACTTATGGTACATGATTATACAAAAGACGACATTCGCCAAATGGTGAAAGATGAAGACGTCCGATTTATTCGACTAATGTTTACTGACTTGATGGGCAGCATCAAAAACGTTGAGGTACCCGTCAACCAACTAAACAAGGTTTTAGATGGTAAGATTATGTTTGATGGATCTTCAATTGATGGTTTCGTACGCATTGAGGAAAGTGATATGTACCTGATCCCCGATCTTTCAACGTGGATGGTCTTCCCATGGGGTGACGAACACGGTAAGGTTGCTCGTCTGACATGTAGTGTTCATACCTCAGATGGTGAGGTATTCGCTGGTGATCCAAGAAATAATTTAATGCGTGTGCTGGATGAAATGAAAGAAATGGGCTTTTCTAACTTTAACATTGGTCCAGAACCTGAATTCTTCTTATTCAAGATGGACGACAAGGGTAATCCAACTACTGAATTGAATGATCACGGAAGTTACTTTGATTTGGCACCAATGGATTTGGCAGCCAATATTCGTCGCGATATGGTTCTTGAATTAGAAAATATGGGCTTTCGAGTTGAGGCTTCTCATCATGAAGTCGCATCTGGGCAACACGAAATTGATTTTCAGTACGATAACGCCGTGGTTACGGCAGATCACATTCAAACCTTTAAGTTAGTTGTCAAAACGGTTGCTAGAAAGTACGGATTATACGCCACTTTCATGCCAAAACCATTGAACGGTATCAATGGATCCGGGATGCACATCAATATGTCATTGTTTGATAAAGATGGTGACAACGTCTTTTATGATAAAGATGGTGACCTGGAATTATCACAAACGGCTTACTACTTCTTAGGGGGACTTTTGAAGCATGCTAAGGCATTAACTGCTGTATGTAACCCAATCGTTAACTCTTACAAGCGACTAGTTCCTGGCTTTGAAGCACCAGTCTATGTGGCATGGTCGGCATCGAACCGTTCACCACTAGTTCGAGTCCCAGCTAGTCGTGGCCTTAGCACCCGCCTTGAACTTAGAAGTGTTGATCCTTCCGCTAACCCATATTTAGCAATTGCTTCAATTCTTGAAGCTGGGTTAGACGGTATTAAGAACAAGATTGAACCTGGTGAGCCAATTGACCGTAACATCTATCATATGGACGGCAAGGAACGAAAACTAGATCATATTGAAAACTTACCTTCAACCCTTCACAATGCGCTTAAAGCATATGAAGCCGATCCACTTATGAAGAAAGCCATGGGACCTCACATGTATCAAAATTACTTGGATGCAAAGAACATGGAATGGAATGCTTACAGACAAAACGTTTCTCAATGGGAACGTGACAGATACCTAGATATGTTATAAAAAAACACCAACGTGATGTTGGTGTGATTAAGGAAATTATTTTTTAAGCAGTTTAACAATTTCAGCTAGATATTGATCAGTAAGGCTCGGTTCTTGAGCCTTCTTTTCTTGCTTTTTTTGATTTTTATTAGTTAACTTGTTGATAAATTTAACCAGTAAAAAGACGATGAAAGCAATCAGCAGGAAATTGATGACTGAGTTTAGAAACAAACCATATTTTATCTTGGCTTTTCCGACGGTGATGGCGAGGGATGAAAGATCGATTTTTCCTAAGAACAGTCCAATAAACGGGTTAAAAATGTTATTAACCAATGAAGTCACGATCGAAGTGAAGGCAGACCCGATGATAATTCCGACGGCCATGTCAACCACATTTCCTCGTGATATAAATTCTTTAAATTCCTTGAACAATGTATTATCCACTTCCTTTTCCTTGATAATCACTATTCTAACAAACTTTTTGTCGAGATATGATTGTAAATGAAAATCAAGAATGGTATTATTTCTGATAATTGTTAAAAGATTGACAGGAGGAGATTTTATGAACGGACAAGGCGAGAAGAGTCTCGACCATGCGTTCTTTGGGCAACCAAAAGGGTTGCAAACACTGTTCTTCACTGAAATGTGGGAACGATTCAGTTACTACGGGATGCGTGCAATTCTTTTATACTACATGTATTTCTCAGTCGCCAAGGGTGGATTAGGATTTTCTCCAACCACTGCAGCTTCAGTTATGGCAATTTACGGTTCACTAGTATTTCTAACATCGGTGTTAGGTGGTTATCTAAGTGATCGTGTCTGGGGGAGTCGAAAGACCGTTCTGTATGGTGGAATTTTAATTATGTTTGGGCACGTGGTACTGTCGTTACCATTTGGTGCCGGAGCGCTATTTATTTCCATTGTCTTAATCACCGTTGGTACTGGACTGTTGAAGCCAAATGTTTCAGAAATGGTTGGTGCCTTGTATGGTGAAAATGATCCAAGACGTGATACTGGATTTACCATTTTTGTTTTTGGAATTAACTTAGGGTCGTTCATCGCACCGATCTTAGTTGGAACCGTGGGAATGGACTTTAATTTCCATGCTGGTTTCTCACTTGCCGCTATCGGAATGTTCTTTGCTTTAATTTACTACTACTTCAGTGGTAAAAAGACTTTGAGCATCGATGGCCTCTATCCAAGTGATCCCTTAGAACCAGACGATTTGAATCGTTTAGTTCTTGAGATTATTGGTGGCTTAGCTGTATTTGCCGTTATTATCGCGGGGATGTGGTATTTCAAGGTTTTGAGCATTGACAACTTTGTTCTACTATTGAGTATCATCGCAATTTTAACTCCTATTATTTACTTCGTTGTGATTTTGAGAAGTAAGAAGGTTACTAAGACAGAACATTCACGGGTTCTTGCCTATATTCCATTATTTATCGCTGCTGCGGTATTCTGGGCCATTGAGGAACAAGGCTCCGTTGTTTTGGCACTGTTTGCTGAAAATCAAACTAACAATAACCTCGGATTTTTGCACATTAATGCTACTTGGTATCAGTCACTTAACCCGTTGTTCATTATGTTGTACACACCACTGTTCGCATTCTTATGGACATATCTGGCTAAAAGAAAAGAAGAGCCAAGTTCTCCAGCTAAGTTTACTTGGGGAATGTTCTTCGCTGGATTTTCGTACTTATTTATGATGATTCCAATTTTCCTATTTGGTTCATCAGCTAAAGTTAGCCCATTATGGCTAATTGGTAGTTGGGCCATTGTTGAAATTGCCGAAATGTTGATTTCACCAATTGGACTTTCAGTTACCACTAAGCTTGCTCCGAAAGCATTTGAATCACAGATGATGAGTATGTGGTTCTTAGCAGATGCTGCTGGGCAGGCGGTTAACTCACAAATCGTTAAGTTCTACACTCCAGGGCACGAAATTGCGTACTTCGGGATCGTTGGACTTGTTGCCATCTTGTTTGGGATCGTCTTATTATTGATGATCAAACCAGTTAAGAAACTGATGGATGGGGTAAATTAAAATCACTATAATGAAAGGCGCTGTAAAGTTAGCGCCTTTTATTTTTTGAAAAAAAGTATTGACTAACATCCTGATTCCGTGTAATATAATAAACGTTGATTCGTTACTACGAATTACTCATTTATTATGGAGGGGTAGCGAAGTCTGGCTAAACGCGGCGGACTGTAAATCCGCTCCTTCGGGTTCGGTGGTTCGAATCCACTCCCCTCCATTGATTCTTGGGCTATAGCCAAGTGGTAAGGCAACAGGTTTTGATCCTGTGATGCGCTGGTTCGAACCCAGCTAGCCCAATACTAATTATTGGTGTAAAATCGACTAACAAATGTTAGTCGATTTTTTTATACCAAGGTAGGAGTAATTATGACAGTACCTGTTTATATTAAAATTCATGATGATATTAAGAGTAAGATCGAGAACGGAAGCTGGAAAGTGGGAACCCGGATTCCATCTGAAAGAAAACTATCCGAACAGTACGGCGTGAGTCGGATGACGTTCAGGCAAGCTGTTCAAGCGCTTGTCGAAGATGGGATTTTAAAGCGGATTGCTGGATCAGGAACATACGTTACTAACCAAAAGGTTCAAGAAAAGATGTCCGGAGTAACCAGCTTTACTAACATTATGCTGGCGCAAGGGAAAAAGCCATCCACTAAAACTTTGTCATATAAGATTGTTGAGCCCACCTTTAAGGAGGCCTCCGTTTTGGGTCTGAGTCAGGATGATCGGGTTTTGCGGATGAATCGGATTCGCTATGGAGACAACATTCCAATTTGCTATGAAGTAGCAGCTGTTAACGCATCGATGGTTGAAGGATTAAGTGAAGAAGACGTTTCGAGTTCTCTTTATCGATCTTTAGAGGATAAAAAGGGCCTTCGTCCGAGAAGTGCGAAACAGTTTATTTCGGCAATTTTAGCGACCGATCGGATTGCGGATTTACTTGATATTGAGGTAAAGGCACCCATTCTTAAACTAAAACAGATCTCTTATCTTCAAAATCAGCAACCATTTGAGTTTGTTCAGGCTCAGTACGCTGCTGAGCGATTTGAGTTTTACCTAAATAAATAAAAAGAGCCCTACTAACGTGGGCTCATAAAGTTGGATGAGATTACTTCTCATCCTTTTTTTGTTTTCTAACTAAATTTAAAAATTCGGGAATGGCCAGCATTCGTTTAAAACGGGTGGGTTCTTTAAAAAGGCGATAGAGCCATTCGATGTGATGATTAATCCAGAAGTCAGGAGCTCTTTTGACGTGTCCAGCCAAAACGTCAAAGCTTCCTCCAACCCCAATCCACAGCCCGTTATTTTTGTCTCGATGTTTTGCTATGAATTCTTCTTGAGTAGGGAAACCAGTCGCAACAAAAATCATGTCAATTTCATTATTTTCAATGTTGTTAATGATGGGAATGTCGTTTTTAAAATAGCCGTCCTGCATCCCAACAATTTTTAAATGCGGATAGTTGACGGTTAAGACTTTTCGTAAATCAAATACGACATCGGGCTTGGCTCCCAGAAAATAGGCTGACTTGTTATTTTGGTTCCCCCAAGCTAACAGTGCTTTAAAAATGTCATAGCCGGTAATTCGTTCTGGCATCGGATCATTTAACATTTTGGCACCCTTGATAATACCAATCCCATCCGGCACGACGTAAGTAGCCGTTTTTAAAATTTTTTGGTAGTAAGGGTGACGATTAGCATAAACGACGATTTCTGGATTTGCGGTTACCACAAACATGTTTTGATGGTCGTCTATTTGGGATTCAATTACTTGCATAAATTCGGTGAAAGTCGTGTTAACAAAGGGGATGGAAGCGATGTCGGTGGTCGGAAATTTGTGCGTCATTTGTTAGCCTTCTTTTTGGTTATTATGTGATATAATGTGCAACGAGTAACAACAATAGTTTAGCCTGAAAGGGCTAGAGGAGATTAAAGATGTCAACATTACAAAGTCCTGATAATTTAACTTTACACACTGACTATTATGAAATCAATATGATGGCAACTTATTTTGAAAAACATATGCAAAATCGTCACGCTGTATTTGAAGTTTTTTTTAGAGACATGCCCTTTGGAAATGGATATGCCGTCTTTGCAGGATTAAAACACATTATTGAATATATCAACAACATTCACTTCACTGATGAGGATATTAAGTATTTAAAATCAATTAGCGATTATTCCGATGAATTTTTGGATTATCTTCGTAACTTTAAGTTTACTGGGACAATTCGTTCTGCTGTTGAGGGTGATTTAGTTTACAACAACGAACCCATTGTTCAAGTTGAAGGAACGATTGCGGAATGTCAATTAGTTGAGACCGCTATTTTGAACATGGTGAACTACCAGACTTTGATCGCTACTAAAGCGGCTCGAATTCGAATGGTAGCTGGAAATAATCCCTTAATGGAGTTTGGTAGTCGTAGGGCCCAAGAAGTTGATGCTGCACTTTGGGGAACCAGAGCGGCATATATTGGTGGGTTTAACGCGACTTCCAATGTGTTAGCTGGTAAGGAATTTGGCATTCCGGTCAGCGGAACGATGGCGCACTCTTTGATTGAATCATTTGGAAATGACTATGATGCTTTTATGGCGTATGCCCAGACCCATAAGAACTGTACTTTTCTGTTGGATACCTTTGATACCATTAAAAGTGGGGTTCCAAATGCAATTCGGGTTGCAAAAGAAATGGGCGACAAGATTAACTTTCAAGGTGTCAGAATTGATTCCGGTGATATGGCGTACTTATCAAAAAGAGTTAGAGAAATGCTGGATGAAGCTGGCTTTGAGGACGTTCAAATTGTGGCTTCTAACGATCTTGATGAATACACCATTAGTAGTTTAAAGATGCAAAATGCCAAGATTGACTCTTGGGGTGTTGGAACCAAGTTAATTACGGCCTTTGACCAACCAGCACTTGGTGCGGTTTACAAACTGGTCTCGGTTGAAGATGAACAAGGTCACATGGTCGATACTATCAAACTGTCAAACAATGCTGAGAAGGTTTCTACTCCAGGCAAGAAGCAAGTTTGGCGGATTACTGAAAAAGACGACGGTAAATCTGAGGGAGATTACATTACACTTGACGGTGAGGATCCACGTGAACAGTCCTCCGTGTACATGTTCCACCCCCACTTCACGTACATTAACAAGACCATTACTAACTTTAATGCTGAACCGCTCTTACAGGATATCTTTAAAGACGGAAAGCAGGTATATCAAATGCCAACGTTAGAGGCTACTAAGCAGCATGCGACCGATTCTTTGAAGGCACTCTGGCCGGAGTACAAGCGTCAGTTAAATCCACAAGATTACCCAGTTGATCTTTCTAAGAAATTATGGGACCACAAGATGAATTTAATTAATGAAATTCATAATGGGGTTGAACAAAAATTAGAGTAGGTGATAGTAATGGATGAAAAACAAAAGCGACTGCAAAAACAGATTATTAGTGCTTTAAAGGTTCAACCAAAGATTGATCCTGAAACGGAGATTAGACGTAGTGTTGATTTTATCAAGGATTACGTTAAAAAGAATTCGTTCATTAAATCAGTAGTATTGGGAATTTCTGGTGGTCAAGATTCCACTCTGACTGGCAAATTGGCATCAATGGCAATGAATGAATTAAGGGAAGAAACGGGCGATACTGAATATCAGTTTATTGCGGTTCGTCTTCCTTATGGTGAACAAGCTGATGAATCGGACGCCATGGAAGCCATTGATTTTATGGATGCTGATCGGGTTGAACGCGTCAATATCAAGAATTCAGTCGATGCGATGGTAAAAGCGGTTGAAGCTAACGGTGATTCTGTTTCTGATTTTAATAAGGGCAATATTAAGGCTCGTACGCGGATGATTGCGCAGTTTACCATTGCTGGTGCCAACCAGGGAATTGTACTGGGAACTGATCATGCTGCCGAGGCGGTGACCGGCTTTTACACTAAATTTGGTGACGGTGCATCTGATATTGTTCCAATTTGGCGACTGGATAAACGCCAGGGACGTGCCCTTCTTGAGTACCTTGATGCACCTAAAAAACTTTATGAGAAAACCCCAACGGCGGATCTCGAAGATGATCGTCCAGCTCTTCCGGATGAAAAGGCACTTGGAGTTAGTTATAAAAATATTGATGACTTTTTGGAAGGTCAGGACATCAGTTCAAGTGCGGCTAACGTGATTGAAAATTGGTATTTGAAAACTCAACATAAGCGGCACCTTCCCATTAATGTTTACGATACGTTTTGGAAATAAATTTGATTACAACAACTCCGTTAATTATTTAATGGAGTTTTTATTTGAAAGATTATGGTGAAAAAATGGAAAAAACTTTAATTGATCAAACTGCAAAAGCATTGCCACACATTTCGAAACGACAAATTCAACAAACCTTGGAAATGCTTGAGGATGGTAATACCGTTCCGTTTATTGCACGATACCGCAAAGAGAGAACCGGTAATTTGGATGAGGTTTCCATTCGGGAACTTGAGGATACCTACCAGCGTTTAGCCAATCTGAACCACCGAAAAGAAGAAGTGGTAAAAAAGATTGACGAAGAGGGCCAATTAACCAAGCAGTTAAGACAAGACATTTTAAGTGCTGACAGTATTCAGATTGTGGAAGACTTGTATCTGCCATATAAGCAAAAGCGAAAAACAAAGGCGATGGTTGCAAAAGAACAGGGATTAGAACCACTTGCAACTGCAATTTTAAAGTTTCAAGATGAACCACTAGAACAACTTGCAAAGCCGTTTATAGATGAGGCTCACGACGTTAATTCCGTTGATGAAGCTTTAGATGGGGCCCGTGAAATCATTACGGACGCCATTGGAAACAACGCTAAGTTTCGAGAATGGATTCGAAACTATACCTTAAAGAACGCCATGTTGGTTGCAAAGGTGAAGCCCAAGGGAAAAATGAATGACGAAGATGGTGTTTATGGTGATTACTACGATTTTAGTGAACGAGCCAAAACGGTTCCGAGTTATCGGATTTTAGCCATTAATCGTGGTGAAAAAGCAAAGGTATTGACCGTGAAACTAGATGTTGAGGTTAATGCCATTATGCATTACATTGATTTTCATGTGGTTAGTGATCGTAAGGGTCCCGCAGTTGAATTTGTCAAAGACACTTCAAAAGATGCTTATAAGCGTTTCATCGGTCCGGCCATCGAACGTGAAATTCGTTCCACAATGACCGAAACCGCGGAAAATCATGCTATTGAAGTGTTTGGAAGAAACCTGTATCACCTGTTAATGCAGGCGCCAATCAAGGGTAAAGTAGTTCTCGGCTTTGATCCAGCGTACCGGACGGCATGCAAACTAGCGGTCATTGATGAAAACGGTAAATTCTTAGCCAAGGAAATTATTAAAGCCACTAAACCAGCGACCGAGGTACAGCAAGCGCGAGCTAAAGAACAGTTGATTGACTTGATTAAGAAGTATCACGTTCAAATGATTGCGATTGGTAACGGAACCGCGTCACGCGAATCGGAACAATTTGTGGCTGATGCAATTAAATCCATTGATTATCCGGTTCACTACGTAATTGTTAGTGAAGCCGGGGCATCGGTATATTCTGCTAGTAATAATGCGCGAAAAGAGTTTCCCAACCTTCACGTTGAGGAACGTTCAGCCATTAGTATTGGGAGACGACTACAGGACCCGCTTTCTGAGTTAATTAAGATTGACCCCAAAGCAGTGGGGGTTGGTCAGTACCAACATGATGTCTCTGAAAGTAACCTTGATGCACAGTTGGATCGGGTGATTGAGACCGCCGTTAACCAAGTTGGGGTTAACTTGAACACCGCTAGTCCTGATCTACTGGAACATATCTCTGGACTAACTAAATCCACTTCACAAAATATTGTTGAATATCGGGATGAAAATGGTGCTTTTTCTAACCGCAATCAATTAAAAAAAGTTAAACGATTAGGACCAAAGGCTTTTGAACAGTCAGTTGGATTCTTGCGTATCATTAATGGCAAGAATCCATTGGACAATACCGATATTCATCCAGAAAGTTATCGGCAAGCCAAGGAAATCTTGTCAGCATTGGGACTTACAATTGATAATTTTAGTTCTGATGAAGGACGAAAAAAGCTTGAAAAAGCAAATGAAGTTGATTTATCGCAATCATTATCAATTGATCAGCAATTGGTCAAAGATATTTTAGCTAGTTTGAAAAATCCCGGACGTGACCAACGTGATACGATGCCGAAGCCGTTACTTAAATCGGATATTATGAAGATTGAAAACTTGAAATCGGGAATGAAATTACAGGGAACCGTTCGCAATGTTACTGATTTTGGTGCGTTTGTCGACATTGGGGTAAAACAGGATGGTCTCGTTCATATTTCAAAAATGAGTGATCGATTTATATCGGATCCGGCAAAGCTTGTTTCTGTTGGTGACATTGTCGACGTGTGGGTGTTAAGTGTTGATTTAGATCGAAAACGAATTAAACTTTCCATGGTTGGTCCAGAATAGGAGCGAACTTATTTGCATGACGATGAATTACAGAAACTGGTGGAACAAATCTCGTTAGAGTCATTTGGGAAACCATTTAAGCACCGCGCATATTTTAATGATCGATTGAAAACTACCGGTGGTAGATACCACCTTAAGGACCATAATATTGATATTAATCAGACGATGGCGAAGAGGATCTCTAGAGAAGAATTAGTGGGGATCATTAAACATGAACTCGTTCATTATCATCTTCATTTAGCGGGGTATTCCGCTAATCATCGTTCAAAAGAATTTAAGCAGTTATTAAGAGCTGTGGGTGGTAGTCGTTATGCTCCCAATTTAAAAGCACCATCAGCTTATCATTACCTTTATGAGTGTACTAAGTGTGGCCAACTATATCGGCGAAAGCGACGGGTCAATATCTCACGTTTTGTATGTAGTAAGTGTCGTGGTAAGCTAAAACTAGTTAAGAAGGAGTGAAATATCATGGAAAAAATTATTGTTAGAGTCCCAGCAACCTCTGGTAATGTTGGTAATGGCTATAATTCGGTTGGACTTGCTCTTCACATGTATTACACGGTGATCGTTGAAGAAGAAACTGAGAAGTGGCGGGTGAACCATGCGTTTGGCGATTCGGTTCCTCACGATGACAAAAATTTGGTGGTTCAAACGATTTTAAAGGTTAACCCTAAAATCATGCCCCATCAACTAACGGTAATGTCAGATGTTCCACTGGAAAAGGGACTTGGATCTAGTACTACGGCGATTGCTGCGGGAATTAAAATTGCTAACAAGCTTGAAAATATGAACTTATCAGTTAATGACCAGATTAATATTGGGAGTCGAATGGAGGGACATCCCGACAACATTGCGTCAGCCATTCTGGGAGACATAACAATCTCTCACTATGAGGATGGAAAGACCGACGTTGTCAAAGCCCATATGCCCGATGAGATGCAAGCATTGGTTTTCATTCGAAATGAAAAGATTACCCAACAGAAGGGAATGGAACGTTTCCCGAAGGAAATTACGTTTGGTCAAGAGGTCCAAACCAGTAGTGCTTCGAACGTTTTTGTCGCCGCATTAATGCAGAATGATTGGAATAAAGCGGCCCGAATGATTGAAGCTGATAGTCTGGTTCGAACCGGACAGGGTAACGATTTTAAAGACTTCAAAGTAATTAAACAGACCGCTCATGAACTAGGAATCTACGGAACTTATATTAGTGGAGTGGGTTCATCGATTGTCACTCTAGGAGATTATGAACAACTCACCACGCTACAACAGAAGATTGAAAGTAACGATCAATTGGATGGAGTATGCAAGTTAGTTGACCTTGATAGGGATGGTGCCACGATTCGTGGTGAAGAATAATTAAAAAATTCATTGCGCTATCTCGTTAAATTTGCTATGATGTTTATTGTAGCAATGCGGCCATGGCGGAATTGGCAGACGCGCAAGATTAAGGATCTTGTCGGGATTTATCCCGGTGGAAGTTCGAGTCTTCTTGGCCGCATCATTTACAAAAGTTCAAGAACACCATATCTTTTTAAGATATGGTGTTCTTTTTTGATTCTAAATACCTTTTGTTGACTTTAAATTGTGCACGATTAGTCTAAGAGGTGAATCAATTAATTAACAAGGATGGTGTGATATTATGTCAGATAAATTAACAACCGAAGCTGGTCAACCGTGGGCTAATAACGAACATTCTCAAACAGCTGGTGTTCGTGGTCCTGTTTTGATGCAGGATTATCAATTACTGGAAAAGTTAGCTCATTTTAATCGTGAGAGGATTCCGGAGCGAGTCGTTCATGCTAAAGGTGCTGGTGCCAAGGGCGTTTTTAAACTTACACATGACATGAGTAAGTACACTAAAGCTGATTTATTCAATGGTGTTGGTAAAGAGACCCCAATGACCATTAGAATCTCGCAGGTTGCGGGGGAAGCTGGTTATCCTGACACCGTTCGTGATGTTCGTGGATTTGCGTTGAAATTCTACACGCAAGAGGGCAATTACGACATTGTTGGTAATAACACTCCGGTGTTCTTTGTTAACGATCCCCTTAAGTTCCCTGACTTTATTCATTCCCAAAAGCGTGACCCTAAGACTCATTTACGTTCTCAAGAGATGCAATGGGATTTCTGGTCTCATTCACCGGAATCAGTTCATCAGGTCACCTACCTCATGGGTGATCGTGGGAATCCGGCTAGTTATCGAACAATGAATGGTTATGGAAGTCACACGTATAAGTGGGTTAATAAAGAAGGAACCCCCTTTTGGGTCAAATATCACTTCATTAGTCAACAAGGTGTTAAAAACATGACTAATGAACAAGCTTCAAAAGCAGCGACTGAGGATACCGACTATTTAATTCATGATTTATACGATGCAATTGAACAAAAGAACTATCCAACATGGAAAGTTTACGTTCAGATTATCCCTTATCAAGCTGGAATTGATTACAAACCAGATATTTTTGATGTAACCAAGGTGGTTTCTCATAAGGATTACCCACTACAAGAAGTTGGGGAATTTACCTTAAACCAAAATCCAACTAACTATTTTGACGATGTGGAAGAATTAGCCTTCTCACCAGCTAACCTAGTTCCTGGGATCGAAGCAAGTCCTGATAAGTTACTTCAAGGACGTTTATTTGCGTATAAGGATGCGGAAAGATATCGTTTAGGCGCTAATTATGAACAATTAAAGGTCAACCGTCCCTTAGACAAGGTTGAAAATTACGAACGTGATGGTCAAATGGCACAAGGACAAGATGGATCGGTCAACTATGAACCCAATGGTAAGGGTGGTCCAGTTGAAGATTTGAGCGCTTCAATCAGTCCCGATAAGGTGGAAGGTGAAACCGGAGCATTTAAACCCTATGACACTGACTACTATAGTGCAGCTGGAAAGTTGTATCATGTAATGAAACCAGAGGAACGTGATCGTCTGATTAATACGATCAAGGGAACACTTGGTTCCGTTGATAATCATGAGATTAAGGTCCTAGAAACCAGACAATTTTATAAGGCTGACCCAGAGTATGGGACTCGAGTAGCAAAGGCCCTTGGTCTTGATTTAAATGAAATTAGATAAAAGATCCCATAAATAAAAAATAGACTTGTAAGATAGTTTTTTAAACCTATCTTGCAAGTCTATTTTAATATGCTGGGGCCATTGAGTTTGGATCGGTATTCCCTGATGAATCATTGGTAGCAGGATTGTTGTTTGATTGATCACCACTACTAGGTGAATTGGTTTCTTGTTGTTTAGGTGTTAAACTCTTAGCTTGGGGCAAATTCAAGGTGGTTCGAATGTGGTTTGATACGTTCATCAATTCGTCTGGTTGGGCGACTTGATAACTGATTCCGTTAATCATTGCTTCATCCCCCTGAAGGGTCTCCGACTTGATGTGATGAGTGGCTGGCCCATACTTGGATCTGATGGCAATCATGTCATCAAAGGATAAATCGGTTTTGAGATTTCCATTTAATGATTCAAGGATTTGTTGGTACCTTGGAATAGAAGAAATTCCCATTCCCTTCATCACTAACTTTTCTAAGACCTGTCGTTGTCGTTGCTGGCGACCGTAGTCACCCTTCGGGTCATCATCCCTCATTCGAGAATAATCAAGGGCCTGATCACCATCTAGATGGGTCATTTTGCCCTTAACTACATTGGCATTTCCATACTTAAACGTCAATGGTGGTTTCACTTCGACACCCCCGACGGAGTCAACCATCTGTTTTAAACCACCCATGTTAACGATCGCAAAGTAGTCGATGGGAACGTTCAAGAGATGTTGGACAGTTGAGATAGCAGTCTTTGGACCACCAATGGTGTAAGCAGCGTTGATTTTTTCGTATGGCTGTGAGTCATCGTCGACCACGACCTTGGTATCGCGGGGGATACTGGTTAAGTAAGTGGTCTGCTTTTGCGGGTTAACGGTAGCGACGATAATGGTATCGGTGCGGCCAACGTCGTGTCTACCAAGGGCTCCTGTGTCGGTTCCCATTAATAAGATTGAAAATGGCTTTCGTTTCTTTAGGAGATTTGAGACGTTCCTTGATTTTCCGATTCCATCGTCTTGAAACGTTCCTCCAAAGGAATGACGAGCCTGGGTGTAAGCACGGAAACCAAAAGCAAGGGCAATGATGACAATCAATAAGATGATACCCATGAAAGTCCAGGCAACTGGATGGTGCGGTTCGTTATCATAGTCGACGGCTGGCTCTGACTTTGGTTCAGCAAAATGTGGATTACCAGCTCGTCGGCTATATCCGCGATTGTCGTCATTATTGTTATCATAGTTTGACATTATTATTCCCCGCTTATTTATTAATACTGCCCCAAATTATATAGCAGTTATGGCAGCTAACGCTAGTTATTTCTCAACTTTTTAGTAGATTTTAATATAACCGTATTATTCTTATTGGAGCAAGTTCTGAGAGGGTAAAATCATGTGGTACAATAACTTAAGTAAAACTTACAAGAATAGGATGATCAAATGGGTATTTTTTTTAAGAGTATATCAGGGATACTAATTGTACTGATCATGATCGTACTCGGTTTTGTTTTAGCTAAACGTCACTGGTTTAATGATGATTCAACTAATTTAATTGTTAAACTGGTTATTGACGTAGCTTTGCCGTGTTACATGATCTATACGATTGGTCGCGATTTTACGACCGACACGTTACTTTCAACGTTGCCAGACTTAAGATTTCCGGTCGTTAGTATGTTAATCATGTTTGGGATTTCGGTGGCAATTGCCCGGGTGATTCGAATTAAAAAGTATCATCGTGGGTTATTTGAATCGATGTTTTTAAATTCAAACACCGTCTTTGTCGGACTTCCGGTTAATATGGCTCTGTTTGGGGCCAAAAGTTTACCGTACGTACTAGTTTACTACATGGCTAATACCACTTTTTTTTGGACCATTGGTGTTTACTTGATCCAGCGTGATGGGGACGCTAATTCCAAGTTTGACTGGAAAAAGACCGTTAGTAAAATTTTGTCACCACCTCTGTTGGGATTTATTTTTGGGGTAATTTTGGTTTTGCTTCGAATTAAGATTCCCGACTTTTTAATGAGTGATTTTCAATACGTGGGTGGATTAACCATTCCACTTTCAATGATGTTCATTGGGATCTCGATGGCAAATATCAACTTTAATAAATTTGACTTCAGTGCTTCTAACTGGGGAATTTTATTGGGTCGATTTATTATTTCACCAATTTTGATGGCACTGTTGGTTATTCCAACCGGGATGCCAGTTTTGATGAAACAGGTCTTCATTATGCAGGCTGCCATGCCGGTCATGACTAACGCACCAGTGGTAGCCAGAAAGTATGGTGCGGACGCAGATTATGCTTCACTGATGGTCGCTGAAACCACGATCATCAGTTTAATTGTTTTGCCCATTTTAATGGTAATTGTGCAACAAATCCATTAAGACGAGTCAATTGAAAAATAGACAAGTAGGGAATGGGAGTAGTAGCTTAAAGTGAAAAAATCAGTTATTTATGTGTTAATTTCGACGTTAATGTTTAGTTCAATGGAGATTGCTCTAAAGGTGGCAGGAAGTGAATTTAATCCAATTCAATTAAATTTACTTCGTTTCTTCATTGGTGGGATTGTTTTATTGCCGTTTGCTTTCTATGAATTACATAAACGACGACGCAAGATTAACTTAAAAGATTGGAAGACGTTTGCGTTTACCGGTTTTGCGTGCGTGGTAATTAGTATGACCCTGTACCAGTTAGCGATTGTGTACGATAAGCCAGCCATTGTGGCCGTTCTGTTTAGTTGTAATCCGGTCTTTGCCGTAATCTTTGCGTACTTCATTTTGCATGAACGAATTGGACGGGCCAACTTAATCTCATTAATCATTTCGGTCATTGGCCTAATTGTGATTGTTAATCCATTTAACTTAACTAACCCAGTTGGAATTATTTTGTCACTCTTATCGGCTGTTACTTTCGGCTTTTACAGTATTTTGTCGCAGTATTGCTCGGTTAAACGAGAATTAGATGGGGTGACCATCACTTGTTTCACTTTTATTGCTGGTTCTTTGGAGTTATTTGTTTTATCATTGATTACCAATATCCCGTTTGTTTCAAGTGGGATGAAATCGGTGGGATGGTTGAGTCAATTTGCATCCATTCCGATCTTAAAGGACGTTAATTTACAAAATTTCTGGATTTTATTCTTTATCGGAGTCTGTGTAACCGGTGGTGGATTTGCGTTTTACTTTTTGGCGATGCAAGAATCAGGGGTCTCAATTGCGTCCCTAGTATTCTTTATTAAGCCTGGTTTGGCTCCAGTCTTAGCAATGATTTTTGTGGGTGAAAAGATTAATCTACCTACCATCGTGGGAATTGTGATTATCCTGATTGGTTCGGTGGTTACCTTTGTAGGTGAACGTTATAAAGAGACCGATTCAACCATGTTAGACGATCAGACGATTGAAGAGGGTAAATAAATTTAGTTTATTGAGGCGGTTGTATGAGTAAGTTAGTAATTATGAGACATGGTGAAAGTGTCGCAAATCACACTAATACCTTTACTGGATGGAGTGACGTACCACTGACTAAGAAGGGCGTAGAAGAGGCAATTAAGGCCGGCAAACGCCTAGGTCAGACCGGAATTCAGTTCAGTGACGTTCATACATCGGTCTTAAAACGGGCCATTGTCACCGCTGACATCGTTTTGGACGTAATTAACCAGGATTTTATTCCCGAACATAAAACATGGCGCTTAAATGAGCGCCACTATGGTGCCCTGAGGGGGCAAAATAAAGAGGAAGTTAGAAAGCGGGTCGGAGACGAGCAGTTTATGAAGTGGCGCAGGAGTTTTTACGCTGTTCCGCCTAAACTAGACCAAGTATCACCTATTCGAAAGTATCGGCGCCTGGGCGTAATCGAGCCACCAGCAGAGAGCCTTAAAATGGCTTATGACCGGATGATTCCGTACTGGCAGGATTCGATTGCCCCCAAATTGTTGGATGGTAAAAATCAACTGGTAGTTGCGCACGGAAGCACACTGCGAGCACTAATTAAATATTTAGAAAATATCAGTGATAAAGGAATTGATGGCGTGGAAGTTAAAAACGGGAAGCCGATCATTTATACTTTTGACCCAGATTTGGATATTTTGGATAAAACCTACCTTAAATAACAAAAGGACGAAAACTTTGATTAAGTTTTCGTCCTTTTGTTATTTAGATTTTGATGATAATTGCGTAGTTATTTTTGGATCGGTTAAATCATTAGCGAGCTTCAATTGTTTCCGGGCCGTCGGGATGCTCCACGATAATGGTATTGACGATGTTTAAGAACAGCCCATGTTCCACAATTCCGGTCATACTATCAAGTTTTTTGCCCAGTTGAACGGGAGTCGTGATTTCAGGTAAGCCTAAGTCAATAATGTAGTCACCAGAATCGGTTGTTAATTTTCCTCCGTTTGGGCCTTGGCGGAACTTAGGGTGCAGTCCCATCCTGTTAAGCCGACGATAGAGTTGGCCACTCCCATAAGGGATTACTTCAAGCGGAAGTGGGAAATTGAGTTTTTTAACCATCTTACTTTCGTCAACAATCCACATGTTCCGATCAGAATTAATGGCAACGATTTTTTCCATCAGGTGAGCGGCTCCACCGCCTTTAATTCCCTGAAAATTTTTGTCAATTTGATCGGCCCCATCAATGGTTAAATCAATGTGATCGACTTCGTCAACATCCTTAGTAGTGATGCCTAAGCTTTCCGCGTGACGCTTAGTTTTACTGGAGGTTGGCACACCAATAATATCTAGATGTTCGTTTTTGATGCGCTCTCCCAGTGCGTCTACCATGTACTTGATGGTGGTACCAGATCCAAGACCCAAGACCATCCCATCCTTAACGTGCTTAACAGCTTCTTTTCCAACGTGTTTCTTTAATTCTCGCTGATCTGCTGAATTCATTTGATTGTTCCCCTTCAAATTAAGTCGTTACTTTTAGTAACTTGACCACTATTATTAATTTTCAATGGTCTTTATGATTTTGTCAAGCAATGTCAAAATTTAAGAAATACTGGTAAAATAATAGTAGGAATTTTTGAGAATAAAGAGGTATTAGAAGATGCAAAGAGGCTTTGAGATTGTTTCAAAATATCAGAATGACGACCTGACCTTGCCAAAACGAGCAACTGAAAAGGCTGCCGGATACGACTTTGCCAGTGCCGTTGACATGGTTATTCCATCAATCTGGAAAACTGGTTTAATTCGATCATTTGGTATCATTAAAGCTAGAAGAAAGTTAGATCAACAGGACATCATGGATTCAGAGAATGCTTTAAAACCCTTTTTGGTTCCGACGGGAATTAAGGTTTACATGCAGCCAAATGAAGTGCTGATAATCGCGAATCGCTCAAGTAATCCTTTAAAACGAAACTTGGTAATTCCGAACGGGATCGGTGTTATTGACGCTGATTATTACGATAATGAAAGTAATGAGGGCGAGATCTTTGTCCAGATTCTAAACTTTGGGATCGTCGATCGTAAGATTAAGAAAGGCGATCGAATTGGACAAGGAATCTTTATGCCTTATTTACTTGCGGATCAAGATGAGGGACCAAAGCTGACTCGCAATGGGGGATTTGGTTCTTCTGGCAAATAGTTAGGAAATGATTTAATGGCTAAAGCAAAAACGCAATATGTTTGTTCCAACTGTGGATATATTTCACCACGTTATCTAGGTCGTTGTCCCAACTGTGGTGAATGGAACACGATGGTTGAACAAACGGTCCAAAAAAATGATACCAAAAAGGCGAACGTGAGTCGGGTTTCACTGAGCGGGACTAAGTCGCAACCCCAGCTAATTAGACAAGTTAGCGCTGAAAGTGCTCCGAGGATTCAGGTTGATTCAAATGAATTGAATCGGGTACTTGGCGGAGGCGTTGTTCCTGGTTCACTCGTTCTAATCGGTGGTGATCCGGGGATTGGTAAGTCAACCTTACTTTTACAAGTCTCCGGTCAATTAGCAGCATCAGGACAAAAGGTGCTCTACGTCTCAGGAGAAGAGAGTGCCGATCAAATCAAGATGAGAGCGGACCGTCTCAATGTTTCCGAAAAGGGGAACTTATACCTTTATCCGGAAACGGATATGACTTCAATCAGGAAGGCAATTGAAGAAGTGAAGCCAGACACGGTTATCATTGACTCCGTTCAAACCATGCAAGAAGATGAGATTCCGTCTGCGATTGGGTCCGTTACGCAGGTCCGAGGCGTCACCTCGGATCTGATGAACATCGCAAAAACCAATGGTATCACCATTTTCTTAGTGGGACACGTTACTAAGGGCGGTACGCTTGCCGGCCCAAAGACTTTAGAGCACATGGTTGACACCGTTCTTTATTTTGAGGGGGACAAACATCATTCTTATCGGTTACTACGGGCCGTTAAAAACCGATTTGGATCTACGAATGAGCTCGGGATTTTTCAAATGGATGAAGATGGGCTAAAAGAAGTCAAGAATCCATCCGAGATTTTTTTAGAGGAACGTTTGAAGAATGCCACCGGTTCAGCAATTGTGGTAGCAATGGAAGGAACTCGTCCAATTTTGGTTGAACTTCAAGCCTTAATTGTTCCTTCGGTTTTTGGGAATGCGCAAAGAACTGCGTCTGGACTGGATCGAAATCGTGTTTCACTGATTATGGCGGTTCTTGAAAAACGAGCTGGATTGATGTTACAAAACCAGGATGCTTATTTAAAAGCCGCTGGCGGAGTCAAACTTAATGAACCGGCCATTGATTTGGCAATGGCAATTAGCATTGCGTCAAGTTATGAGAATATTGGAACTGATCCAAAAGAGTGTTACATCGGCGAACTTGGTTTGACTGGTGAGATTAGAAGGGTTAATCGAATTGAGCAACGCGTTATTGAGGCCCAGAAATTGGGCTTTAAGCGTGTGTTGGTTCCTAAATATAATCTAAAGGGATGGACTCCACCGCAAAATATTCAGGTCATAGGAGTTTCCACCATTACCGAAGCTCTCAAAACGGCATTAAAAAAGTAAAATATTTTCATTTCAATTGGTCTAGTTCATAATGAACTGAAAGGTTAATATTGAACAATTATTAGGAGGTTGGACATGTTAAAAGTTTATAATTCACTTACAAATGAAAAAGAAAAGTTTGAACCAATCACACCTGGTGTGGTTAACATGTATGTCTGTGGTCCAACTGTTTATAACTATATTCACATTGGCAATGCGCGAAGTGTAGTGGCATTTGATACCATTCGTCGTTATCTTGAATATTGTGGTTATAAGGTGAATTATGTGTCTAATTTTACCGATGTTGATGATAAAATGATTAACGAAGCCAAAAAAGAGGGAACCACGGTTTCTAAATTAGCCGATAAATACATTAAGGCTTTTATGGAAGATACGAAATCGTTAAACGTGCAACCTGCGACCGTTAATCCTCGTGCCACGGATAACATTAAGGACATCATTGCCTTTGTTTCTGACTTAATTGAAAAAGGGTATGCTTATAATGTTGACGGGACGGTATACTATCGTGCCCGTAAGTTTAAGTCTTACGGCTTACTAGGACATGAAAACATCGATGATCTTGAAAGTGGTGCAAGTGAGCACGTTTCAAGTGAAGAACTAGCGCAAAAAGAAGACCCGATTGATTTTGCACTTTGGAAAAAAGCTAAACCAGACGAAATTTCCTGGGATTCTCCGTGGGGAAAAGGCCGTCCCGGTTGGCACATCGAGTGCTCGGTGATGTCGACTAAGTACCTTGGTAACACCTTTGATATTCACGGTGGTGGAATTGATTTAGAGTTCCCTCATCATGAAAATGAACGGGCACAAAGCGAAGCCAAAACGGGTCAAAAGTTTGTTAATTACTGGCTTCACAACGGTTTTGTGACCGTCGGTGATGAAGACGAGAAGATGAGTAAATCTAAGGGCAACTTTATTACGGTCCATGATTTACTTAAAAGGGATAATCCTCAGGCACTGCGGTTTTTGATCTCAACCACCCAGTATCGCCGTCCAATTCGTTTCAGCCAGCAGGGAGTTGATGAAGCTGCCACCAATCTGCAAAAAATACAGACGGCTTACGATAATTTGAACTATCGGTTAAAAGACGCTGATCCTTACAACGATCCGAAATTAGACCAAGAGATTCGTCAAATTCAGGCTGATTTTCAGGATGCCATGGATGATGACTTTAACGTTCAAAACGGGATTGCCAAGGTCTACGAATTGGCTAAGCTTGGCAACGTTTATGCGGAACGACCGGTGGTTTTTAAGGATTCGATTAAGTTGCTGATGAAACGGTTAGAACAGTTGTCCGCTATCTTTGGGATTAAACTACAAAGTAGTGAGTTAAATGACGATAAGGTTAAAGACTTAATTAAGCAAAGAAACGATGCGAGAGCTAATAAACAGTTTGCGAGAAGTGATGAAATTCGGGATGAATTAAAAAATAAAGGTATTATTTTAGAAGATACACCACAGGGGACTCGATTCAGAAGGGAAAATTAGTTTAATGAGTGAAGCGGACGATAATATCCAATATCGACAGTTAAATGGTATTGTACTAGCTTATTTAGGTGATGCGGTTTATGAGGTATACGTGAGACGGCACTTGATTGACGAAGGGATCGCTAGGCCAAATCAATTGCAGCATTTTGCTACTAAATATGTGTCAGCCAAGGCTCAGGCCGGATTGATTGCTTTGATGAATCAGGATGCAATCTTAAGTGATGAAGAAGAGTACTTTTTTAAACGGGGACGTAACGCCAAGAGTTATACTCACGCGAAGAATACGAGTGTTGTTACTTATCGGATTTCTACTGGCTTTGAAGCCCTCTTTGGTTTCTTGTCCCTTAGTGGCCAAGATAAAAGACTCGACGAACTGGCGCAGTGGTGCATTGATCAAGTTGATTCTGGGAGGGTTGAGTATGAGAGATAATGAAGATTTTATTATTGGAAGACACCCAGCAGTCTCAGCACTGCGCAATGAAAATCAAGAAATTAACAAGGTGTTTTTACAAAATGGAGTCAGTCAAGAAGATGACACCATTAAAGCGGTTATTCGTTTGGCCAAGGGTCGTCATTTGGTAATTTCTAAGGTGCCAAAGCAAAAGTTAGACTTGATGTCAGACCACCAGAATCATCAAGGGGTCATGTTATCAATTGCTTCCTTTAATTATGCGTCGATTGATGATTTATTTAAAAATGCCGAAGCAAAGGGTGAGCCACCATACTTCATTGTTCTGGATAACATTGCCGATCCTCATAACTTAGGGTCAATTATTAGAACCGCAGATGCTGCCGGCGTTCACGGAGTGATCATTCCCAAGCGTCGGGCTGTTGGATTAACGTCAACGGTAGCGAAAACCTCTGCGGGGGCAATTGAACGTGTTCCGGTCGCTAGAGTAACTAATTTGGTCAGCACCGTTAAGGAATTAAAAGAACGTGGGTTGTGGGTCTTTGGTACTGATATGAAAGGGACTGATTATCGACGCTGGGATGCTAAGGGTCCAAGTGCTCTTATCGTTGGTAGTGAAGGCAAGGGAATCTCTCCCTTACTTAAAAAACAAGTTGATGAAACTCTTACCATTCCAATGGTGGGAGATATTCAAAGTTTAAATGCTTCGGTTGCCGCTGGATTAGTTATGTATCAAGGCTTTAACTCGCGTCATCCTTTATAATTAAATGATTAAACTAAAGAACAATGTCAGCGCATTGTTCTTTTTTTATTGGGCTTGTTTAATATCGTAAATTCGATATTAAAAATTGGTTAGCAAATAATATCACATATCGAACGTTTGTTCGCTTGTTTTAGCTTAACTCGTTTCGGTACGATACTAAGTGTTAATTAATTGATTAAGAGGAGAGCCAACTGATGAATAAAGAAGAGAAACGGGTTAGAGAATTAGAAATGGTTGAGGATGCAAAAAAGAATGACGCTGGTTTCATCAAATTGTTTGAAAAATATGCTCCGATTTATCTAAAGTTGTGGAACGATTTTTACGTATCAGGTATGGAACTCTCAGATTGGAAACAGGAAGCAGCCATTGTGCTTAGCCGAACAATTATTAGGTATGATGCCAGTCGTAAGGTTACCTTTGGCAGTTACTATAAAGTTAATTTAAAAAACCGATTATATGATATTTTAAGAAAAAAGCGGGCTCAAAAGCGCGTCCCCGATTCTAAAAAAGCTTCTCTTAGTGCGTATTTTCAATTTTATTCTGATACCATTGCTGATATTCATGCCGCCTGTCCTGAGCGGGTTCTTTCAATGTATGAGAATTTACAAGTCTTGATGAGAAGAAGTTCGGTAGTTGAAAGAATGGTGATTATTGGTTCACTTGAAAATTATTCGTTTGAAAAAATGTCCCAGGTTTCTGATGTGAATGTGATGAAGTTGAAAAATGCGATCTCCCGTTGTCGACAGAAGTACTATAGATTTAATAAAATTGACTAACGTTGAGATTGATGATACGATTAGTTAGTTATTAAGGGGGTGCAGCTTATGGCACAGAAAAAGGTAGCATTAGCTTGTTCTGTATGTGGTTCAAGAAACTACACCATTTCCAGCAATCCGAATCGCGTCAAACGATTGGAAGTAAAGAAATTTTGTAAGCATTGTGGAAAATATACGTTGCACCGAGAAACTCGTTAAGAGGGGAATTTTACATGAAACGATTATGGAACTTTTTTAAGAGTGTTATTGCAGAGATGAAGGTAGTTGTTTGGCCGAACGCTAAGCAAACGAGAACCGATACTTCAATCGTTATCTGGACCACCATCTTTTTTGCAATCTTTCTTGGTGTGATTGATTGGGCAATTCAAACCATTTTGAAGTTACTAGCCTAAACTAGATTAGTGTGATAATTTCTGTTATAGTTAATTTGATGATAAGAACTTCGTTTACGCGAGGTTTTTTTATTTTGCTTTAAGTTAAAGGAGATAATCATTGTGGTAGAGACTGCAGAAAAGCAATGGTATGTATTACATACATACTCTGGCTATGAAAACAAAGTTAAAATGAATCTTGAATCTAGAAAAGAATCCATGGGAATGGAAGACTATATTTTTGACATCGTTGTTCCAGAAACTGAAGAACACGAGGTTAAAAACGGTAAAGAAAAAGTGGTTATGAACAAGACCTTCCCAGGATATGTGCTGGTTCAAATGGTAATGACTGATAGAGCCTGGTATGTCGTTAGGAATACTCCTGGAGTGACCGGATTTATTGGTTCTCACGGTCAAGGTTCAAAGCCCAATCCATTGTTACCCGAAGAGGTTGAAAACGTTATGTCAACGATTGGAGTAAAGAAGCGAGTTAAACCATTAGATAGCCGGGTTGGTGATACGGTTACCATCGTTGAGGGAGCCTTTAAGGGACTTTCTGGCAAGATTACTGAGATTGACAACACTAAGGGTAAGCTCAAGGTTAATATTGACATGTTTGGTAGAGAGACAAGTACTGAACTGGAATTTGACCAAGTTAAACCCCTAGAAGCTGATTCTCAGTAAAATACTCATTGTCACGTTTCCATAAACGTGGTATATTTATCTAGTATGCGTATTGCATAAATTAACGTGGGAGAAGAAATTTTGATCTTCATTTACCACACACGGACTTAAGGAGGTATGTCTCGTGGCTAAAAAAGTAGCTAATGTAGTTAAACTACAAATACCTGCGGGTAAAGCAACACCCGCTCCTCCAGTTGGACCTGCTTTAGGTCAAGCTGGAATTAATATTATGGGATTCACTAAGGAATTTAATGCACGTACTGCTGATCAAGCAGGGATGCTGATTCCAGTTGTGATTACTGTTTACGAAGATCGTTCATTCGACTTTGTAACCAAGACCCCTCCAGCCGCTGTCCTATTAAAGAAAGCCGCTGGTGTTGAACACGGTTCCGGTGAACCTAATACTAACAAGGTCGCAAAAGTTACCAAAGACCAAGTTAAGCAAATTGCCGAAACTAAAATGCAAGATCTAAACGCAGCTGATGTAGAAGCAGCTATGCGCATGGTTGAAGGTACGGCACGTAGTATGGGATTCACTGTTGAAGGTTAATTTCACTATGCCCGTACAGTACAATGTCGAAAGATAATGTGCTAGTGGGAGGAAATTCCGTTATAACCACAATTGCAAGGAGGATGACACAATGGCTCGTAAGAGAGGTAAGAAGTACGAAGATGCTTCAAAGCAAATTGACAAGAGTAAAAAGTACTCTGCTCAAGATGCTGTAGAATTAGTTCAAAAATTAGACTCAGTCAACTTTGATGACACTATCAGAGTTGTTTACAAATTAAACGTTGATACCAAACAAGCTGACCAACAATTACGTGGTGCCGTAGTTTTACCTAATGGTACTGGTAAGGATCAGACAGTTGTAGTATTTGCAAAGGGCGAAAAAGCCCAAGATGCTAAGAATGCTGGTGCCGATTTTGTCGGTGATGACGACTTAGCTCAAAAGATTCAAGACGGATGGCTCGACTTTGATGTCGCAATCGCTACTCCTGACATGATGGCTCAAGTTGGTCGTTTAGGTCGTGTTCTTGGACCTAAAGGATTAATGCCAAACCCTAAGACTGGAACTGTTACCATGGATGTTTCAAAGGCGGTTTCTGATGCTAAGGCCGGTAAGGTTACTTACAGAACCGACCGTGATGGCAACGTCGCAGTTTCAATTGGTAAAGATTCATTTGATGCAGACAAGTTGGCCGAAAACCTTAACACCATCAACGATGTGATTGTTAAGAATCGTCCAGCATCTGTTCGTGGAACTTACATTAGTAACATTTCAGTTTCATCAACGATGGGACCCGGCGTCTCAGTTGATCCTGAATCATTTTAGTTACTAACTAATTAAATAATCCCTAATTGACTAATTTTTATCGTTATGATAGATTATTAGTTGAATATGATTCGCCTAAGACTCAGGTGGCTTTTGACCTTAATTATACCTGCCGAGGAGTAATACACTCTTTCTCTATGTTTTGGCGAACATAGGGATTTTTTATTAAGTCCCAAAATACATTGGGAGGTGAAATAATATGCCAAAAAAAGAAGTTATTGATACGAAAGCCAAGAAGGTTGATGAAGTTGCTGACCAATTTCAAAAAGCCGTATCAGCCATTGTTGTTGATTACCGTGGTTTAAGTGTTGCTCAAGATACTGATTTGCGTAAACAATTGCGTGATAACGATGTCTCAATGAGTGTTATTAAAAATAAGATTTTGGAACGTGCTGCTGACAAGGCAGACGTTAAGGATTTGAAAGAGACCTTTGTTGGACCTACTGCCATTGCATTTTCTGATGAAGATCCAGTTGCTCCAGCCAAGATTTTGAAGAACTTCGCTGATGATAATCCTGAACTTGAAATCAAGGGTGGAATTATCGAAGGAAAGATCGCTTCACTTGATGAAATCAATGAATTTGCTGCTCTACCAAGCCGTGAAGAATTGCTTTCAACTCTTGCTAACATCTTGAAAGATCCTATCCGTAAGGTTGCTTATGCTGTTAATGCCGTTGTTGATAAAGATGACAATGGTGACGACAGTGATGCAGCTTAATAAAAATAGATTAAATGTCCTAATAGGAGGAAATTAAAATGGCTTTTGATAAAGATAATATTATTGCTCAATTAAAAGAAGCTTCAATCACTGATTTAAACGACTTGGTTAAGTCAATCGAAGATGAATTTGATGTTTCTGCTGCTGCTCCAGTTGCAGCTGCAGGTGCTGCCGGTGGTGAAGGTGCTGCTAAGGATTCATACGACGTTGAACTTACTGAAGCAGGTCAAGAAAAGATCAAGGTTATCAAGGCAGTTAGAGACATCACTGGTCTTGGCTTGAAAGACGCTAAGGACTTAGTTGATGGCGCTCCTAAAGCTGTTAAAGAAGGCGCTTCAGAAGCAGATGCTAACGACATCAAGGACAAGCTTGAAGCCGTTGGTGCTACTGTAACTCTTAAGTAGTCGATGACTAAAAAGAACGTGCAAAAGCACGTTCTTTTTTTTGCCTTAATATTGTTTAAATAAAGTTGTTTTATGTCATAAAAATTGAGAGAATGAAGTTAGCCGATTTTTTGGGGGTTAACAATTGAAAAAAGCATTTAATAAAGTTATGGATTTCTATAACAAATATTCTGCATGGATTAAAGGGATTTTTGTCACCCTGGTCCTTGTGTTTGTTGTTTATGAGGCGACTCACGTGCTTTCTGAGATTAACGGAAAGGAAATGCGAGCGAGCCTTGCGTCACAGTCACCAACGACGTTAATTATTTTAACGATCTTAGGATTTGTGGCTGTATTGCCAATGTTAATATATGATTTTACCATTACGGAGTTTCTGCCTGGCAAGTTTAAACCGTCCTACATTGTCAAGAGTGGATGGATCGTTAACACATTTACCAATATTGCTGGATTCGGTGGCTTTCTTGGTGCCAGTCTGAGGGCGATGTTTTATGGTAAAGACGCTAGTAAGAAACAGGTGTTATACGCCATTTCTAAGATTGCTTTATTCTTACTAGCAGGACTTTCTACCTATTGTTTGGTTTCGTTAGTCTTGATCTTTGGATTTGGCATTGGATCTCAGTATGCCAAGGACTGGATTTGGTTAGTCGGTGGGGGAATTTATTTTCCAGTGATTTTCCTATTTACCAGATTCAGTAATTCTGAGTTTTTTAGTGATTTAACCTTAAAACGGGAGTTTCAATTGATCCTCGGTTCCTGCCTTGAATGGGGCAGCTGTGCCATGTTGTTTTTAATTATTGGATACTTCATGAAACTTAACATTAACCTTTGGGACGTTTTCCCCATTTTTATTGCTGCTAATGTTTTTGGAGTTGTCTCAATGCTTCCGGGTGGTCTTGGGTCCTTTGATACGATGATGATTGGGAGCCTTAGTTTGCTTGGGGTGTCACCGACAATTGCTGCCGTATGGGTGCTGTTGTACCGAATTTTCTACTATTTTCTCCCGTTTTTCGTGGGGGCCTTTCTCTTTTTCCACGAAATGGGAGCCCGAATTAACAATTTTCTTGATGATATTCCGAAAACGATTGTTCACAGGTCGGCTCAGCTGATCATTACGATTTTTATGTACTTTTCGGGAATCATGATGATTTTGTATGCGACTATTCCTAATTTGGCTCTTGTTAATCCACTCTACTTATCACTAGCGCCATACACGCTCTTCTTTTTAGGACAGTTGTCGAACGTGATTATTGGAATCTTATTGATTGGATTAGCACGTGGAGTAGGATCAAGAGTCCACAAAGCTTTCTGGCCAACCGTTATCATTTTGTTGTTTGCCATTGCTAACACCCTGTGGAAAGAGGACTTTCCACTAAAATTAACGTTACTACTAGGATTTATCATTATTTGTTTGTGGTTATCAAGAAAGGGTATGTACCGGCAAAAACTCACGTACTCGTGGGGAAATGCAATTTTTGACGGCATCATTTTCATTGGAACTTTCTTAATGTATTCTATCATCGGAATCTACATGAGTAATCATAACTTGTCTAGTAGACACGCTCCCATCAAAATGATGAATGTGTATCTTTTGCCATCTGAACAAGTCTGGCTAACTGGATTTGTGGGCATTATTATTGCCTTTATTATCCTGTTTATGTTGTACAAGTACTTAACGTACGCTCGCATCCCATGGTTGAATCAACCCTTTGATGAAGTTAGAATTCGCAATGTTATTCGCAAATTTGGTGGAAACGAAGTTAGTCACTTAGTCTTCTTGCGTGATAAAAAGGTTTACTTCTACGCTGAAGATAGTGAAGACGAAGTCATTTTCATGTATAAACAGAAGGCCAATAAGTTAATTGTGATGGGTGAACCAATCGGAAATCAGGATAAATTAGATCCTGCGATTGATCAGTTCATGAGCGATGCTGATAAAGCCGATTTCTCACTGGTATTTTACGAAGTGGGAGAATCACTGACAATGTTGCTTCACGAAAAGGGCTTTGACTTTATTAAGGCTGGAGAAGAGGGTCACGTTGATTTAACGGACTTTTCGCTTACCGGCAAGCGTCATCGAGGTGAACGGGCTTTAATGCATAAGTTCGACCGGGAAGGCTATCGTTTTGAAGTTTTAGACCCACCATTTTCTAAGGAACAGATGGGTGAATTTAAACGAATCTCTGATGAGTGGCTCAATGGACGTGATGAAAAGGGCTTCTCATTAGGTTTCTTTGATCCATACTACTTGAATCAGGCACCAATTGCCGTTATTCGGGACAAAGATGATGCGATTGTAGCTTTTGCTAACATCATGCCGACTGGTGACCGAGTAATGACTTCGGTTGACTTAATGCGTTCGGGAAACGATGCTCCATCTGGAATTATGGATGGAATTTTCATTCATCTATTCAGGTATTCAAAGGACGAGGGTTATAAGTGGTTTAACCTAGGAATGGCACCCCTAGCTAATGTGGGTGAATCCAAATTTAGTTTTATTAACGAAAAAATTGCTCACTTAATTTATCAATATGGTGATGCGTTCTATAGCTTTCAAGGATTGCGGTCTTATAAGCAAAAATACGTCGATAACTGGGTGTCTAAGTACTTCGTATACCGTAAGGATAATTCATTGGTATTCACGATGCTACAGCTCTTATCGGTGGTTAGTGAACGACCGACGATTGAGAATGTTGAAGAAAACATGCCATAAGAAAAGCAGTTTCAGATTAGTTCTGAAACTGCTTTTCTATTAGTCGTATGATTATTTTTGGTTCTTTTTATCACCAATGTTATAGTCAGAATCACTCATTGCTTCAACGTTACCGAGTCGATAGCCGTTACCAACCTGTGAGAAGAAGTCATGGTTGACAGTGGCAGTGGAAATCCCGTTCATAACGATTGGGTTGACGTCTTCTTCGGTGTCTGGAAACATTGGATCTTGCCCGAGGTTCATTAGTGCTTTGTTAGCATTATATCTAATGAAGGTTAAGACGTCTTCAGACCATCCTACTTGGTCATAAAGGAGGTGAGTGTACTTTTCCTCGTTTTGATAAAGATCGTACAGGAAGTTATACATCCAGTCCTTTAAATCATTTTGTTCGTTTTCACCTAATTGGTTAAACTGAACCTGAAATTTATAGCCAATGTACGTTCCGTGAACCGATTCGTCACGAATAATTAATTTAATGATTTCAGCGACGTTTGGAAGTTCGTTATGACCTAGATACCAGATTGGGGTGTAAAATCCGGAGTAAAAAAGAAATGTTTCAAGAAAGACACTTGAAATTTTCTTTTTTAACGGATGACCATCATCATGGTACAACTGATAAATCTTTTTCGTTTTGTTTTGAAGAAATTCTTCGGTATCACTCCAGTGAAAGATTTCATCAATTTCATCGGGCGTGTTTAAAGTTGAAAAGATTGATGAATAACTTTTAGCGTGAACGGATTCCATAAACTGAATGTTATTTAAAACTGCAATCTCATGTTGAGTAACAGCATCTTTTCTAAGAGCAGCCATTCCGTCTTGAGACTGTAAGGTATCGAGTAAAGTTAAGCCACCAAAAACGTGACCAACAATCCATTTATGATCATCGTCAAGTGAACGCCAATCCTTTAAATCGTTTGATAACGGAATTCTGGTATCAAGCCAAAATTGTTCGGTTAATTTTTCCCAGGTGGCCTTATCAATCTCGTCGCCAATGGAATTCCAATTAATGGCCTTGTAGTTTCCCTGTAACTTTCCGGTTAAAACTTTATTAATGTCCATAAATTTCCTCCTAAGGATTAGATTACGCAGCTTTCACACTCATTAGCACCAACTTCGGTGTTATCGTCGGTAAATGTCCGAACATAGTAGAGCGACTTAATTCCCTTTTTGTAGGCGTAATTACGAAGGATCGTTAAATCTCTGGTGGACATTTTATTGCTTCGACCGTCTTTCCATTCGTATAGACCCTCAGGAATGGTTGAACGCATGAAGAGAGTCAGACTCATTCCTTGATCAACATGCTTTTGGGCGGCGGCGTAAACGTCAATCACCTTTCGCATGTCCGTGTCGTAAGCTGATTCGTAGTAAGGAATGGTGTCATTAGAAAGGTATGGAGCGGGATAGTAGATGGTTCCAATCTTGGATTCTTGTCTGGCTTCAATTTTTTGAACAATCGGGTGCAGACTAGCGGTAGCATCACCAATGTAAGCGGTAGAACCGTTTGGAGCAACCGCCATTCGGTTTTGGTGGTACAAACCATATTCCATGACTGACTTCTTTAAAGCTTCCCAGTCTTTTTCGGTTGGAATAAAGATGCCATCAAACAATGACTTGACTTTATCGGAAGCTGGCGCCCAACTCTGATTTACGTATTGATCAAAATAAGAACCGTCAGCGTACTTACTCTTGTCAAAGTTATGAAAGACCTTACCGCGATCCTTGGCCATTTGATTTGAGGCCTTTAAGGTCCAGTAATTTAATAACATGAAGTAGGTACTGGTAAATTCAATGGATTCTTTTGAACCATAATACATGTGATTTTTGGCAAAATAAGAATGAAGACCCATGGCTCCTAAACCAATTGAGTGACTTAACTCATTTCCACGTTTAACTGATGGAACAACGTTAATTGAGGAATGATCGGTCACAAAAGTAAGAGCCTTGACCATGGCTTCAACTGATTTGCCGAAGTCAGGAGAAGCCATCAAATTGACAACGTTCGTTGACCCTAAATTACATGAAACATCGGTTCCAAGTTGTTCATAATTTTGTTCATCATCAACAATGGATGGGGTTTGGACTTGCATAATTTCAGTACACAAGTTACTCATGACGATCTTGCCGTCAACGGGGTTGTCGCGATTGGCGGTGTCAATATTGATAATGTATGGATAGCCGGACTCTTGTTGTAACTTACCGATTTCAGTCTCTAGTTCACGAGCTCTGATCTTCTTTTTGCGGATATCCTTGTTGTTGACCATATTGTCATATTCTTTAGTGATATCGACGTAAGAAAAAGGAACGCCATACTCACGTTCAACGTCGTACGGGCTAAATAAGTACATATCTTCATTGTTTTTGGCTAATTCGTAGAATTTATCTGGGACAACTACACCAAGTGAAAGAGTGTTAACCCGAATTTTTTCGTCGGCATTTTCCTTTTTAACCCCTAAGAACTGGATGATGTCGGGATGAAACACACTTAGATAGACTACTCCAGCACCGTTTCTTTGGCCCAATTGATTAGAATAGGTAAAACTGTCTTCTAGTAATTTCATTACGGGAAGAACGCCACTAGCTGCTCCCTGAATGTGCTTAATGGGGTCGCCAGCCGCTCTGAGGTTAGAAAGGTTGATCCCAACCCCACCACCAATTTTGGATAATTGAAGGGCAGAATTAATGGTGCGACCTATGGTATTCATGTTATCGGTGGTTTGAAGTAGAAAACACGAAATCAACTCACCCCTGCGTTTCTTTCCAGCGTTTAAAAAAGTTGGGGTAGCAGGTTGAAAGCGTTGATGAATTAATTCATCAGCAAGATCCATGGCAAGCTTTTGATCGCCATTAGCAAGAAATAGGGCGTTCATTGCGGTTCTGTCTATGTAGCTTTCTAAGTACATGGAATTGTCATCAGTTTTCATAGCGTATTGGGCATAGAATTTGTATGCAGCCATGAATGATTTGAAGTGAAAATCTTGTTTTTCCAAATACTTGTATAATTTTTCGATGAATGAAAAAGGATATTTATTTACAAAATCCTCTTCAATGTAATTATGCTTAATTAAATAATCAAAACGATCTTTTAGAGAATCAAACTTAACGGTATTTGGATTAACGTTTTCTTTGAAAAAGGCTTTTAAAGCCTCCTGATCTTTTTCCAATTGAATTCTGCCATCGACAGGGATATTAATTTCATTATTTAATTCGTAATACGTAACATCGTGCAAATCTTTTAAAGACATATTGGATTACTCTCCCTTAATCGTGTCATACGAAATATCTGAAACGTTGGTTTTGTACTATACTATAAATATGAAAAATTTAACCAACTAATTTCTTTAATTGGTCAGGTTGAAACCCACTAAATGCTTCAAGGGCTTGACTCTCAACAACTGGAACAGCTTGAAATCCCTCACCCTTTAGGTAGTCGACGTATTCCGGATTTTCGGATGTGTTTTTTTCAACGAAGTCAACGTTGTGTTCGCTAAGAAAACGTTTTGTCATCTTGCATTGGATACAATTGTTCTTGGTAAATACAGTAATTTTTTTCATTTTGTTTCATCTCCTTGATATCTTTCACTTGATGAGTTTACTCTCAAAAAGTGAAATTTTCAACAGAAAAAACACCATATATAGTGAAATTAATAAGAATTAGACGCTATATATAGTGTTTATGGTTTAAATATTATTTTTTAGGATGTGATTAATTTTGAACGACTTTTATTATACCGCAAATCCCGATGTTAAACATGAGGAAAAACATTGGAACTTTTCTTTACTTAAAACCACGCTGAGTTTTGTGACAGACAACGGTGTGTTTTCTAAAAATACCGTGGATTATGGTTCCAGGGTTTTGATTAATAATGTGGATGTTAATGAAATGCCTGAGGGAGCAATCTTAGACATGGGATGTGGTTACGGCCCGATTGGTCTATTTTTGGCCAAGACAAATCCAGAACGGCATTTTACTATGGTAGACGTCAATAATTTAGCATTAAAACTGGCTAAACAGAATGCAGATCTCAATCAGATTGATAACGTAGATATCTTTGCTTCTGATGGGTACCAGAATATTTCCCAAAAGTATGCGGGCATTATAACTAATCCGCCCGTTCGTGCTGGAAAAAAAGTTGTCGATGAAATGATTACGGGTTCTTATGACCACCTGGTTAATGATGGGACATTGACGGTGGTTTTACAAAAGAAGCAGGGAGCACCCTCGGCTAAAAAATTAATGAATAAGGTTTTTGGTAACGTACAAATCGTTAAACGAGATAAGGGATATTACATTTTAAAGAGTAGAAAGGAAGTCGTAAATGAATGAAAATGATGCGTATTTTATGGAACAAGCTTTAAATGAAGCTAACCATGCTTACGTCATTGGTGAAGTACCGATTGGAGCAGTAATCGTTAAGGACGGTCAAATTGTTGGAAAAGGACATAATCTGCGTGAGCACACGGAGATTGGAACCGAGCATGCTGAAATCATTGCGATTGAAGAAGCGTGTATCAATTTAAAGAGTTGGCGTTTAAATGATTGTGAGATGTACGTGACGGTTGAGCCTTGTTTAATGTGTGCTGGTGCGATTATTAATACCAGGATTAAAAGATTAGTATATGGAGTAAAAAATGAAAAAGCTGGAGCCGTTGAAAGTCTTTACCACACCCTAAATGATTCAAGACAAAACCATCAGGTTCAAGTGACAAGTGGATTGAAAGCCACCCAATCTGGTAGTATGATGAAGAAATTCTTTAAAGATAAACGCAAATCACGGTAATAGTCCTAGACATTTGTGGATTTTTCGGTTATGATAATTAGTGCCGTAAGGCCCTGAAGCAAGGGCAGACTTACGAACCGTGTCAGGTCCGGAAGGAAGCAGCACTAAGTATCTTTTGCCTTGTGCTTCTCGTTTTTAGAAATTAAACTCCTAGTCGTTTGACTGGGAGATTTTTTTTGGACAAAATGTCGTTTAAAGTTATTAGCATTTCATCAATTTTCAAGATATAATAATGAATGGTACCAATTTTTGGCGAAAGGAAGCATTTCATGAGTTATCAAGCATTGTATCGGACCTGGCGTCCACAAAGATTTGATGAAATTGTTGGGCAGCCGGTCATTACGCAGACTTTAAAAAACGCATTGATAACTAACCAGATTAGTCATGCGTATTTATTTACGGGTCCCCGTGGAACGGGAAAAACTTCCGCCGCTAAAATTTTGGCCAAGGCGGTTAACTGTCCTAATTTAAAGGATGGCGAGCCCTGTAATGAGTGTGCAACGTGTCTAGCAATTAATAAGGGTGCGTTTAATGATGTCATTGAAATTGATGCTGCTTCTAATAATGGGGTCGAAGAGATCAGAAATATTCGCGATAAGGCGAAGTATTCCCCAACGGAAGGTAAATATAAAGTTTATATCATTGATGAAGTGCATATGTTGTCAACGGGGGCTTTTAATGCCTTGCTTAAAACGCTAGAAGAGCCGCCAGAACACGTCATTTTCATATTGGCTACCACTGAACCCCAAAAGATTCCTGCTACCATCATTTCGCGAACACAACGTTTTGATTTCAAACGAATCAAAGCTAGTGATATCCTGCAACGAATGGAATACATCCTTTCAAAAAAGGGCATTGAGTACGATGACAAAGCGCTAAAGGTAATCGCTAAAAGTGCTGAAGGTGGGATGCGTGATGCACTTAGTATCCTTGACCAAGCCCTTTCCTACAGTAATGATAAGGTGACATATGAAAGTGCCCTGTCAGTCACTGGCAGTGTCACCAGGGATCGAATTCAGTTTTACTTTGAGGCTGTTTTTAATTCAGATGTTTCGACGGGTTTAAAAATGGTTCAAGAAATTCTTGATGACGGCAAAGACGCTAATCAGTTTATTGAGGACTTAATTGATTATTGTCAGAACATTTTGTTATATCATCAGGATCCAGAAATGGTCCAAAAGAGCGAACTTGGACTTTTAGGCGACAATTTTAAGACGATTGCTGATAAAGTGGATAGTAATTTAATTTATCATTACGTTGAAATTATGAGTGACGTTCAAAATCAGATGCGTTATTCGTCTCATCCCGATGTTTATTTGGATATTTTAACCGTTAAACTGGCAAATCAAAAAGAAAATGACCCAGATAACGAATCAAAAAACGATGATAAGGATACGAAAGTTTTAAAAAAGCAACTGTCTGAACTGCAAAATCAAGTTAGTGAGTTAAAGTCGGAACTGGGAAATGCTTCGACTATAAAACAGTCGACTAATGAGGATAAGCAACCCAAGTCCACTAAATCTAAGCCAACTGCTGAGTCTAGTCATCATGATTCGACTAAACAGGTCCGAGTTAATTTGACGAAGGTTTACGATATCCTAGGAAAAGCTACTAGAAAAGATCTGACTACTTATCAGGATATCTGGCAGGAATTACTTCAGTCGTTGTCGGTCACGCAACGAGCCGTGATGCATGTCTCAAACCCAGTTGCTGCGAGTGATAAAGGGGTCGTCGTCGCCTTTGATTATGGTTTTTTGTATCAGAAGGCTGGAACCGATGGTGATTTGATGGATGCACTTCAAAATGGTCTTGATCGTATTTTAGGATTTGTTCCAATGGTTGTGTTTGTACCAAATGATGAATGGCCACAACTTAGAAGTGACTACCTTAAAAATCACCGGTCTCATAATGAAGAGAATCGGTCAAACTCAAAGTCAGAAAAAGCGACTTCTAATACGAACGAAGCTTACGAAAAACAAGAACAAACTGAGACGACCAAAGATAAAGATAACAATGATTCGGTTAATACTGCCAAGCAGATGTTTGGTGATGATATAATTGATGTTAAAGATGATTAATTAAAAGGAGAATAATTATGAACGGAATGAACATGGGAAAGATGATGCAAAAAGCTCGTAAGATGCAACAACAAATGCAAAATGAACAAGAAGAAATCGAGAAGAGTGAGTTCACTGGAAAAGCTCCAGAAGACATGGTGACCGTTACCTTTACTGGTGACCGCAAGATGAAGGACATGAACGTCAAACCAGAGGCCATTGATCCAGACGATCCAGACATGCTCTCAGATCTAGTAATTAGTGCGGTTAATGATGCACTTTCACAGATTGAAAAGACCACTCAAGATAAGATGGGGAAGTATACCAAGGGAATGAATATTCCAGGTATGTAGAAGAAGGGATTTAAATGCAATACCCAGAACCAATTGCTAAGCTAATCGATAGTTACATGCATTTGCCAGGAATTGGCAGAAAGACCGCTACTAGATTGGCGTTTTATACGGTTGATATGAATAAAACCGATGTAAAAAACTTTGCGGATGCCTTAACTTCAACTAAGAATGATTTGCGGTTTTGTTCAATTTGCGGCAATATCACCGAGACCGATCCCTGTGAGATCTGTACCGATGAAAGTCGTGATCAAAGTAAGATTATGGTAGTGGAACAGTCTAAAGACGTGATGACGATGGAAAAAATGAAGGATTATAATGGTCTTTATCACGTTTTACACGGAGTACTTTCCCCCATTGAGGGGAAAGGTCCTGAAGACATCAATATCAGTTCCTTAATCAAACGACTGCAAAAAAATGAAGAAGTTAAAGAAGTCATCATTGCTACTAATGCCACTCCTGAGGGAGAAGCAACGGCAATGTATTTGGCAAAGTTAATTAAGCCAGCAGGCATTAAAGTTACCAGATTGTCTCATGGACTGTCAGTTGGAAGTGACATCGAATATGCAGATGAGATGACCCTTTCAAAGGCAGTTTCGGGACGGACCGAAATGTGAGGTATTAACGATGTTTTCGTTATTTAGATATAGTTCTATGAAGCAAAATTATGATGACCAATTGCTTGATACCATTAATTTTTTAAAAAATGATTGGGATCAGGCCGTGCAAACTGAACAAGCTGTTTCCGAAACGGACAGTCACTTATTTGCACAAACGATGCTTACAAAGCAAAAATACATGTTTATGTATCGGCAAGCACGAAAACGAAACATTAAAAATGATCGGATTCAACCGTCAGTATATGAAAACTAAACGTAAGCCAGCTAGATCCTAGCTGGCTTTTTAAATAGACAATAAATATAACTTAAAGTACAATGAAAATAGCAAAAATGCTGGGACTGAATCTAATATGACTGGACAATTTATTACGTTTGAAGGCACTGATGGTGCCGGGAAAACCACTGTTTTAAATCAGGTGGTTGATAAAATTAAACCAATGCTTAAAGACCAATTGCTAACTACTCGTGAGCCAGGTGGAAACCAAGTCTCCGAGCAAATTCGTCAGATAATTTTGAATAAAAGCGAGTCAGATATGGATGACCGTTGTGAGGCGCTTTTGTTTGCGGCGGCTAGAAGAGAGCATTTAGTTAAGACTATTTTGCCAGCTTTAAAGTCCGGTCAATTAGTTTTGTGCGACCGCTATCTTGACAGCTCAATTGCGTATCAGGGAGCGGGCCGAGAACTTGGTGAGAACGCTGTTTTAGCAATGAACCAGTTTGCTACTGAAGGTTTAATGCCCGATACCACCATTTATTTTGACGTCCCGGTAGACGTTGGATTAGATCGCATTGCTGAACATCGGAGTGGGGAAGTTAATCGATTGGATCTTCAAGAACACGATTTTTATGTTCGGGTTCATGGAGCTTATGATGAAATTGCTAAGCAGAATCCTAAGCGTGTTATTAAGGTTGATGCTACTAAGCCGATTGAACAAGTAGTAGATCAGGTCATTTCCGTATTGTATAAGAGAGCAGCTAGATATTTTAACGAAAGTAAATAGGAGGATCAGTTATGAAGTTAATTATTGCAATTGTCCAGGATAAGGATGCAGCCAAATTACAATCTGAATTCATCAAACATAAGATCCAGGCGACCCAATTATCCACTAAAGGTGGATTCTTGAAGGCTAAAAACGTCACTTATTTGATTGGAGCTAAAGATGATAAGGTCGACGAGATTTTGGATATCATTAAAACAACCTGTGAGACTAGAAAACAATACATGACGCCACCGGTTAGTTTAGCTGGAAGCATCAGTGAGACGTCTTATCCGGTTGAAGTTCAGGTTGGAGGAGCAACGGTTATGATTTTACCAATGGAATCATTAAATCGCTTCTAGTTAGTTAATATAATGGTAGAAGAAACTTTAGCTCAGACCATAATTAAACAGGCTACCCAAAAACAAGCTACTTTAACACAACACTTTATGGGCGTTATTTCGGCTCAAGATCTAAGTCATTCGTATCTTTTTTCGGGTTCGGATGGTGTGGGAAAATTAGCGGTTGCAAAGACGATTGCAATGCGTTTGTTTTGTAATAACGTTCAAAACGGTATGCCATGCGGTATCTGTAATGAGTGCGTCCGGATCGCAGAAGACGAACACCCGGATGTTGTGATGATCAAACCCGATGGCAGAAGTATCAAAGTTGATTCAATTCGACATTTAAAACAAGAATTTTCTAAAAGTGCGGTTGAGGGAAACAAGAAGGTCTTCATTATTGACGGGGCCGATACGATGACTACTAGTGCTGCTAATAGTCTTTTAAAGTTTATTGAAGAGCCAAATGGGCAAGTTAATTCCTTTTTACTTACCAATGACTATCGAAAGATATTACCAACCATCATATCTAGAACGCAGTTGGTAGAATTTCCAAAAATTAACGAAGATAACTTGATTAAGTACGTAACTGATAGAGGGTTATCGAAAACGTCTAGTAATCTTATTTTAGAATTAACTGAAGACTCATCTTCAATTGATAAAATGCTTGAAGACGGTTGGTTTAACAAGGTTAAAGAAATAGTTGAACACTGGTTTAATGAATTAGTCAATGATGATTATCGCGCTTTTACGAGCGTCCAAATTAGCTTTATGCCTAATATAACGGGTCGGTTTGAGCAACAGATGACTTTAAAAATGATTTATCAAATTTTTAAGGATGTCTTTGATGTCAAGTTTAGGGAACTAAATCCTGATAGTTTAGGATTTGGTGATCAGTATTCCCTTTTAAAGCAGATGGCTAACCAGTTATCAGATGATCAATTAATTGAAATCATCACAACGGTCTTGAACAGTGCCAAAAAACAAGATCTAAACGTTAGCTTCCAAAATATTTTGGAGGTTATTACCCTGAAATGTTTAGCAGTCATTGAAGGAGGAGCAAAAGTCGATTGAAAGAATCAGATGTTAACGAAGAATTTAATAATTTGGAATCACAATCGGAATTAATGAGTGAAAAAATTGGTGATCTTCGTGATGAGATTGATAAAATCATCGAGGAAAATTCAGAACTGAAGATCGAAAATGAACATCTTCGAGAGTTAATTTCGGGAAAAGATGGGAAAAGCAAAAAGAAACAGCAACTTTCGATGTCTAAGAAAAACTTGGAAAAATTGTATAACGAAGGATTTCATGTCTGCACCCAATTTTATGGAAAACGGCGTAACAGTAATAGTAGTTGTATGTTTTGTACCGATATCATTTACGGAGAAAGGTAATTCCATTGGATTTATCAGTTCAAAAAAGTTTTGCAGATCATAACAAGGGTAGTTTATATCTGGTTCCTACGCCAATTGGTAATCTTGATGATATGACGATTAGAGCCATCAATATCTTAAAAGCAGTTGATCTAATTGCCGCTGAAGATACGAGGAATACCCAGAAGCTTTTAAATCATTTTGATATTACGACCAAACAAATTAGTTTTCATGAGCATAATACTGAACAACGAGCACCCGAATTAGTCGAAAAATTAATTGATGGGATTTCGATTGCACAGGTCAGTGATGCAGGGATGCCTTCAATTAGTGATCCTGGACGCGAGTTAGTAAAACAATGCATTGAGCATGATATTCCCGTGATAAGCATTCCGGGACCAAACGCTGGCCTTACTAGTTTAATTGCTTCAGGACTTAAACCTCAGCCGTTTTTGTTTTATGGCTTTTTAAAACGGAAGCCCCAAGAGCAGGTTGCTGAACTAAAGATTTTAGCGCAGGAATATCCAACTTTGCTTTTTTATGAAGCACCTCACCGGCTTAAAAAGACGCTCTTAAACATGCAAAAAGTTTTTGGCAATCGGCAGGCAGTCCTTGCAAGAGAGCTTACCAAGAAGTTTGAAGAATACGTTCGTGGCGGTCTTGATGATTTAGTGGAATGGTCCAAACAAAATGAGATTAGAGGAGAGTTTGTCATTCTAGTTTCTGGGAATCCAGACGGATTTAAACTTCATAAAGAGGGACAAAACGTTGCTCAACTATCGGTTGAGGAGCAGGTTGACCAATTAATTAGTAACGGTGAAAAACCCAATGGTGCGATTAAACAAGTCGCTAAGCAAAATGGGTTAGTCCGTCAGGATGTTTATAATCAATACCACCACATAGAATAAGATAAGAGGAATTAAGATGACTGGAGATATTTTTTCTGAAGACCATGTAGTTGAGTACTATGAAACCAATTTACTGGGTAACATTACGCTTTCGATGTTAATTGACGTAATTATTATGATTTCACAGGACCAGGCAAAAGCACTGGGTGTAAGCACCAGACATGTGATTGAACATGGCGTAACGTGGGTTGTTGTTCAAACAGATATGGATATTACCCGTCTTCCTAAAGTTCATGAAAAAATTCAGGTTCAAACAAGGGGGACTTCATACACTAAGTACTTTGCTTATCGTGAGTTCTGGGTTAGAGACGTTGACGGCAATGAATTAGTTCATGTTGGTAGTTTGTGGGTTATGATGGACATTAAATCCAGAAAAATGGTTCGATTAGAGGAAGATATGATTACTCCTTATCATTGTGATCGAGTGAGAAGGATTCAACGATTAAGAAAGATTCCTCAAATTCATGATGAACAAAATCTGATGACGACTGAGTATCACGTTCGTTTTACAGATATTGATTGGAATTCGCATGTAAATAATGCTAAGTATATTGGATGGATGGTTGATGATTTATCCTATGATTTTTTGGCAACTCATGTTCCAAATCAAGTAAGTATTAAGTATGAAGATGAAGTTACATATGGTGATCCAGTCTTAAGTCGAAGCAAACTCATTAAGACCGGTGATCAAATTCAAACGATCCACGATATTTCGGTCAACGGTGATACTAAATCGATTGCTGAAATCAAATGGGAGAAGCTGGATAAAGAAGGAAGCAAATAACATGCACGTTTTAGCAATTGATACCTCTAATCAACCATTGACGGTTGCAGTTCTTGAAGACGAACGTGTGCTAGTGACGACTACGATGACAACACACAAAAAACATGCTGAATATTTAATGCCGGTGATTGAAGAGTTGGTTAAGTATGCCAATTTGACCCCTCAAGATTTGGATCGGGTCGTTATAAGTAATGGTCCTGGTTCATACACTGGGATTAGAATTGCCACCACGGTTGGAAAAGTTTTGGCCGATACATTGAATATTGATTTGGTTGGTATTTCAAGTCTCATGGCGCTTGTTTTAAACGTGCAAAAACACGACCAGTTGGTAGTGCCATTATTTGATGGTAGAAACGATAATTTGTTTACTGGTCTGTACCGGACCTCCGATCGTGGTCCCGAATCGGTAATTAAAGATCAACACGTTAATTTTGATAAGTGGATGACCGAACTGGACAAGTTTGATGAGCCCATCGTATTCGTTGGAAGTGATGTTGCTCATTTTTCCGAGCGCTTAAAACAACATTTCGGAAAAGATTTCAAATACATGACTGGAATTGATAACTTGCCACAAGCAGCTAAAATTGGTATCTATGGGGAAAAGCAAGAACCAGTTGCTGATGTTAACAATTTTAATCCCAATTATCTTCGTTTAACCAAGGCACAAGCAGACTGGCAAAAGTTAAACCCGGGGAGGGAAAACGAGTCTTATGTTGAAGAAAATTGAGGCATGGTTAAAAAAGAACGTTAAAAAAAAGGAAGAAGCCAAGATTCAGCGTGGACTTCAGATTAAAAATCACATTGTTGATGTGAATGGAGTTGATTACTATTTTGGCAAAGGTTCTATTACTGACATCCCTGACATCGTGAATGTTGAAGAAGAGGTTTACGACAAAAAGGCAGCGTGGGATCGAGAACGTTTCCTAAATGATCTAAAAAAACACAAAAACAGTTTATACTTGGTAATTAGGAAAGCCGACGAATTGATTGCTTTTGTCGGTTGTTCGATTTCTCGAGATAGTAAGAATTGTCACGTTGAAAATATTGCGGTGTTACCCAAATTCCAAAATCGTGGATTGGGATATTTTTTGCTTACCATGGTTATTAGAAGAGCCCGATTGATGAGGCTTAAAAGTGTTTCAATCGAAATTCGATTGGGAAATATTAAAGCTCAGGATTTAAATCGAGACCTTGGGTTTGTTCAGGTTGGGATTGATCCAGATTACTATAATGATGGTGAAGATGCCGTGGTAATGAAACTGGATCTATCCAAGCAAAAAGTGGCACCAAATAATTTTGGAAGATAGTTAGAGACGGGTGAGTATTAATGCAAGATAATAGTGTGATCTTGGCGTTTGAGAGTAGTTGTGATGAAACAAGTGTTGCGGTGGTCAAGGATGGTAAAGAAATTTTATCAAACGTTGTTGCAACTCAAATTAAAAGTCATCAGCGATTTGGTGGAGTAGTCCCGGAAGTGGCTAGTCGTCATCATATTGAAGAGATTACCATTTGTATAAATGATGCTTTGAAACGGGCAAACGTCACATACGATGATTTAACGGCAGTAGCTGTGACCTATGGCCCAGGACTAGTTGGGGCACTCTTGATTGGGGTTACGGCTGCCAAGGTTGTGGCTTGGGCTCATCATTTACCCCTCATTCCAATTAATCACATTGCGGGACATATCTATGCTACTAACTTTGTTAAGCCAATTGAGTTTCCCGCAATGGCACTTGTGGTATCCGGAGGTCATACAGAACTCGTTTTAATGCCCGAAGAAGGTAAGTTTGAGATCATTGGTGAGACCAGAGACGATGCTGCGGGTGAAGCGTTTGACAAAATTGGGAGAGTTTTAGGAATTAATTATCCAGCTGGTCCAACCGTTGACAAAATGGCTCAGAAGGGAAAGGATATTTTTAATTTTCCACGCGCGATGGAATCAGATGATAATTATGATTTTAGTTTTAGCGGACTTAAAAGTGCTTTTATAAATACCGTTCACCATGCCGATCAGATTGGAAAGACTCTAAATAAGAACGATTTAGCTGCCAGTTTTGAGGCTGCCGTAGTGGACGTTTTGGCAAAAAAATCACAAAGTGCACTTGAAAATTATCCCGTTAAAGAGTTTATTTTAGCTGGTGGCGTTGCCGCAAATAAGGGTATTAGAGATCGTTTAGATGCGATTACAAGTGAAGAAAATGTGGAGTTTGTCAAAGCTCCGCTTAAATTGTGTGGAGATAACGCAGCCATGATAGGAGCTGCTGCAGCGGCAATGCAGCGCCATCAGGAAAAAGGAAAAGCTTCACTAAATGCTGACCCAGGATTGGAATTTGAATGGGCTCCAAATGAAAAATAAATCGTTAATAACAAATTATGAAATTAATTTATCCTACGTTGTCGGGCTTTTCAGCTGATTTCATTTTTATATTATTTCACAAACAATTTCTTTATGTTAAAATTAATTTTGTGACTTATTAATCTCGATAATAATAATAGGAGATTTGAAAATGACTGAGACAAAAATTCCACGTGCAACCGCGAAAAGATTGCCGCTTTACTATCGTTATTTAAATATTTTACATGACGGTGGGAAGAAACGAATATCATCAAATGAATTGGCCGACGCAATTCAAGTGGATTCTGCTACAATTCGTCGTGACTTTTCATATTTTGGTGCCCTTGGTAAGCGAGGTTACGGATATGACGTAGACAGTTTACTAGAATTTTTCAAGAAGATCTTGAACCAAGATCAATTAACCAATGTAGCACTGATTGGTGTTGGTAATTTGGGTCATGCTCTTCTGAATTTTAACTTCCACATGGATAGTAATATTAGAATTTCCGCTGCTTTTGACGTTAATCCTAAAAATGTTAATACCATTCAAGGTGGGGTTCCAATTTACCCAATGGACCAATTGGTAAAACAGCTTAAAGATCAACAAATCAGTGTTGTGATTCTCACAGTTCCTGGTAAAGTTGCTCAACAAGTTGCTGATCAAGTTGCCAAAGCGGGTGTAAAAGGAATTTTAAACTTCACATCAGTCCGATTATCGGTTCCAAAGGAAATTAGAGTTCATAATGTTGATTTAACTAATGAACTTCAAACTCTGATCTATTTTATTGATCACTATGATAAAGATTAAGCATCCAATTTTGGATGCTTTTTTATTTTTATCGGTCAAAGTTCTTGCATTAGTTGAGAAAAAATAATATATTAAGAATGTAAGTTAGCACTTGATAAGTGCAAGTGCTAAAATTTAATAAAGATATTTATTGGAGGGATTAACGTGTTAGAACCATTAGGAGATCGCGTAATTGTCGAAGTGCAAGAACCAGAAGAAAAAAACGTCGGTGGAATTGTTTTAGCAAATAACGCTAAAGAAAAACCACAGATGGGTAAAGTTGTCGCTGTTGGCGAGGGTCGAGTTCTTGATAACGGACAAAAAGTTGCCCCTTCTGTTAAAGAAGACGACATGGTCATGTTTGATAAGTATGCAGGTACAAAGGTTGAATACGATGGTACTCCATACCTTGTAATGCACGAAAAAGATTTACTTGCAATCGTTAAATAATAAAAAATAAATTAATTAATATGAGGTGATAATAATGGCTAAAGAAATTAAGTTTTCTGAAAATGCTAGAAATTCAATGTTAAATGGTGTTGACAAGTTAGCTGACACTGTAAAAACAACTATGGGTCCAAAGGGACGTAACGTTGTTCTAGAAGAAAAAGCTGGAGATCCAACAATCACAAATGATGGTGTTACCATTGCTAAGGCAATTGATCTTCCAGATCACTTTGAAAATATGGGTGCTAAGTTAGTATCTGAAGTTGCTTCTAAAACGAATGACGTTGCCGGTGATGGTACTACTACCGCTACTGTTCTTGCCCAAGCAATTGTTAAAGAGGGTATGAAGAACGTTACTGCCGGTGCTAATCCCGTTGGAGTTCGTCAAGGAATTGAAAAAGCTACTAGAACAGCCGTTGATAGTCTTCACAAGATGAGTCACCAAGTAACTAGCAAGGAAGATATCGCTCAAATTGCTTCAATCTCATCAGCTAACGAAAAAGTTGGTAATTTGATTGCCGACGCAATGGAAAAAGTTGGTAATGATGGTGTTATTACGATTGAAGAATCACGTGGTGTTGACACTAGTTTAGACGTTGTTGAAGGTATGGAATTTGATCGTGGATACATGTCACAATACATGGTTACCGACCAAGAAAAAATGGAAGCTAACCTCGATAATCCCTACATTTTAATTACTGACAAGAAAATCACTAATATCCAAGACATTTTGCCACTACTTCAATCAGTCGTACAACAAGGTCGTTCACTCTTGATCATTGCTGATGACATTGGTGGGGAAGCTCTTCCAACCTTAGTTTTGAACAAGATGCGTGGAACCTTTAACGTTGTAGCTGTTAAGGCCCCTGGCTTTGGTGATCGTCGTAAAGAACAACTTCAAGACATCGCTACTTTGACTGGTGGTACTGTAATTACTTCTGATCTTGGATTAGATCTAAAAGACACAACCATTGATCAATTAGGTCAAGCTAATAAGGTTAACGTTACTAAAGACAGCACAACTATCGTTGAAGGTAAAGGTAGCAAAGAAGCTATCGACAAACGAATTGATGAAATCAAACAACAAATTGATGCCACTGATTCTGACTTTGACCGTGATAAGTTGAAGGAACGTTTAGCTAAGTTAGCCGGTGGAGTTGCTGTTATCAAAGTTGGTGCAGCTACTGAAACCGAACTTAAAGAACGTAAGTACCGAATTGAGGATGCTTTGAATGCTACTAGAGCCGCTGTTGAAGAAGGATTTGTTCCAGGTGGTGGTACTGCCTTTATCAACATCTTGAATGACGTTGCTAAAATCCCTGCTGAAGGTGATGAAGCAACTGGAGTTAACATTGTTGTTAAAGCCTTAGAAGCACCTGTAAGACAAATTGCTGAAAATGCTGGAATCGACGGTTCAGTTATTGTTGATCACTTGAAAGACGAGAAACCAGGCATTGGTTACAATGCATTAACTGGCAAGTACGAAGACATGATCAAAGCTGGTGTCGTTGACCCAACTAAGGTAAGTCGTTCAGCTCTTCAAAACGCTGCATCTGTTTCAGCTCTTCTATTAACTACTGAAGCCGTTGTTGCCGAACAACCAAAAAATGATAATGATCAACCAGCTGCTCCACAACAACCTGGAATGGGTGGAATGATGTAATTTAAGTTTTAACCAAAAAGAGTCCGAATGGACTCTTTTTTATTTCCAATTATGATGAATTATCTACTTTAATGTAGTACAATTGCATTTGACTTTAAAATTACGGTTTTACTAGGTTAAATATGACATGTTAAAGGAGTATGGATTAAATGTGGCGGTATTTAAAAAGATTAATTATTGGACGTCCGCTTAAGACAACGGAAGGCTCTGGTCAGTCTCTCACTAAGTTCAAGGGTTTAGCATTACTATCATCTGATGCTTTGTCGTCAGTTGCTTATGGTACTGAACAAATCACTGCCGTTTTGATTACTTTATCAACCGCGGCATTAATGTATCAAATGTGGGTTGCACTGCTAGTCTTAGTTCTGTTGGCCGCAATCACATTATCTTATCGACAGATTATTTATGCTTATCCATCTGGTGGAGGTGCCTACGTTGTTGCTCGAACCAATTGGGGTAACACGGCTGGTTTAGTTGCCGGTGGATCATTACTAGTTGATTATATGTTAACGGTTGCCGTTTCAACGACTTCTGGGACTGAAGCAATTACTTCTGCCATTCCTGCGTTATATAATTATCAAGTTCCGATTGCAATCTTAATTGTAATATTTATCATGATTTTGAATCTTCGTGGAATGCATGATTCAGCTTCGTTCCTGGTTATCCCAGTGTACCTATTCATTGTGATGATTATCATTTTGATCATCGTTGGTGCTTATAATATTTTAACTAATAAAATTACTTATCATGCGTATGTTCCACTGAATAACTCGGTTAAGGGAATGACTTTGGTATTATTCTTTAAGGCCTTCTCGTCTGGTTCAGCATCGTTAACTGGGGTTGAAGCCATCAGTAATGCGGTTCCAAACTTTAAACAACCAAAGCGAAAGAATGCTGCAAATACCTTAGGCATCATGGCCATTATTTTAGGAATCTTCTTCGCTGGGATTACCTTTCTAAGTTACTACATGGGAGTTATTCCTAACGCTAAGGATACCGTCTTATCACAGATTGGTACCAATGTCTTTGGTCACGGAATCATGTACTACTTACTTCAGCTTGCAACTGCCTTGATTTTAGCCGTTGCTGCTAACACTGGTTTCTCTGCCTTTCCAATTTTGGCCTACAACATGGCTAAGGATAAATATTTGCCACATGCTTACCTGGATAAAGGTGACCGGTTAGGTTATTCAAATGGGATTATTTCATTAGCCTTAGGTGCGATTGTTTTAATTGTCCTCTTTAAGGGTAAAACCAACCTCTTAATTCCACTTTATGCTGTTGGTGTGTTTGTTCCATTTACGTTGTCTCAATCCGGAATGATTGTTCATTGGTTCCGAAATAAAGATGGTTTGTGGCCGGTGAAGGCTGTTATTAACTTTATTGGAGCGTTTATCTCAGTAATGTTAGTCTTCTTCCTTTTTGCACTTCATTTTGCAAACGTTTGGCCGTACCTCATTATCATGCCGCTCCTTCTTTTGATGTTCTACAAAATTCATCTTCACTATCAACGAATTGCTGAGCAGCTTCGTATCTCAACTGATCCAAATTATGAGAATCATACCTATGCTGGTTCAACGGTAATCGTGCTGGTAGGGAATGTTACCCAAGTTACTAGACAAGCAATTAACTATGCAAGATCGATTGGTGACAACGTCATTGCCATGCACGTTTCGTTTGCCGACAATCCGCAAAAAGAAGAGAAAATTTCGACGAAGTTTAAGGAAGAATATCCAGACATTCGATTTGTCGATATTCATACTTCGTATCGTTCGGTTGTCGATCCGGTACTTCGTTTCTGTGATGTTATTGCTAAACAGGATGAGGATCGCAATTATACTACGACAGTTTTGGTTCCTCAGTTTGTACCAAAACACTACTGGCAACAAGTCCTCCATAATCAGACTGCTGTTCGATTAAGAAGTGCTTTAAATTCACGTCAAGACATCATTGTGTCGACGTATAACTACCATTTAAGTGAGTAATAGAATGAAAATCAGGCTATCTTAACAGGTAGCCTGATTTTTTTAACTTACATATTATGAGGAGAAACATCAACATTAATAAATTGTTGTTGGTTAAAGTCATACAGTCCTTGGTCGGTTATTTTGAGAGTTGGGATAACGGGTAACGTTAAAAAGGAGAGGGTAATGAACGGATCGAAATTAATTGGAGCAGCAATTTGTTTATAGTCTTGATAAATTCGTTTGGTTTCCGTAGCGACTGTTTGATAATCCTTATCTGACATCAGTCCTGCCACAGGAAGAGCTAGTGTGCTCAACGTTTGTTGATTGTTTACAACTGAAATTCCACCTTCAGCAGTGATTAAGTTATTGATCGCTTGTTTAATGTTGCTATCGCTTGTTCCAACGGCAACGATGTTGTGATCATCATGGGCAATCGTAGTGGCAATAGCACCGTGTTTAATTTTAAATCCCTTAACGATGCCAACTCCAACGGTTCCCCGATTATGATGACGTTCTACGACCACAATTTTTAAGAAATCGTTAGTGGTATCGCTTTGAAAATTATTAACGGGAGGAATATGTTTAATTAAGTGATCCGTATCAATATGATTAGGCCTTATGCCGATTACATTAGCCATGCCAGTGGTTAATGGTAAACGGAATTGTTCAACATTAAATTTAGTATGCACAGTATTTTCATTAAGTGTAACGGGATGACTGCTACTTTTGTTAACAAATTTACCATTTTTCATTGTTTTAATTGGAGTTGGATTCTTTGGGTCATTTAAAATATTTAGATCAGCTTTAAATCCCGGTTGTAGTTTGCCAGTATTCTGCAGCTTATGAGCCCTTGCGGCATTAGTACTGGCTATTGTATATGCCATTGCAGGATCAATTCCAGCTTGCATTGCTAATTTAATATTATAATCGATACTTCCTTCATCCAATAAATCAGAGGCTAATTTGTCATCAGTACAGAAGGAAAAGTTAGTGGCATTTTTCTTGTTCATGGCTGTAATTGTGTTAGTTAAGTCACGTTCAACTGTTCCTTCACGTAAAAATATTTTAAAACCGTGACGTAAGCGGTCGTTAACTTCATCAGCTGTGACACTCTCATGATCAGTTTGAATTCCTGCTTTTTCATATACAGCAAGTTGATGATCATCAAAACCGGAAGTATGACCATCAACACTCAAACCATGGTCTTTGGCATCCTTAATCTTAGTCATAATGTCGTTATTATCATTTGCAACGGCGGGATAGTCCATTACCTCGGCCAGACCTTTCACTTCGGGATACTTGTAAAATCCATGTAATGCACTCGCGTTAAGTGTTGCACCGTTGTGATCAGATGGTACACAAGGAACACTTGACGGTAACATGTAAAAAATATCTAATGGAGTTTGAGAAGCGTCAGTAAGCATGTATTTGATCCCGGTTTTACCGAGAACGTTAGCAATTTCATGAGGATCAGCAAAGATTGTCGTTACTCCATGTTTTAACAACAATTTTCCCAGTTCACTTGGAGTTACTAGTGAACTTTCAATGTGAACATGGGAATCGATGTAGCCTGGGACAATTACCTTACCTCTGGCATCAATAGTGACCTTGGGAGTCATGTTTTGAACTTGATGTTTACTGATAAATTTACCATTATTAATAAACAAATTTTCACTAACGAATGTTTGCTGATTAGTGTTTAAGATTTTGCCGTTGATAATTTTAGTATCGTATTCTTCCATTTTATTTTCTCCTCAAGATAAAAAAATATCCCTAATATTTGATAAACTTGATGTTTAACAATTAAGGATATTCTATACTTTTAATTTAAAGGTGCACAATATGAGCAAATAGTGGAACGATGATATCAACGACCACCGAAATGATTACCACTGCAATTGCAGCCATTGATCCTTGAACTTCACCAAGTTCAAGGGCTTTAGCTGATCCAAGGGTGTGTCCTGCTGTTCCAAGACCCAATCCAATTCCGATGGGGTTCTTCAGTTTGAATATTTTAATGATCCAGTCGCCAAGTGCGTAAATAATAACAGCGTTTAAGATACATGCCATGGCGGTAATTGCTGGCACACCGTTAATGCCCTGAGCGATTGGCATTGCAACTGCGGTAGTGGCAGCCTGTGGAAGCATGGAAGCAATTTCCGACTTGTTGAGTCCAATTAACTTGGAGACAAAGTACATGATGATTACCGAAATGGTTAAACCGATTATTAGTGATAACAAAATTTCAAACCAGTACTTTTTTACGATGTCGTTTCGCTTGAAGAGTGGGACTGCGAAAGCAATTGTGGTAGGAAATAGGAACCAAAAAATAATATCACCACCGGGCTTATACAAGTTGGTGTAAATCCAGGTAATGTTAATTCCCGTTGCTTTGCTCATTAACCAGAGAACAAAGATCCCGAGCACCATCCCAACAAATAATGGTTGAAAAAGAAAAAAGCCGTTAAATTTTTTAAATAGAAATGATCCAATCAGATAGACTACCAATGATAGAGCGATTCCAAACATTGGATTGCCTAAAAATTTTAATAGTTCCGTTTGCATATTTGGTTACTCCTTATCAATGTCTTGTTTTTTGCCAAAGATTTTATTGCGGGCCCATATCAGAAAAGTAGCAACTAAAGCTACCGACACCAACATGACGACCGTCGAAATAATGATCATAATCACTAGTTTGACGCCAGAATGTTTCATAATGTCGAGGGAGGCCGCTAATTGAATCCCAGAGGGGACGAAAAGGAATCCTAGGATTCCAATAAAAAATGATCCGACCTTTTCGACCTGTTCTGGTTTAATGACTTTAAAGGTCAATAATAAATATAATATCACCAAGCCAATTACTGGGGTGGGAACTGGGAAGTTGGCGGGAAAGAGTGCTGAGATTAAACTTGAGACGAATAAAATGACTCCAAAGATACCGAGTTGAGTTAATAATGGAGCATCTTTTTGGGGCTTCTCTTCTTTATTTTGCATGTTTTGCTCCTTTCAAAAGTATGTGATTTATTTAGCTATCTCTATATTTAATATAATATATGAAATGAGCTAGAAAACAAACAAAAATTTTAATTGTTATTATTAGATTTAATTATCATTAAATTAAATGAGGGAACCTTGTGTTTGTTATTTTCCGTTTGTATAATTGAATATAAACTTAATCGTGGAAGGCCATACTTAATTGAAATTTGAAATATTCGTCTATTTGTTTGCAACGATGATAATGTCGGCAGTTTTAACGCCGTTTATCCGAATTTTAGCATTCAAAATTGGCGCCATTGATAAACCGAATAAAAGACGCGTAAATAAAATTCCAATGCCAACGTTGGGTGGCCTAGCAATTTTTATTGCTTATACCATTACGACTTGCGTTTTTTTGCGCAACCAAATTCCACCAAGTAAGTTATGGGGAATTCTTGGTGGAGAAATTATTATCATTATGACTGGTCTAATTGATGATATTTTTGAATTGAAGCCACGGCAAAAAGTAATTGGGATTTCACTAGCAGCACTATGGGTGTACATCTTTGCGGGTATTCAGATGAGCTCCATCACGCTCCCATTTTTTGGTGATGTGAGTCTAGGGTGGTTAAGTCTGCCAATTACCTGGATATGGATTCTTGGGATTACGAACTCAATTAATTTAATCGATGGACTGGATGGACTAGCGACGGGGATTGCCATTATTGCTCTGACTACCATGGGAATCATCGGGTTATTCTTTTTAAATGTCGGTAACATTTACGTTTCAATCATGATTTTCACCTTTGCCGCTTCCTGTTTGGGCTTTTTACCGTATAATTTTTTCCCAGCTCGGATCTATCTAGGTGATACCGGATCCCTGTTAATTGGATTTATGATCTCGGTCTTTTCCTTACAAGGCCTTAAAAACGCAACCTTCATATCAGTCATTATTCACGTTGTGATTTTGGGAGTTCCCATCTCGGACACAGCTTATGCAATTTTACGGCGTATTTTGAACAAACAGCCCATTTCTCACGCTGACAAGCACCACTTACATCATCGATTGATGCAGATTGGTCTGACCCATCGGCAAACCGTTTTAGTAATTTATGGAATTGCGCTAATTTTTGCTTTCATCTCTTTACTCTATCCGTTGTCCAGTTTCTGGGGATCAGTGTTGTTGACGGTTGCCACTTTGATTGGGATTGAGCTTTTTGTGGAAGCCATTGGATTAGTCGGAAAGAACCGGCAGCCTTTACTTAATTTGATTAAACGCGTTGTAACTGGAACAACCAGTAAGGCTAATCACGAAACCGAAATCACTAAAACCAAAACAAAACGTAAAACCAAATCAAACAAAAAAGAGTAGTTCATTGAAGGTGAACTACTCTTTTTAGACTAAACTGGACTCTCAAAATAGGCTTCCTTACCAATCTTGAATTGAACGTCTCCTGCAAGCAAATTGTTGATTTTTGTTTTGAAATTATCAATCGTATGATTTGAAATGGCGGTACTTACTTGAACACTAGTGCCATATTCAACGTTAGTAATTGGTAAATTATTTTGTTTAAGAAAATATTGGAGTTTATCATTTAACTTATAGGATACTGAAATAGTAAGCGCAGTTTTAAGCGTCATTTTGCTGATTCCAGCGCTTTCAATAACATCCGATGCCGAGTTACTATATGCTCGAATGAGACCACCAGCACCTAGTTTGATGCCACCAAAGTACCTTGTTACTACAATGGCTGTGTCATGAAGCTCCATGTTTTTAATGGCATCCAAGATTGGAACTCCAGCAGTCCCACTAGGTTCGCCGTTGTCACTTTCTCGCTGGACATCATTATTTGGGCCAATAACATAGGCAAAACAATTGTGGTTGGCTTTTTTATTTTGGTTTTTGATACTGGTGATGAATGCTTGAGCACCCGTTTCGTCCGTGACACGAGATATGGAAGCAATAAACTTTGATTTTTTGATAATAATTTCATTTTGACCAGCTTGTTTAATGGTTAAAAAAGAATTTTGCATTAAATTATTCCTGTTCTTCGTATTTAAAAATGGAGGCGGATAGTTAATGATCAAAGATCAAAAAGAACTAATGGGGAGACTTACCCCAAGCACTTTGATTGACCCGATGCTTTTAAGTAATCCACTTCTTAATTTTGAATTAGCAATAACGGTTAATCGAACTACTATTCATTGTAACCGATGTGGATTCAATTGTGAAAAATCAAAATGTGAACTTCCTAATCATATTTTTTACTGCCCCAATTGCATCGAAATGGGGCGAATTGATTCGTCGATGAAACTGGTTAGTGTCTTAGAAACAAATCGTTTTGTGGTTTCAAGTAATGTTTTGACTTGGGATGGAACGCTAACTGTAAATCAAAAAGACTGTGCGTTAAGGATGATTGAATCAGTAAAACATCACTGTGATCATTTGCTGTGGGCAGTTACTGGAGCGGGTAAGACCGAGATGCTTTTTCCGGTATTAACTTGGGCAATTGAACGTAAATTTCGAATTGCCATTGCTTCTCCCAGAGTGGACGTGTGTTCGGAACTTTATCCGCGTCTTAAAGCGGCTTTCTCTAACCTTGATATGGTTTTATTGCATGGTAAAAGTAAGGACAAGTACCGTTATTGTCAACTGACCGTCTGTACAACCCACCAACTCATGCGTTTCTTTCATGCTTTTGATCTGTTGATTATTGATGAAGTTGATGCGTTTCCATTCGTTAACAACGTTAATCTGGAGTTTGCCGTAAAGCATGCTTTAAAGACTACGGGACAAAGAATCATGTTAAGTGCCACTCCAAGTAAACGACTAAGAACCCAACTCACTCGTGGAAATGGAGATATGAGTTATTTACCGATTCGGTTTCATGGTCATTTACTGCCTGTGATTAAAGTTCACTTGTCAAGAAAGTGGCGGATGCAATTATCAAAGAGAAGGTTACCCCATCAATTAATCAAAATGTGTCAGCGTAACGTTGCGATTGGAAGAAGATTTTTGTTGTTTGTTCCTAAGATTAAAGATTTACCGGTGGTTGATCGGATCTTAAGCAAACAAATCAGTGGTCCAAAGGTATGGGAATGTGTTTATTCTGCTGACAAGAAACGAATGGAAAAGGTTCAAGCCATGCGTAACCAGCAAGTGTTATTTTTGGTGACGACGACCATTTTAGAACGAGGAGTGACGTTTCCAGATATTGATGTAATGGTACTTGGGGCTGATGATGAGGTCTTTTCCACATCGTCACTAGTTCAGATGGCAGGAAGAGTGGGCCGAAAAAAGACCAGACCGACCGGTAACGTTGACTTTTTTGTGGGCAGTTTTTCAAGACAAATTACTAGAGCCCAAAATGAGATTAGGGTTATGAATCGCAAAGGGATGAAATTAAAAAATAATGAATAAATGTTTATGGTGTAATCAAATTATTAGAAGTGATATGAGGATTTCCTTTATTTTAAGTTTTCGTTCCTTTGTCCCGCCAATCATGTGTGATGAATGTCAAAAACTTTTTTGTCCCATTGATTTAGAAACGGCGTGTCCAGACTGTGGCAAGCAGCAAGCAAAATTAGAATTGTGTGATGATTGTAAAATTTGGGAAAAGCAATCTGCTCCCAAATTAATTAACCACGCACTGTTTCCATATGATGAAGTGAGTGATTACATGGCTCGGTACAAGTTTCAGGGTGATTATCGGTTAAGACGACTATTTCAGAGCCAGTTTCAGTCTTTTATATTTGAACATAACGATGGTGGGATGATTGTTCCGATCCCAATTAGTAAGAAAACATTTGAGGTGCGAAGGTTTAATCAGGTTGAGGGCTGGATGAATGGTGTGAAATATCAAAAAGTCTTAGGGGCTGTGTTAAAAAAGGGCTTACCCCAGTCTAAAAAAGATAAATTTGATAGGATGCATTTAAAACAACCATTTTACGTTGAACCGGAGTGGTCGACTAACAACCTACGTGGGAGAAAGGTTTGTTTGATTGATGATGTGTATACGACTGGAACCACCCTGCACTTAGCGGCCAAACTGTTGTATTCATATGGGGTTAAGAAAGTCTCAAGTATTACCCTTGCACGTTAGTATTGATTGTTATTTAATCGATTAGAATTTATAATAGTTATAAGAGATTCGTTTGAAGACAATGATACTAAGCATGGGAGAGATTAAAATGCTTGAAACTAAATTAAGAGGTGATGATGTTGAAATCACCAGTGATCTCCGTGATTACATTAATCATCATGTCAAAACAATTGATAAACGTTTTGATGCAAACGTGAAAGGGACTGCTCATGTTGATCTTATGAACTACTCTGACGAACGAATCAAAGCTGAAATCACTATTATCCTACCGAACTTCTTACTGCGAGGTGAGGGAAACTCTGATGATATTCACAAAAGCATTGATATCGCCATTCACGATATCCAGCAACAGATCGATAAATATGGCTCAAAGGTAAATGAAGAATTAACTGAGCACAAGTTATCCCACGTTTTTAATGATCCCGATAAACGATTAGCCGAATCTAAAATCGTTAGGAAAAAGCGGATTCCTTTGCAGAAGATGACTTCGGAAGATGCCATTATTCAGATGAATTTGATTGGGCATGATTTTTTTGTCTATGTTGATGTCACCGATGGCACCACTGACATTGTTTATCGAAGACATGATGGAGATTACGGATTAATTAAAACCGATCGTTAGAAAAAACAGAAATGTTCTATTTCTGTTTTTTTGTGATGAATTTTTAATTGATTTGATAAAATGTTAGAATAAGAAAATAGACTGAGAATTCGAGAAACAAAAACGGTTTAGACACTAGAGGAGAAATCAATCAATGGCAACAAACCTTTTAAAGAAATGGGTTGAAAGCGACAAAAGCGAACTGAAGAGATTAGGAAAGCTCGCCGATAAGGTCAGCTCATACTCAGAACAATATCGAAAATTAAGTGATAAAGAATTACAAGCTAAAACCCCAGAATTTCAAAAGCGTTATCAAAATGGTGAAAACTTAGATGACATGTTACCTGAGGCTTTTGCGGTTGCCCGTGAGGGTGCCAGACGAGTGCTCGGGTTAAATCCATTTAGAGTCCAGATTATGGGTGGAATTGTCCTTCATGAGGGTAACATTGCTGAGATGAAGACTGGTGAAGGGAAAACGTTAACGGCTACGATGCCCGTCTACCTGAATGCTTTGTCGGGAAAGGGTGTTCATGTTGTTACGGTTAATGAATATCTTTCCCAACGTGATGCTACTCAAATGGGCCAGTTATACAATTGGTTGGGCTTAACGGTAGGAGTGAACTCGGCTGATAAGAATCCGGAAGAAAAACGAGCCGCTTATGATAGTGACATCACTTATTCAACTAATAGTGAGATTGGATTTGATTATCTAAGGGATAACATGGTGGTTTATAAGGAAGATCGGGTTCAACGCCCACTTAATTTTGCCATCGTCGACGAAGTTGATTCAATCTTAATCGATGAAGCCAGAACCCCATTGATCATTTCTGGTGAAGCTCGTGGTTCAAACAAGCTTTACATGCAGGCAGATAAATTTGCCAAGACACTAAATCCTAAAACTGATTTTAAGGTTGATTTAGAGACTAAAACGGTCTCTTTAAAGGATGTTGGAATTGAAAAAGCTGAAAAGTATTTCAATTTAAATAACCTTTACGATACGGAAAATACTGCTTTAACCCACCATTTGGATCAGGCTTTACGTGCCAATTATGTGATGGAAAAAGATAAAGATTACGTTGTCTCAAAAGACGAGGTCTTAATCGTTGATTCCTTTACCGGAAGAATCATGGAAGGTCGTCGTTTTTCGGATGGGCTTCATCAAGCGCTTGAAGCTAAAGAAGGCGTTACCATCCAAGAAGAAAGCAAGACGATGGCTAACATTACCTATCAAAACTTATTTAGACAATACAGTAAGTTGGCTGGAATGACTGGTACCGCTAAAACGGAACAGGATGAGTTTCGGGAAATTTACAACATGGATGTCATTGCGGTTCCAACTAATAAACCAGTTGTGAGAATCGATGAGCCAGATGTTTTGTATCCAAGTTTGGAATCAAAGTTTGATGCCGTTATTGATAAAATTAAAGATTTACACAAGCGTGGGCAACCAATCCTGATTGGTACGGTTGCGGTTGAAACGTCTGAATACTTATCAAAACGACTGGATGAGGAGAAGATTCCTCACGTGGTTTTGAACGCAAAAAATCACGCTAAAGAAGCTGACATTGTCGCTAACGCCGGTCAAAAAGGGGCTGTTACCATTGCAACCAACATGGCTGGTCGTGGAACTGATATTAAGCTGGGACCTGGAGTGGTCAAACTAGGTGGATTAGCGGTTATCGGGACCGAACGACACGAGTCACGAAGAATTGATAATCAGTTACGTGGACGTTCTGGAAGACAGGGTGACCCTGGTTATTCCCAATTCTATCTCTCCCTTGAAGACGATTTGATGCGTCGTTTCGGATCAGATAAGGTTAAAAGTATTCTCGATTCAATGAAAGTTGAGGGCGATGATGCGGTTATCCGGAGTCACATGATCACGAAGCAGGTTGAATCGGCTCAAAAACGAGTTGAAGGTAATAACTATGATTCACGTAAAAACGTGTTAAAGTATGATGATGTGATGCGTCAACAGCGTGATGTAATCTATGGGGAGCGTAGTAAGGTGATTGACGAAAATAAGTCACTTAAGTGGGTTATTATGCCAATGATCAAACGAACGGTTAATCGAATTGTTAACTTGCACACTCAGGGTGATCAAAAGAAATGGGATCTACAAACCATCCTTGATTTTGCGATCAATTCATTAGTTAGTCCCGATCAAATCAGCATTGATGACTTGAAGGGGAAATCAAGTGATGAAATTAAGTCATACTTGATGGGACTCGTTGATACTGAGTATGATAAGAAAGAAAAAGAGCTCCAGGATCCCGAGCAGATGCTCGAATTTGAAAAAGTGGTTGTGCTTAGGGTGGTTGATTCACACTGGACTGATCACATCGATTCAATGGACCAATTACGAGAGTCAATCGGTCTTCGTGGTTATGGTCAACTAAACCCATTAGTTGAGTATCAACGTGAAGGATTTAGGATGTTTGAAGAAATGGTCTCTGATATTGACTACGATGTCACTAGGTTGTTTATGAAAGCTGAGATCAGACAAAATATGGAAAGATAGTTTAAGAACGGAGGACTTTTGGTCTCCGTTTTTTCATCTTCAGGAGTATGAAATGGAATTAAGTGAAGCACGTGGACAGGTCGAAAAGATTAAAAAAGCCGTAGCTAGCTTTAGGGGGTCACTTTGACCTGGATCAACTGAGTGAGGATATCTCGGTTAATGAGGCTAAAATGGCTGAACCGGGATTTTGGGATGACCAAAGAAAAGCTCAAAAGTTAATTGATGAGAATAATCGATTAAAATTAAAATACGATAATTTTAATTCACTGGCTAAAAAAGTGGAAGATTTAAAGGTTAATCTAGAGCTTCTTGAAGAAGATAATGATGCTGATTTAAAAAAAGAGTTTGATGATGAACTAGCTAAGACCCAAAAGGAACTTAGTAGTTATCAGCTGAGTTTGCTTTTGAATGGGAAATATGATGCAAATAATGCAATTGTTGAAATCCATCCTGGAGCTGGTGGAACTGAATCACAAGATTGGGGATCCATGTTATTTCGGATGTATCAACGATGGGCCGAACAAAACGGCTTTTCGGTTTCGGTCGAAGACTATCAGCCCGGTGACGTTGCTGGGATCAACAGTGTGACATTTTTAGTATCCGGAACCAACGCCTATGGATACCTGAAATCAGAAAAAGGCGTTCACCGGTTAGTACGAATCTCACCCTTTGATTCAGCTGGCCGACGGCACACGTCATTTGCCTCCGTCGATGTTATGCCAGAACTTGATGAAACTGTGAACGTTGACATTAATCCAGAGGATTTACGAATTGATGTTTTTCGATCGAGTGGAGCTGGCGGTCAGCACATTAATAAAACCTCTTCAGCCGTTCGGATCACCCATTTGCCAACGGGAATTGTCACTTCAAGTCAGGCCCAACGTTCGCAATTACAGAATAGAGTTACGGCGATGAATATGTTAAAATCGAAGTTGTACGAACGTGAACAAGAGAAAAAAGAAGAAGAAAAAGCCAAGATTGAGGGTAAGCAGCTTGATATTGGTTGGGGTTCACAAATTCGTTCTTATGTTTTTCATCCCTATACAATGGTTAAGGATCATCGTACCAACTATGAGACTGGTAATGGTCAGGCAGTGATGGATGGCGATTTGAATCCATTCATTAACGCTTATTTGCAGTGGAATTTAAAACGGAAGAACCCAAAATAACGAAAAAGGAAGTTCATTATGTCAGTTGCGACTAATATTTTGTTTTTTGTCTTTATGCCAGCTTTTTGGTTTGCACTTATTCGCATTTTCTTCGTTTACAATCGAAGAGTAAATCGAGAACGACGCTTATTCGAAAGTGCCATTAACCCTAAGTTTCACGAGGGATGGGTTTTCTTTAAGTCCCTGATTGTTCTAGGAATTATTGGGTCAGTCTTAACTGCTTTGGTCGGGATTGAAGCGTCTTTAAATTGGATTTTACTGTACGAATTATTGATCGCCATTAGTTTACTGATCCCAGGAATCTTAGTGCCAACTTTGATTTTATTTGGATCAGTACTTGTTGGGGTCTTCTTCAATGATTATTCAATTCCGATGATTAAGGGTGGCGACTTTATTGGTGCCGTGAATATGAACGCATCAAGATCGGCCAATTACTTAGCCTTAGTCACGATTATGCTCGTACTGATGTTCATCTTTTTGAAGATGAATGGTAGGACGATTAACTCACCGCAGGTTTCAAAGAATCGGCGGGGCAATCGAGTGGCATCTTATGGATACAATGAGTTAGCTGTGATTCCACTGGTACTCATGATTCCTGGTAAATTAATCGAAACGGTCGTACCAATGTGGCCAGTTTTTAATATTTTTGGGGCACACGTGACCTTTTTGGTTGTTCCGTTTTTGCTTGGTTTTCGCTTCAAGTTTGTTAACCATTTGCCAAATGAATTAATGCCACGGATTTCAAACGCGATTGGAAAACTGTCATTGTTAGCCATTTTACTAACGGCGGGCGCTTACTTTATTAGAAATAGTTACTATGTTATCATTGCGATTGCTTTACTGGCATTGTTGTATGCAATCATCATGTATCATTTCCATCGCGTTGACCGAAAGACCGGAAATCAGATTAGTCAAGCGGTTGACGGCATTCGAATTATTGGGATTAAACCCCGTACCCCGGCTGATAAGATGGGGCTTAAAACGGGTGATTTAATTGTGGAAGTTAACAACGTTGCGGTAAATTCAGAAAGTCAACTGTATTCTGCTTTACAAGATGATCCGACCTTTGTTCACATGAAGGTTAAAAATCGTAAGAATCAATTAGAAATTAAAGAAACGGCGATTTACGATGGCTCACCGCATGAGATTGGAATTGAAATGTTTCAGAATAATTAGTCAAAAGCACCCATTAGCTGGGTGCTTCTTTTGTTTTACGTAAAATTAAGAACCGCCTAAATCATGCCCGATTGTGTTAGAATTAAGTAAATTAATTTTATTTGGAGGTAGGTCCAATGACTCAGAGTGTATCGGTAGCTGATTTAGTAAAAAACACCCATCTCAGTGTCTTTTGGGGTCGTGAATATTTAGATCGTCCCATTACCACTAGTGACATTTCGCGTCCGGGACTGGAATTGACTGGATATTTTAACTACTACCCAGCAAAACGAATTCAAATCTTTGGAATAACTGAAACCTCATTTGCAAAAGGAATGAGTGATGAAAAATTAAAAGAAGTAATGACCAAGATGTGTCAACCGGAAACACCTGCATTTGTTATTTCTACTCAACTAGAACCACCTGAGCAGTTAGTGGCAGCCGCCAAAAAGGCTCACATCCCAATCTTAGGATCAAAGTTAACCACTTCTAGAATCCTGAGTAACATGACAACGTATCTTGAAGCCAAGTTAGCCGAACGAAAATCCATTCATGGAGTTCTTGTTGAAGTTTATGGATTGGGAGTTTTAATTACTGGTGATTCTGGAATTGGTAAGAGTGAAACTGCGTTGGAATTAGTTAAACGTGGACATCGGTTAATTGCTGATGATCGAGTTGAGGTTTATCAACAAGATGAGCAAACCTTGATTGGTCAGGCTCCTAAGATCCTTAACCACTTACTAGAGATTCGTGGAATTGGAATTATTGATGTGATGAACCTGTTTGGTGCTGGTGCCGTCCGTTCACAATCAAAAGTGGACCTAATTGTTCATTTGGACCAGTGGAACAAGGATACTAAGTACGATCGACTTGGGACTGACCGTGAAACGACACGAATCTTCGACGTTGATTTAAAGAAATTGACGATTCCAGTCAAGCCCGGTCGAAACCTAGCCATTATCATTGAAACCGCTGCGATGAACTTTAGGGCTCGTTCGATGGGATACGATGCAACTAAGGTCTTTGATAATAACTTAAATGAGTTAATCAAAGAAAATGCTTCTAAAAACAACCAGGAGCAGAAACACGAAGAACAAGCAGTTGAACAAAATAAGAAAGATATTAGCCAAGATGCTAATAAGGATCCTGAATAGGAGTGGAAGTTGTGTTTAGCATATTGGCGTTAAATCCGGTTGCAATTCATCTCGGACCAATTGCGGTCCACTGGTACGGTATTTTTATTGCGGCCGCCGTTTTGATTGCCGTTTACCTTTCAATGAAAGAAGCCAAGCGACAACACTTAAATGAAGATATTTTGTATGACATGATTTTGTGGGCGATTCCAATTGCCATTATTTCAGCCCGGATCTATTATGTGGTTTTTCAATGGGGCTATTACCGTCATCATCTGGATGAAATCATTCAAATCTGGGATGGCGGAATTGCCATTTATGGAGCTTTAATTGGGGCAGCATTATTTATTTGGTGGTTCTGTTACAAACATCATTTATCAGTATGGCAGATATTAGATATTGCCGCCCCAACTGTCATTATGGCTCAAGGAATTGGCCGTTGGGGTAATTTCATGAATCAGGAAGCTTTTGGAGCGGTAACATCACTTCAATTTTTACAGCATTTACATTTACCTGACGTTATCATCAATCAAATGTTTATTAGTGGAGCGTACCGCCAGCCAACGTTTTTATACGAGTCACTTTGGGATTTATCAGGATTTGCGGTCTTGATGATTATGAGGCATGCTCCACAGTTCTTTAAGCGTGGGGAAGTCTTTTTGAGTTACGTGATGTGGTATTCGTTTGGTCGTTTTTTCACCGAGGGCATGCGGACTGATAGTTTAATGTTATTCGGGGTAATTCGGGTATCACAGTTGCTTTCCATTGTATTATTCGTAGTAGCACTATTTGTTTTAATTTATCGTAGACGAAACGACCAGTTAGTCTGGTACTACGGTAGTTAAGTGATTTGTAGGAGATAATTTAAATAATGACAGAAAAAATTGCAGTACTTGGTGCAGGATCATGGGGCAGCATGCTTGCGGATATTTTAGTTGAGAATGGGCATGAAGTTCGGATTTGGTCGAAAAGCAAGGAACAAGTGGATGAATTAAATCATCATCACACTAATTCTCACTACATCAAGAACTTTACGTTTCCCAAAGAAATGAAGGCTTATGCTGACATGGAGGAAGCGTTGGATGGCGTGGATGATGTTTTATTCATTGTTCCGTCCCAGGCGACCCGTTCGGTTGCAAATCAAGCGAACAAGATTTTAGATAAGTTAAAAATTAAACCATATATTATTCATGGAAGTAAGGGCATTGAGAAGGGTACCTATGATCGAATGTCACAGGTACTGCAAGAAGAAATTAACCCTCAAAATCGTAAATCGATTTCAGCGCTTTCTGGACCTAGTCAAGCTGAAGATGTTGCTAGACGTGATATTACCTTGGTAACGGTTGCCAGCGATGATATGCCATCTGCTGAGCATTTTCAGAAACTGTTTATGAATGATTATTTTAGAATCTACACTAATAACGACATTATTGGGGTTGAACTTGGTGGAGCTTTGAAAAATATTATTGCATTGGGTGCTGGAGCCTTGGTAGGTTTGGGTTACGGTGACAATGCGAAAGCAGCCCTCATGACCCGTGGTATTGCGGAAATATCACGTTTGGGTGTATCATTTGGTGCGGACCCATTAACTTTTAGCGGATTGTCTGGTTTAGGTGACGTGATTGTTACCGCAACTAGTTCTGATTCTCGCAATTGGCGGGCTGGTTATCAACTCGGCAAGGGTAAGAAATTGGATGACGTTGTTAAAGACATGGGCATGGTGATCGAGGGAATCGACACTAATCAAGCTGCATTTGAATTATCAAAACAACGTGGGGTAGAAATGCCCATTACATCCGCAATTCATGCAGTAATTAATAATGAAGAAACCGTTTCTGACGCGATTTCTAATTTAATGTCTAGAGAAGGACGTTCAGAACAAGGTTAATTCCAAAAGGGGTATATAAGAAGATGAAAAAAGTAACTAAAGCTGTTATTCCTGCCGCTGGCCTAGGAACAAGATTTTTACCTGAAACAAAAGCGCTTCCAAAGGAAATGCTACCAATTGTTGATATTCCAACCATTCAATACATTGTTGAAGAAGCTAAGGCTTCTGGAATCAAAGACATTGTCATTGTGATTGGCAAGGGCAAGCGTGCCATTGAAGACCATTTTGATTCAAATGTAATGCTTGAAGAAAACCTTGAAAAAAAGGGTAAAGAAAAGATGCTCAAGTCAATTCAGAAGACAAATGACATGAACATCTACTTTATTAGACAATCATACCCACGTGGGCTTGGCGACGCCGTTTTAACAGCCAAAAGTTTCATTGGTAATGATCCATTTGTGGTTATGCTTGGAGACGACTTGATGGAGGATACAACTCCGCTTACCAAGCAATTGATGAATAGTTATGAAAAGACGGGAGCTTCAACCCTTGCCGTTATGAAGGTTCCTCATAAAGAAACTTCTAAGTACGGAGTAATTGAACCCGTTAGTGAGGTTTCAAAGGGACTTTATAATGTGAGAAACTTCGTTGAAAAGCCAGACCCAAAGGATGCTCCTAGTGATCTAGCAATTATTGGACGTTACTTACTAACTCCACAGATCTTCGATGTTTTGGAACACACTAAACCTGGCAAGGGGAACGAGGTTCAGTTAACTGATGCCATCAATACCCTAAATCAAACTCAAAGAGTATTTGCCCATGAGTTTAAGGGTGATCGTTACGATACCGGTAACAAACTTAGCTGGCTTGAAACTAACATCACCTTTGGTTTAAAGCACCCTGAAATCGAGCAAGAGTTACGTGAATACATTAAAGACCTTGGTCAAAAGTTGACTAAGGAAGACGAACAACAGAAAAAATAGATTAAATGCCGACTTTTGCCGGCATTTTTTATTTTGAAGTATAATGATTAAACATTTAATTCAGTTTATGATAATATAATTTTGTACAATTGATATTAGTCAAGGAGGTTTTTGGTTATGAAAATTAAATTAGGTGGACTACCAGTATCATGGTTAATGGGTGATGATCAACCAAAGGTTGGCGATTATCTACCAAAATTTACCGTAAAGAATGCTGATGGTAAAGATGTTACGACTGATGACTTGAAGGGTCAGACAACGTTGATTAGTGTTGTTCCCAACTTAAAGACAAAGGTATGTAGTTTAGAAACTGCTCGTTTTAACCAGGAAGCATCAAAGTTTAAGGGAATTAAATTTGTTACCATTTCAAATAACCCGATTGAATACCAAAAAAATTGGTGTGCCGCTCACGGTGTCAACAACATGGAAATTCTTTCTGATTTTAATGGTTCATTTGGAAAAGCCATGCACTTATATATCCCGGCTTTTGGTCACTTAGCTCGGGTGGTTTACTTGGTAAATGCTGAAGGCAAAATTTTGTATTGCCAAGCAGTTCCAGAAATTACTCATCAACCAAACTACGAACCAGTTCTTGACGAGTTAAAGAAAGTAACAAACAATAAATAATGATTGAGGCGATATAATGGCAAAAAAGTATGATGTAATTGTAATCGGTGCTGGGCCAGCAGGAATGACGGCGGCATTGTATGCATCACGAGCCGAATTATCTGTATTAATGCTTGATCGTGGAATCTATGGTGGACAGATGAACAACACCGCTGAGATTGAGAATTATCCCGGATTTAAATCAGTTCTAGGGCCAGATTTATCCAAGAAAATGTATGATGGGAGTACTCAATTTGGTGCTGAGTATGGCTACGGAACCGTTACCGGCATTGAGATTGATGGTGATAAACGAATTGTTAAGACTGAAGACGGTGACTATGAAGCTCCTTCTGTAATTATTGGCGCTGGTTCTGAGTACAAGAAACTCGGGGTTCCCGGCGAACAAGACTACAGTGGAAAGGGTGTTTCTTACTGTGCGGTTTGTGATGGGGCCTTCTTTAAGGGCGAAGATGTTGTTGTTGTCGGTGGTGGTGACTCTGCCATTGAAGAAGCAACTTATCTAGCTAATATCGTAAAGCACGTTACGGTCATTCACAGACGTGATCAACTTCGGGCTCAGAAGATTCTGCAAAAGCGGGCTTTTGATAAGGACAATATCGATTTTGTCTGGAACAGTAACGTTACTGATATTGAAGGTGACGGTCAAAAAGTAACCGGGGTTGCGATTAAAAACAACCAGACCGGTGAAACTTCAAACATCAAAGCTTCTGGTGTCTTTATTTACGTTGGTATTTTACCAATGACTGATGCGTTCAAGAACCTTGGAATTACTGATGAACAGGGTTGGATTGACACTGATGATGAAATGAAGACTAAGATTCCCGGCGTCTTCGCGGTTGGTGACGTGCGAAAGAAGCATCTTCGTCAGATTACCACTGCCGTTGGTGACGGTGGTACTGCTGGTCAAGGTGTCTTCAATTACGTCGAAGAGCTTAAAACTAAAGATTAAACGAAAAAGAGCAGAGGTTATCTGCTCTTTTTGTATGGAAGCGTTGGTCTAATTGCTTTGCGAAAGTATGTTCGTATGCTAGAATTATTATAAGTAACGGGAGAAAGTTAATGCTTTCTCCTTTTTTTCCGAGTTTAAGAAGAGGTGCCAATATGATTAAAAAAACGAATAATAATTTTGACCTAGTTTCGAAATTTACTCCAACTGGTGATCAACCCGAAGCTATTAAGGAATTGACCCAAGGAATCAAGAATGGAGATCGAGATCAGGTCCTTTTGGGTGCTACTGGAACTGGTAAGACGTACACCATGGCAAACGTGATTAAGAACATTAACAAACCCACACTCGTTTTATCGCACAATAAAACTTTGGCTGGGCAACTTTATAGTGAGCTCAAGCAGTTGTTTCCAAATAATGCGGTGGAGTATTTTGTGAGTTACTATGATTTTTATCAACCCGAAGCCTACGTTCCTTCTAGTGATACCTACATTGAAAAGGATGCTTCAATTAATGACGAGATTGATCAACTTCGACACGCTGCAACTAGTGCCCTACTAGAACGAAATGATGTCATCGTTGTTGCTTCAGTTTCTTCAATCTTCGGATTAGGAAGTCCAAAAGAGTACCAAGACCACACCGTGTCGTTACACGTTGGGCAACAACTAGAGCGTGATGTTTTTTTGCGTCAACTAGTTAACATTCAGTTTGATCGAAATGATATTGATTTTCAACGTGGTCGCTTTCGTGTCCATGGTGATGTGGTAGAAGTCTTCCCGGCTTCTCGAAATGAACACGCTTATCGGATTGAATTTTTCGGTGACGAAATTGATCGGATTACCGAAGTGGATACGTTAACGGGAGAAGTCATTGGGGAACGGAAACAGATTACGATTTTTCCTGCCACTCACTTCTTGACTAACAAAGAAACGATGGACGTGGCTTTACCTGAAATCAAAGATGAAATGGTAAAGCAGGTTGCTGACTTTGAGAAAAAGGGCAAATTACTTGAGGCCCAAAGGTTGAAGCAACGGACCACCTATGACATCGAAATGATGCGTGAAATGGGGTACACAACTGGGATTGAGAACTATTCTCGGTACATGGATCGCAGAAAGCCTGGTGAAGCTCCTTATACGTTGTTGGACTTTTTTCCTAAAGACTACTTGATGTTTATTGATGAGTCACATCGAACGGTCCCACAAATTGGTGGGATGTATAACGGTGATAAGGCCAGAAAGCAACAACTGATTGATTATGGATTCAGACTACCAAGTGCACTTGATAATCGACCATTGAAGTTACCTGAATTTGAAAAACGGGTTAATCAGGTTGTTTATATGTCGGCCACTCCCGGACCTTACGAAGAGGATCGGACTGACCACGTTGTCCAACAAATTATTCGTCCTACTGGCTTACTTGATCCAACGGTTGAAGTTCGTCCGACTAAGGATCAAATGGATGACTTGGTGGGTGAAATCAATAAACGAGTTCAAAATAACGAGCGAACTTTCGTTACGACCTTGACCAAGAAAATGGCCGAAGACTTAACTGACTACTTAAAAGATCTTGGAATTAAGGTGAAGTACCTTCACAGTGACATTAAGACCCTTGAAAGAACTCAGATTTTACGTGATTTACGTTTGGGTAAATTTGACGTTTTGGTTGGAATTAACTTATTGCGTGAAGGGATTGACGTTCCTGAAACATCATTGATTGCGATCTTGGATGCCGATAAGGAAGGTTTCTTGCGTGATAAACGGTCACTAGTTCAGACGATTGGAAGAGCAGCACGTAATTCACACGGACATGTTATTATGTACGCAGACAATGTCACCGATTCGATGAAGTATGCGATGGACGAGACCGCTCGTAGGCGTTCCATTCAAATCAAGTACAATCAAGAACACAACATTACTCCTAAGACGATTATCAAGCCCATTCCTAAGGCGATTTCTGCCTATAAGCAGGGCGAGAAAAACAACGATGATAATACCAACGGCAGTTTTGTTGAGTCGGACTTTGACCAAATGAGTGCTAAGGATCAAAGGGAAATGATTGATAATTTAGAGGACGAAATGAGAGCGGCAGCTAAGAAACTTGATTTTGAGCAAGCTGCTAATTTAAGAGATACCGTGATGCAACTTAAAGGTGAAAAGAAGAAAAAGTGAGGTGGTTAGATGGCAAATGACGTCATTAAAATTAAGGGCGCCCGTGAACATAATCTAAAAGACGTCAACGTTGATGTCCCCAAGAATAAAATGGTGGTAATGACCGGTTTATCTGGTTCTGGCAAAAGTTCTTTGGCCTTTGATACTCTGTACGCTGAAGGGCAACGTCGCTATGTCCAGAGTCTTTCTTCTTATGCGAGACAATTTCTGGGTCAAATGGATAAACCCGATGTTGATTCGATTGAGGGACTTAGTCCGGCAATTTCAATTGATCAGAAAACGACTTCAAAGAATCCTCGTTCAACCGTCGGAACCGTGACTGAGATTAACGATTATTTACGTTTACTGTGGGCAAGAGTGGGGACACCAATCTGTCCAAATGACGGAACGGTCATTACTAGTCAGTCCGTCGACCAAATGATTGACGAAATCATGGCCCTCCCCGAACGTACTAAGTTGCAGATTATGTCACCAGTTGTCCGTGATAAAAAGGGACAACACAAAAAAGTTTTTGAAAAAATTAAACGCGAAGGTTTCGTAAGAGTCCGAGTGGATGGTGAAATCCATGATGCGACCGAAGATTTTGATTTAGATAAGAATAAGCGTCATAACATTGACGTGGTAGTTGACCGAATTGTCGTTAGAGACGGGATTAATTCACGATTGTCAGATTCACTTGAGACAGCTTTACGTCTGAGTGATGGATACGCCATTGCTGACTTTCTTGGTAAGCGAGATCCAATGGTGTTTTCGGAACATTACTCTTGTCCAATTTGTGGGTTTACAGTTGGGAAACTGGAACCACGCCTTTTCTCATTCAACGCTCCGTATGGAGCCTGTCCTGAATGTGACGGTTTAGGAGTCAAACTTGAAGTTGATAATGACCTCGTGGTTCCAGATCCAGATAAAACGCTTAATGAGGGCGCAATTGAACCTTGGAACCCCATTAGTTCTAAATACTACCCAGCAATGCTAGAACAGGCTTGTAAAGCCTTTAATATTGATATGGATACGCCTTACCGTAAATTACCAAAAAAACAACGTGACTTGTTGATGAACGGTTCAAAGGGTAAGACGTTTCATTTTCACTACAAGAGTGACTTTGGTGGCGTTCGCGATGTTGACGCTCCCTTTGAGGGAGTCATTAACAACGTCAAGCGTCGCTATCACGAGACCAACAGCAATTTTACTCGTGAACAAATGGAAAAGTACATGACGGAATTAACCTGTCAGACTTGTCACGGATATCGTTTAAACGAAAAGGCTTTGGCCGTTAAAATTGATGGCAAACATATCGGTGAGGTTTCTGATATGAATATTGCTGACGAACGACAATTCTTTAGTCACCTTACTTTTGGTGAACAAGACACGGTTGTTGCTCATCCAATCATTAAGGAAATCTGTGACCGGCTAGAATTTTTGGAAAACGTTGGATTAAATTACCTGACCCTTTCCAGATCAGCACGGACGCTTTCTGGTGGTGAAGCTCAAAGAATTCGGCTTGCTACTCAGATTGGTTCAAATCTCTCAGGAATTTTGTATGTTCTTGATGAGCCATCCATTGGTCTTCATCAGCGTGACAATGATCGCTTAATTAAGTCCCTTAAAAAGATGCGTGATTTAGGAAATACGTTGGTTATTGTTGAACATGATTCAGATACGATGCGTTCGGCCGATTATTTAATTGATGTTGGTCCAGGAGCAGGAGAGAAGGGTGGTAAGATTGTTGCCACCGGGACTCCGGAACAAGTGGCTCAAAATCCGAAATCATTAACTGGTCAGTATCTCTCTGGAAAGAAGTTTATTCCCGTTCCCTTAAAACGACGAAAGGGGAACGGCAAGAACATCATTTTAAAGGGTGCTTTAGAAAATAATCTCAAAGACATTACCGTTAAATTTCCACTTGGTAAGTTTGACGTGGTGACGGGAGTTTCTGGTTCCGGCAAGTCTACGTTGGTTAATGATATCTTAAAACGTGCCTTGGCACAGAAGTTAAATCATAATTCGGAAAAACCGGGTAAGTATAAATCAATCACTGGATGGAAGAACATTGAGAAACTAGTAAGTATTGATCAAAGTCCGATTGGCCGAACCCCTCGAAGTAATCCAGCTACATACACTGGAGTCTTTGATGATATTCGGGACTTGTTCGCCCAAACTAACGAGGCAAAGCTTCGCGGGTATAAAAAGGGACGGTTTAGTTTTAACATTAAGGGTGGTCGTTGTGAGACCTGTCATGGTGATGGAATCTTGAAGATTGAGATGAACTTTCTGCCCGATGTTTACGTTCCGTGTGAAGTTTGTCATGGAAAACGGTATAATTCTGAAACGCTTGAAATTCAATACAAGGGAAAAAATATTGCTGAAGTTCTTGATATGACCGTGAATGAGTCGTTAGAGTTCTTCAAGGCCATTCCAAAGATTACGCGAAAGTTGCAGACCATTTCTGACGTGGGACTTGGTTACGTGAAATTAGGTCAACCAGCTAATACCTTGTCAGGTGGGGAAGCACAACGAATGAAGTTAGCTGCTGAACTCCACAAGCGTTCAACTGGAAATAATTTTTATATCCTTGATGAACCCACTACGGGACTTCATACCGATGACATCAAACGATTAATTGGTGTCCTTTCTAAACTCGTTGATAAGGGAAATACCGTTCTAATCATTGAACACAATTTAAACGTTATTAAAGAGGCTGACCATGTGATCGACCTCGGTCCAGAAGGTGGCGCTGCCGGTGGATACGTGGTTGGAACCGGAACCCCAGAACAGATTGTTAAACTGAAAAATAGTTATACTGGCGAGTATTTAAAACCAGTCTTAGAGCGTGATACCAAGCGAACCATTGAAGCTCAAAAGCATTAGCAAAAGTAGATGTGGTAAAATATGGTTGAAACAAACTATTGGAGGTCATATTTATGATGTACGAAGATAAAAAATGGGGATTTGATTGGTTTGAATGTCTATTTGGAGTTGTCTTATTATTAGCCGCTGTTTTGATGTTCTTCCACCCAACTACAAGTGCTGCTGTTTTGGCGATCATATTCGCCATTGTTGCCTTAGTTGCCGGGGTAAAATCAATTTGGGTCTATCGAAAGTTAAGTCAAGAAATTGGCTATCGAAGTTTTACGATGTTAATTGGTGGTGCGATTGAAATCCTGTTAGCACTATTATTCCTGTTTAACGTTCACGCTGGGACCTTTACTCTAGGAATTCTATTTGCAGTTTGGATTCTGGTTTACTCAATCTGTCAGTTGATTGTAGTTGATCACATTCGTAAGTTTAACGGTGGGGTCTTCTGGACATCACTTGTTTTTGATCTTATTACACTATTTTTGGGAATTTTCTTGCTGTTAGACCCAAGTCTGGCCGCTAAGGTTTTAGCTATAATCGTGGGAATTGTCCTGTTAGTGGCAGGAATTAATATGATTATGCTGGCATTTGCTCACAAACTATAAAATTAATTAAGACACCTTCAATTAATGAGGTGTCTTTTTTGGATTAATTCTTAATTAATATCTTAATGAGGAAGTCTTTACTAGTTATTATTTTACAGGCATGATACTATTATATTGAATTATTAATCAATATTAGGAGGGTCATTATGAAGAATTTACTTTTAGGTTTTAGTTTGGGTGCAAACATCGTGTTAGGTTACTTAGTACTTGAAGATCGCTATGATTTAGATGATATTGCTGATCGCATCGATAACTTGAGTGACGTTGCCCAAGGTAAGGCACAGCAAATTAAAGGTGCTATCTCTGGTGATACCATGGATAAGATCAAAGGTGACCTACAAAGCAGTAAGGGGAACTTTATGAACAAAGCCCAAGATGTTAAAGATGACATCGACAGTGACCTTGATAACGAATAATTAATGATAAAAAAAGCAACTTGCTATGTTATTAGCAAGTTGCTTTTTGTTTGGAGTCAGTATGTTTTAGTCAACGTTTTCGCGGCGAACCACACAGGTACCTTCAGGAACTTTGAAATCTTTTTGAATCAAAGTCAATTTTCCAGTATCGGCGTCTCGTGAGTAAAGGGTGGCATTATCACTGTTTTGGTTAGCAACGATGAACATTGACTCATCGGCACTAAAGTTAAAGTCGCGAGGGAACTCACCTTCACTTGAAATCAGTTGAATTCGTTTTAAATCACCATTGGGTTTAATCTTAAAGACCGCGATTGAATCGTTACCACGGTTTGAGACATAGACAAAGCGGTTGTCCTTTGAAACTTTGATTCCAGCAGCACCGTTGTGACTTTCCCAATCGTCAGGAATGGTTGAAACAATTTGTTGAACCGTGAATAATCCAGCCTCTTCGTTGTAGTCAATCACAGCAACTTTACTGCTTAGTTCACCAACAAGGTAACCCTTACCAGTTCCTGGAACAAAGGTAATGTTTCGTGGCCCAAAGCCAGGATGAGCGTTGACTTCACTGACTAGGTTTAATTTACCTTGATCGGAAACATCATAGAGGTAGACACGGTCAAGTCCAAGGTCACACACTACCAGTCGATTATCAGGAGTTAGGTTAGCATAATGAGGGTGTGGTCCGTCGGCCTGTTCCGGAAGTGGTCCAGGAATTCCATTATCTTGGGCACGATCGGTAAGCTTTAAAGTGCCATCTTCTTGGATCTTGTAGACACTGGCATGTCCCATGTGGTAGTTAGCGGTAAAGACAAATTGGCGTCGTTCGTCAATGGAAACAAATGCAGCTGAAGTACCTTTTTCGATGCATTCCTGCATTTCTTTAGCTGGGATGGTTTTACCGTCGAAGGTTGCCACTCCACCACGGAGTTCTGGTTCGTCCATATTACGATCGACAGCGTAGATCTTGTGGGCTTTTGACTCGGCAAGATATGTAGGGCTCCCAATCTCGGCTACTAACTGAGTGTTTTGTAATCTTTTTTTGTCGGTATCTAACTCGATTTGGTAGATTCCTTGGCTAGCATTAATGGTGTAAGTTCCAATTAAATATTTTTCAATCATGGTCTCAATTCCCTCCTAATATATACAATTTCATTTTGCCACAAAAGTGATTCTTTTGCAGTCGAAATGTATTTTTATTTCTTCAAATTTCAAATTTTATCAATGTCAAAAGTAGTAATCAGGACGGAAATGAAATTAATTTAGCAAATCCTATTGACGTGTCACATGAGCGGTGTAAACTATTGGAAATTTCACCTATCAACTACTCGTGAAATTATCAACATGCTTGGAGGGATGAAAATGAGAAACAAAGCAAAATTTGTTAACTCATCAAATGAACTTTTTGCCGGTTCGTTTGGCATCGAGATTGAGGAGGAACGGGTTGATCATAATCGTGACAGTCTTTCTCGCTACGCCCACAGACGTGAACTAGGTGATCGACGAGGGGAAACCCACTTTCAGACTGACTTTGCCGAAAGTATGGAAGAATTGGTTACGGATAAACACAAGTCCACCAAAGGAGTGCTCCTACAAATGCGGTCGCTTCAGTCCATTCTTCATGGAACACTAGAACCAAGTGAGATCATTTGGCCGATGTCGATGCCACCCAAACTGGATGAAGATGATGTTGATTTTGTAAGAAAGACGTTTAAGCGTTATTGGATGGCCGATTATCGCAAATGGCTCGTGAGACGCTACGGAATCTTTCGTCAAATCATGTGTGGCATTCATTTTAACTATTCACCCAACGACCAAATTATTGAGGTTTTTCAACGAAATCATTCCATTGATAGTCGGAAAAGGGCACGGTCAGAACTGTTATTTCAAATTGCTCAGCAATTGGTAGGATATCGTTGGCTTTTAACGTACCTTTTCGGGGCAAGTCCGTTATCAGAAAATCCAGAAGATCATTTATTCGGTGCGGAAAAAAAGATTATCCCAGTCCGTTCTTTACGTTCAAGTCAATACGGATACGAGAATTTGGATAATATCCATGTCTCTTACGCCAGTTTGAGTCAATATGTAAACAACTTGCAGCATGAGGTTAATTCCCGCAAATTGTTTTCCGAGAGCGAGTTTTATGGTCCCGTGCGTTTGAAGGCGAAGGATGGAATTAATTCTGTTAATGAAAATGGCTTCGACTATCTTGAACTCCGAACCCTCGATCTTGATCCATTTGACTTTTTAGAGATTGATTTAAAAACTTTGGATTTTATTCATCTTGTAATAGTTGACGGAATCGTTAATCCTCAGAAATGGACTGATGAAAGTTTAAACGAAGCCAAGAAGCAAAATAATCAGGTTGCTTTACAACATCCTACTGCTCCATTACCAAGCTTACTAAAAAAGCAAGCTGATCATATTTTGGATCGGATTGACGAATTAATTGAGAGTGCTCCTGATGATTTACAAGAAGAACTAGTGAAAGCTAGTCTTGACGCCAGAAAGAAAGTGGTTAATCCCGACCTGACGCCGGCCGCGAAGCTGATTGGTTACGTTAAAGATCATTCACTGATGGAGTTTGGGATCAAACGCGGTGAACAATTAAAAAATGAGTATGAAAATCAGACCATTGATGATGCGTTTCCTGGCGTACAGCCAGATACCATCAGTCAATACATTGAAAAGCAGAAGGGCGTTTAGTGGATATTCATTAAGCGCTCTTTTTTTGAATTAATCGGTGACTATATAAATGACACACCCGGTATGTTATACTTATAAGAGTTTGGAGGCATCAAAATGGCAGATAACGAACAATTTGTGATTATCACTGGCATGAGTGGAGCAGGTAAGACACTGGCCATGCAAACATGTGAGGACTTAGGATACTTTTGTGTTGACAATATCCCGCCTTCTTTAATTCCAAAGTTCATGGAATTGGTTCACACTTCTAGTGAAATTAAGAAGGTTGCTTTAGTAATTGATTTGAGGGCTCCCGCCTCATATCGTGAAATTGTTGATACTTTGGTTAACATGTCTAACGATAAAGACACTGAGGATCAGGTGATTTTTCTCGATGCCTCTGACGAAAAATTAGTGTCTCGATATAAAGAAAGCCGGAGAACCCACCCGTTAGCTCGAAATGGACGGGTGGTCGACGGAATTGAAAAAGAACGAAAATTAATGAAAAGGGTCAAAGATTCAGCTGATCTTGTTATTAACACTAGTGATTTGACCCCACAGGAATTGCGTGAGGAGATTATTCATAAGTTTAAGCTCTCTCATTCAGAGCCATTTCACGTGGAATTAATGTCATTTGGATTTAAATATGGGCTTCCAATCGATGCTGATATTATTTTGGATGTGCGTTTTTTAAAGAATCCATTTTATGAAGTTAAACTAAGAAGTAAGACTGGAAAAGATCAAGATGTTTATGACTATGTTATGAACCAAGATGAAGCTAATGAATTTTATGAAAAAGTCTTTGACCTCGTTAAATTTACGTTACCTAAATTTAAGAAAGAAGGAAAATCGACTGTCACCATGGCAATCGGTTGTACTGGCGGCCAACATCGTTCAGTTGCAATGGTGGAACGATTGGCTAAGGATATCAAAGATCAACTTGGATATCCAGTTAATGTCACCCACAGAGACATTAACCGTCACAAAGGGGTTAAATAAATGATCGATAAAGTAGGTAAAAGAATCGGACGTCCTAAAATGGTTGTAATTGGCGGAGGAACCGGTTTACCTGTAATTTTAAAAAGTTTAAAAAAGCGTGATGTTGATATTACCGCCGTTGTTACGGTGGCTGATGATGGAGGATCATCAGGAATCCTGCGAAACTACATTAATGTTTTGCCACCGGGAGATATACGAAACGTCCTAGTGGCTCTTTCAACGTTGCCTCAGATTGATCTGGATATCTTTCAGTATCGCTTTGAGTCTTCCGACAAGTTTCTCGCTGGCCATGCCATTGGGAATTTAATAATTGCGGCGCTTTCTGAAATGAGCGGCGGCTTTTTTGATGCCATTCAAAAATTGACCGACATTATGAAAGTTGATGGACATGTGTATCCGGTGTGTGATGAAAGTCTGGAACTGCATGCTGAATTTGCCGATGGAACGACCATGTCTGGGGAATCCGAAATAACCAATTCTGACAAAATGATTAAAAGAGTGTGGGTGGAACCCACTGATGGAAACAAGAAACCGGAAGCAGTACCAAGTGTGATCAATGCAATCATGAACGCTGACCAAATTGTTTTGGGACCGGGGAGCTTGTTTACTAGTATCTTGCCAAACCTGATGGTTGATAATGTTGGCAAAGCGGTCACTGAGACCGATGCAGAAGTTGTTTATATCTGTAATATCATGACCCAAAAGGGTGAAACCGATAATTTTACTGATGCTGATCATGTTCGGGTCTTAAATCGACACTTGAAAACTAATTTTATTGATACCGTTTTGGTTAATAATAAAAAGGTTCCGGCGAGTTACATTGATCACCAACGCTGGGGCGATGAAGCTCAACCAGTTAAATCTGATTTTAAGGGACTAAAGAAACAGGGTTGTCGGGTGATTTCTTCTGATTTTCTTGAACTAAGAGATCACGGAGCTTTTCATAATGGACTACTAGTGTCCGACGAACTGATTCGTTTATTAGGGCAACCTAAAATTCGCCATTAGGGGATGATTAGATGTCATATGCTAGTGACGTCAAAAAAGAATTAACTAACCTAGAAGTCCATCGAGCTAACGCGAAAGCGGAACTGATGGCATTGATTCGAATGAACGGGACACTTAAAATATCCGAAAGACACCTTGTACTGGATGTTCAGTCCGAAAATCCAGCCATTGCTAGACGACTGTATCAACTTTTACTCCAGTTTTATCACGTTGAGGGCGAAGTCCTGGTTCGAAAAAAGATGAAACTAAAAAAGAACAATCTGTACGTGGTGCGTCTGAATCAGCATGTAAGAGAAATCTTGGATGATTTGGGCATTTTGGATGGAAATAAGATTATTGAGCGAGTGCCATTAGAGTTACTTAAAGATGATGGTCAGGTTCGGTCTTACTTACGTGGCGCATTCCTAGCGGGGGGATCCGTTAATAATCCAGAGACATCTCGGTACCATCTTGAAATCTATTCAACGTACGAGAATCATAATGAAATGATTGCGGAGATGATGAATCGTTATCATCTGGGCGCTAAAACCACTACGAGACGAAGTGGGTGCATTGCGTACTTGAAAGAAGCCGAAAAGATTGCGGACTTTCTGCAATTAATTGGAGCCACTAATTCCATGCTCAAATTCGAGGATATTCGAATTGTCAGGGACATGCGGAATTCCGTTAACCGACTGGTAAACTGTGAAAACGCCAATATGAACAAGGTGGCTAACGCATCAACTAAGCAAATTGAAAACATCCAGTTCATAAAGGAGACGGTGGGGCTGAAAAAGTTGCCGCCCAAATTGCGTGATGTGGCTGAAGTGCGAATGAAGCACCAAGAGGTGAGTTTAAAGGAGTTAGGTGATCTGATTCCGGGTGGACCAATTTCTAAATCAGGAGTAAATCATCGATTACGTAAGATTAATGAGTTTGCAACGGAGTTACGTTCCGGGAATGCCTAATTAAACCAACGAAAAAAGCAGCACTTAGAATAATTATTCTAAATGCTGCTTTTATTATAGACAGAAACTGATTATTTCTTGTCTGAACTGTTTTTCATGATACCGTCAATCAAACCATAATCAACCGCTTCGTCGGCAGTAAGGTAATTATCTCGTTCAGTATCACGGTTAACCCGTTCAAGGGGTTGACCGGAGTTTTCAGCAAGTAACTCGTTAATCATCTTACGAGCTCGCAAAATTTCTTTTGCGGCGATTTCAATTTCAGTTTGTTGACCTTGAGCACCACCAGATGGTTGGTGAATCATGATTTGAGCGTGTGGTAATGCAAAACGCTTACCTTTGGCACCAGATGAAGCCAGTACACTGGCCATTGATGCTGCCATTCCCATTACGATGGTTTGAACATCCGCGTGGATGAAGTTCATCGTATCATAGATTGCCATTCCAGAAGTGATAACACCACCTGGTGAGTTGATGTACAAGTAGATATCTTTGTCAGAGTCTTGAGCATCCAAGAACAATAGTTGGGCAATAATTGCGTTGGCCATATCATCTTGGATTTCACCGGATAACATAATGATTCGGTCTTTTAAAAGACGTGAGTAAATGTCATATGCACGTTCACCTTGTGGTGAGTTTTCAATGACAGTTGGAACTAAATTCATATCCATACTCCTCCTTTGATAATTTTAAATTATATCAAGTTATAAAAGTCATTCTACATTAAAGGTCAATAAAGGTCAAAGACTTTGCTTGATGATAATTATGCGATTGATTCACGTGAGTATTTGTGTAAATCAACTTCCTTATTGTAATCCATGTTGGTGTCTTCTGGGAAGTAAACGCCATACCAAAGAATGAAAGTATAAATGGTAAAGATCTTCTGCATGCTGGATTTACCTTCCATGTGTTCTTTCAGAATGCGGTCTAAGTCGTCCACGTTAAAGAATTTTTTGGCAATGTCGGAATGAAATGCTGCTTCGATTCTAGCATGGTATTTGGGCTCTTTGATCCATTGCGCGATTGGGGAAGGGAAACCTAATTTTTCTTTGTCGGCAACGACCTTTGGTACTTGTGAGGAAGCCGCTTTTCGAAAGGCCACCTTAGTGATTGGATTGCCGTCTTTATCAAATGAAATTCGGGTCTTAGTTGGCATGGTTTTGGCAAATTCCGCTACGTTTTTGTCCACTAGGGGAGTTCTGACCTCAAGACTGTTAGCCATGCTCATCCGGTCAGCCTTTTGCAGGATATCGAAAGGTAACCAGGTGTTAATGTCAAAGTACTGTTCTTGGGTTACTTCATCCTTGCCAGCCACTTCATCAAAGATATGCTTAGTGTACTGACCAGTATCGAAGTTAAGTGATTTATCCTTTAAGACACGCTCACGATCATGTTCGTCAAACACGTAGTTAACCCGATAGTATCGTTCATACAGTGGTTGAGCACCACGGATTAAGAAACGACGACCGTGAAAACGTGGGAGCGATGAGGCAATCTTACCAAGAGCCGTTCTAACAAACTTTGGTACCATCTTTTGGTACTTCTCAAAGGTAAAAGCTTCGAGGTAGGTATTGTATCCGCCAAAGAATTCATCAGCACCTTCACCTGATAATGAAACAATTAGGTCTTTTCTAGCACTGTGTGATAGGTAGTAAAGTTGTGGGGCGGAAGGATTAGACAGCGGCTCGTCCATGTAGTACATCATAGTAGGAAGGAAATCGAAGTAATCCTCACCATCAATTGTGGTGGCCGTGTTCTTTTGTCCAATTTCTTTTGCAAATTTAGTTGACCATTTTAATTCACTGTACTTGGAACCGTTAAACCCAAGCGAAAATGATTGCATGGGTTTAATCTTAGCGGCTTCATTGAGCACATAGCTGGAATCGACACCACTTGATAGAAAACTACCCAGAGGAACGTCAGATGCCATGTGCGCCTTAACACTGTCATCAACTAATCCTTCGATTTTTTTAGCGTCCCCATCAATTGTTTGCGAATTATCAATGTGATCATAGTTGTATTTGTAGTATGTGTCAGTGGTAGTTTTACCATCTTTATAGATGAAGTATTGTCCTGGCATTACCTTATAAACGTTTTTAAACATTGTTTCTGCTGATGGGATGAATTCAAAACTTAAGTGAACTGGTAATAATTTGGTATTCAGTTCCTTTTTAAAATTAGGGTTTGCCAAAAAGGCTTTAATTTCGGATCCCCACATAAAGTTCGTTCCATCATCATAGTAGTAGAGTGGTTTGATACCAAAGTGGTCTCGAGCTCCGAAGACCTGGTGTTTCTTTGAATCGTAGATTGTAAATGCAAACATCCCACGAAGCTTTGAAAGTAATTTTTTCGGGCCCCATGCTTCGTATCCACGAATTAAAACTTCTGAATCACAGTCGGTATCAAATTTTTGTCCCGCTGCGATTAATTCTTTTTGAAGATCTTTATAATTGTAAATCTCACCATTAAAGGTTAGAACGTCGGTATCATTATCACCAAACATTGGTTGATGCCCATTGGCTAAGTCAATGATTGATAGACGACGAAAACCCATTGAGATCTCATCATTTTGGAAGAAACCATCATCATCTGGTCCACGGTGTTTAATTCTTTTAGCCATGCTTTTGATAGTATCCTTTGGGATATTATTTTGGTTAATATAACCAGTAAATCCACACATAGTATCTTCTCCTTTTCAATTGCTTATTAAATTGATTACTTCTGCTAACCAAACTCCATTAACTATCTTAAGTTGTTCGCACACAAAAGGCTAGCTATGTATGGCTAGTCTCAATAAAATATTAATAAATTTGTCTATTTGACGGTTACATTACGGGTTACATTGCCTACAGAACGGCATTTGTTAACCCGAACTGTCTAATTAATTTTTAGACGAGCGTTTAACTGTCATCCGCTTTAACGGAAACAAGATTCCAAGAATCAAGCCAATACTTAATGTAAATGAAAACATAATTATACCAATAATGGTTCCAACTTTCATCATTAAATCATGACTAAGCATGGCATCAAGGTTGATAACACACCCAATTAGAAAGATTACCACCCATAATATCGGAGATAAAATTTCGACTTTTTTCATTAAAGGTTTATCTTGTGTGATGGTTTTCCAGTTCTTCTCATAGAGAATAATGATGCAAAGATCGATCACAAAAAGTGGAATTAGCCAAAGATCATGTAAATTAAAGGGCAAGATAAATAATACTACCCCAATTATGAGTAAGACCAGCTCAAAAAAGTAAGCATACTTTGAGATATAACCATACCGCTTTATACGGATCATTTTTTGTCTAAAACTTAATTTTGGTTTGTGGCTATTTTCAGATTTACTTCCAGTCAGGACACTGACTGGAACTTGATAAAGGGTAGCAAGGTTGCTTATCGCATTTTGATCAGGCTTACTACGACCATTTTCCCACGCTGAAATGGTTTTTCTTGAAACGTTAATTTTGTTTGCGACTTCTGCTTGAGTTAGTTGATTTTGTTTTCGATATTTTTTAAGGTTTGCGTTTAATTTCATATATAAGTTCCTACAGTTCGACTTAACCTCTATTATAACGGTAATGGTCAATTGAAAGAAATTAAAAGCAGTGAGCGAGACTCTCTCACTGCTTTATGCGCATGGACGGAATCGAACCGTCATCTCAAGAACCGGAATCTTACGTGCTATCCATTACACTACACGCGCAACACAATATTAAATATAGTAGATTAGAGGAAAAAACTCAAGATAATAATGGTTTTTTAATTACAAATGGGGTTTGTTTTTGCTATACTGTTTCTGGTGATGAATTTCGAATTCATTGTCACAATTTTATCGCTTGCGGCTTGTCATTCGGTGTTTTTAATCACTGACATGATTTGGCAAAAGTGTTAAGATGTGAATGTATTAAAATTTGATTATTCCAAAAGGAGGAAGCATATTATGACTACAAAAATTGGTCTTAATGGTTTCGGAAGAATTGGTCGTCTAGCATTCAGACGTATCCTTGAATTGAATTCAAGTGATATCGAAGTTGTAGCAATTAATGATTTAACTACCCCTTCAATGTTAGCTTACCTACTAAAATATGACTCAGTTCATGGTCGCTTTGATGGTGACGTTTCAGCTACTGAAGATGCAATTATCGTTAACGGTACTCGTATCCCAGTTTATGCAGAACGTGACGCAAAGAACATTCCTTGGGTTAAAAATGATGGTGTTGACTTCGTACTTGAATGTACCGGTTTCTACACATCAAAAGAAAAAGCACAAGCTCATCTTGATGCTGGTGCAAAGCGTGTCTTGATTTCAGCACCTGCTGGTCAAATGACTACTGTTGTTCCTGGTGTTAACATGGATGACTTAACTTCAGAAGACAAGATCGTTTCTGCTGGTTCATGTACCACTAGTTGTTTAGCACCTATGGCTTACTGGTTGAACAAAGACTTCGGCGTTAAGTTAGGTACTATGACTACTGTTCATGCTTACACTGCTTCACAAGCACTTCAAGATGGCCCACGTAGCGCTAAGTTACAAAACAACCGTGCCGCAGCTATTAACACTGTACCTCACTCAAGTGGTGCTGCTAAAGCAATCGGTTTGGTTATCCCAGAACTTGATGGTGTCCTTAAGGGTCACGCACAACGTGTTGCCGTAGCTGATGGTTCATTAACTGAATTAGTAGCTATCTTAGACAAGAATGTTACTGCTGAAGAAGTTAACGATGCTATGAAGAGTCATGTAAACGATGCCTTTGGTTACGCTGATGATTACATGGTTTCAACTGATGTTATCGGAGACTCACACGGATCAGTATTTGACCCAGGTCAAACTGAAATCACTCAAAGTGGTGACACTCAATTAGTTAAGACTGTTGCTTGGTACGATAACGAATGGGGCTTCACTTGCAACATGGTTCGTACCTTGTTGAAATTTGCTACTCTATAATTTTAGATTGCAACTTTGAAAAGGCGGAGGAGGGAAATCTCTTCCGTCTTTTCCTATATAAAATATAACTAGACACTGGAGGCAATCACGATGGCAAAAGTAATCGTTGACGATTTAGATGTTCAAGGTAAAAAAGTTCTGATGCGTGTTGATTTTAACGTCCCAGTTAAGGACGGTAAAATTGGTGACGATAACAGAATCGTTGCTGCTCTTCCAACAATCAAGTATGTAATTGATCATGGTGGGAAGGCAATCCTATTTTCTCATTTAGGCAGAGTTAAAACAGAAGGCGATAAACCAGGTTTATCCCTTCGTCCAGTTGCAGAAAAATTAGCTGAATTGCTTGGCAAACCAGTTACATTTGTTCCTGTTACTGAAGGTCCACAGCTTGAAGAAGCAATTGACAACATGTCTGACGGCCAAGTCCTTTTGGTACAAAACACTCGTTATGAGGATGTTGTTAATGGTAAAAACGTTAAACGTGAGTCTGGTAACGACCCCAAGTTAGGCGAATACTGGGCCTCACTTGGTGATGAATTCATTAATGATGCGTTTGGAACTGCTCATAGAGAACACGCTTCAAATGTCGGGATCGCTAAAGCAATGGAAAAGGCTGGTAAGCCAGTTGCTGCCGGATACTTAATGGAAAAAGAAATTAAGTTCTTAGGGAATGCCGTTGATAATCCCAAGCACCCATTTATCGCAATTCTTGGTGGTGCGAAGGTTTCTGACAAGATTGGTGTGATTGATCACTTGTTAGACAAGGCTGATAAGATTATTATCGGTGGTGGAATGACTTACACATTCTACGCTGCTAAGGGAATTCCTGTTGGTAATTCACTTGTTGAAAAGGATAAGATTGATGTTGCTAAAGATATCCTTAAAAAGGGTGGCGACAAGATTGTCTTACCTGTTGACTCAGTGGTAGCCGACAAGTTTTCAAATGATGCCAAGGCTGAAGTCGTTGATGGTGGAATTCCAGACGGCATGATGGGGCTTGACATTGGTCCTAAGAGTATTAAGTTATTCGAGGACGTTTTAAAGGACGCAAAGACCGTCGTTTGGAACGGACCAATGGGCGTCTTTGAATTTCCTAAGTTTGCTAAGGGAACCTTGGCAATTGGTAAGTTCTTAGGCACTTTGAAGGATGCTACTACCATCGTTGGTGGTGGAGATTCAACTGCTGCCGTTAAGGAGTTGGGTGTGGCTGATAAGCTTACTCATATCTCAACTGGTGGTGGAGCTTCACTTGAATATCTTGAAGGTAAGACTCTTCCAGGGATTGCATCAATTTCTGATAAAAAGTAATTTAAAAGTCACCGATTTAATCGGTGACTTTTTTGTTTGTATCAATTTTCTAGCTTATTACCTCTCTTTCCGCTAGAATGTAGGTAAAGATGAATTACGAGAGGAGAAGTATCATGCGTATTCCTTTTATTGGTGGGAACTGGAAGATGAACTTGTCGTTAGATGAGGCAGTTCAGTTTGTGATTGATATTAAAGATAAAATACCAGACCCTAAAAACGTTGAAACGGCTCTTGCAGCTTCACCGTTGTTTCTTGAATCAATGCTTAAAGCTAATGGATCAAGTCCATTGCACGTAACGGCTGAAAATTGTTTTTACAAAAATGAGGGGGCCTATACGGGAGAAGTTAGTCCCAAGGCTCTCAGTCAAATGGGAATCCCGTACGTGATTGTGGGGCATTCTGAAAGACGTCGTTACTTTAATGAAACTAATGACATCATTAATAAGAAAGTGCATGCGGTTTTAGGTAATAACATGAAGCCAATCCTTTGTTGTGATGAAACGATGGGTCGCCTTGAGACTGGTGATCGAATTCACTGGGTAGTTAACCAAGTTACGGCTGGCTTAAAGGGTGTTTCCGAAAAAGACGCTCTAAAGGTTGTCATTGCTTACGAGCCGAGTTGGGCAATTGGGACAGGCCATAGTGCTTCAACTACTGAAGCAGAAGAGGGGTGTTACCTTATCAGACAGACGCTAGCTGATATCTACTCTGATGATATTGCTAACCAGATCCGGATCTTATATGGTGGCAGCGTCGATCCAGACAACATCGTTTCACTTATGAAGCAGATTGATATTGACGGGATTTTGGCCGGGAAAAGTAGTCTAGAACCCAAGGAATTTTTAGAGCTCGCAAATTACCAAGATTTGCAAAATAATTAGTTATTATGATTGCAAGTTAAAGCCTAAACTAATAGAATTAAGTTGACCTTTAAATATAGGTAACAAATTCACTAAGGAGAGATAACATGTCAATTATTTCTGATATTTATGCTCGCGAAGTATTGGATTCACGTGGAAATCCAACTGTTGAAGCTGAAGTTTACACAGAAGACGGTGCAATGGGCCGTGGAATCGTCCCATCTGGTGCCTCAACTGGTGAACACGAAGCCGTAGAACTTCGTGACGGAGACAAAAATAGATATATGGGCAAAGGTGTTACTAAGGCTGTTAGCAACGTTAACAACATTATTGCCAAACAAATCGTTGGTTTCGATGTAACTGATCAATTAGGTATTGACCAAGCTATGATCAAACTTGATGGCACTCCAAACAAAGCTAAGTTAGGTGCTAACGCAATCTTAGCCGTTTCAATTGCTGCTGCTAGAGCTGCAGCCGACGAACTTGGTGTTCCACTATATAACTACTTAGGTGGTTTCGATGCACATGTTCTTCCAACTCCAATGATGAACGTTATCAATGGTGGTAAGCATGCTAACAACAAGGTTGATTTCCAAGAATTCATGATTATGCCAATTGGTGCAAAGTCATTTAGAGAAGCTGTTCGAATGGGATCAGAAACATTCCATAACTTGAAAGCAATCTTGGCAGAACGCGGATACTCAACTGCTGTTGGTGATGAAGGTGGATTTGCACCTGATTTGAAGAATAACGAAGAACCATTTGAAATCTTAGTTGAAGCAATCAAGCGTGCTGGATACAAGCCAGGCAAGGACATTTCAATTGCCTTTGACTGTGCCGCTTCAGAATTCTACAATGCTGACACTAAGAAGTACAACTTGGTTGGTGACGGTAAGTCATACACTGCTGATGAATTCATCACTTTGCTTGACAGCATCGTTGAAAAATACCCAATCATTTCAATCGAAGACCCATTGGATGAAAACGAATGGGAAGATTGGCAAATGGCTACTAAGCGCTTAGGCAAGAAAGTTCAAATCGTTGGTGATGATTTGTTCGTTACTAATACTGAGTACTTGTCAAAGGGTATCAAGATGAACGTTGCTAACTCAATCTTGATTAAACTTAACCAAATCGGTACTTTAACTGAAACTGTTAATGCCGTTAACATGGCTAAGGAAGCTAGTTACACTGCAATTATTTCTCACCGTTCTGGTGAAACTGAAGACACCACTATTTCAGACTTAGTTGTCGCTCTTAACACTGGCCAAATCAAGACTGGTTCAATGAGTCGTGGTGAAAGAATTGCTAAGTACAATCAATTGATGAGAATTGAAGATCAATTAGGATCAGTTGCTGTGTACAAGGGAATTAACTCATTCTACAACTTGAGCCCAGAAGCTAAAGAAGCAATCATCAAAAAATAATTGATTTAAAAACACCTTCGTTATGAAGGTGTTTTTTTATACATAAATTTCGTGAGTTCGTAAACCTTCCTCGTATTTAATCACAGAAAGAGGAGGAGAAACATGAATATTACAAAACAATTTTCATTATTTTTAGCATTAATTGCGATTACAGTTGGGTTATCACTTAGGATTTTTACTCCAAATGTGAGGGCAAGCGAGTACACCATTACCGCTCATAAACATTGGGTAAATAAGGACGGAGAAAAGGATTCATCGTATGCCTTTGGTATTGCCAAAGTGAACGTCAAAAACCGAGCCGATATCAAGGCACCACTAATTCCTGGATTTCATTTAGACAAAAATATTCCACCAATCTATGTAGGAAGTGACGTGGTCGTTTTTAATTACAATAAAGACGAAGATTTGCCAATCCCGACACCCCATATTCCGATTAAACCAATTCCAAGTAACGATCATCCAGATTCTGGTGGAGTAGTTCCGTTCAATGATCATAAGCATGATCATCCAGTTGAACCGGCTGATAATCATAAACCAATCGTACCGAATGAATCGACTAAAAAGACCGATCATTCTCAAGATTTGCCAGATAACCGACCTCATGAATCAGATCAAACTACTCCAGATAAAAAGATAGCTGGGAATCATAATGAACCAATGGTAAAACGAACTGGTAGGGTTGATAATGATGAGAAAAACAATCATGAAACCACGAAGAAAGTGCTTGAAAGTGAGATGAGTCCAGTATTGTCACATGGTAAAAAAAGATTTGAACGTTCGGTTCAAGGGCTAAATGAGAATAAAATGAACAAGAATAATCATCGTAATTTTACGCATCACGATCCTTACTTAGGTGCGAACCGCGATCCAAAGGCAGCGGTTCATGTAAGAAGAAGTAAACATGGGGTAAGCAGTGCCCGTGCGAATCGCCAACATGCTAAAAAGTTGCCTCAAACCGGGGAACACGTAAGTACATTCCTTTCACTGATTGGAATGGTAATTTTGCTGTTCAGTTCGTTTTTGTTTATTAGGACCAATCGAACCGAGAAATAATGATGGACTGGAAATAACTCCTGGTTTATGCTAAACTGGTTAAAGTATTGATAAGCCTGTTTAGCTGATGGGTAGGAGGCATTTTTTTGAATAATCTTTTGATGATATTATTATGGATCGTTAGTATTCTCATTATTGGTGCAGTTTTAATGCAACCTTCTAAAAATAATGATGCGATGTCATCACTCTCTGGTGGTGCCAACGATTCTTCCTCTGAGTCCAAGCCGAGGGGCTTTGAGGCATTTATGCAAAAAGTGACTGTGGTACTAGGAATCTTTTTCTTTGGTATCGCATTAATTCTAATGTGGATTTCATCACATTAATAAAAAACCTCCTGTTAAACAGGGGGTTTTTGCATTTAAAGCGGATTACTAGCGTTTGTTAAAGAATGAGATTTATAATTGACGTATAAGTCAATTGGATTGTAGAGGAAAATATATTGCAAGATAATAAGTTGAAAAATGAAATTGAGCAGGAGTTACAATCACATCCTGATCAAAGTTATAGTGTCGAAAAATTAGCTGATGATTTGAATTATCATGGATCATCAGCTTTCAAATTAATCGTTTCGGAGCTCGCTTCACTGGAACGAGACCGTGCCGTTGTGGTTACTGAAAATGGTGATTTTAAGGTTAATCCAAGTGAGTTGAAGCTAGAGGGGATTTTCCACTCTAATCCAAAGGGATTTGGCTTTGTTAGATATGATGATGAATTACCTGATGCCTTTATTGCACCTGATGAAACAATGCATGCAATGAACCTGGATAAGGTTGAGATTCAGATTACTAAGCCGGGTGAAAAAGATTCTGATCGTGGTCCACAAGCTAAAGTGGTTAGCATTTTAGAACACCATTACACGCACGTGGTTGGTGAATTTCGTCAGACTGATGATGACCATGGTTATCTTGGGCAGGTTGTTTTAAAAGACAAAAAATTGGCAGGATTTAAGTTTTACGTGGTAGATGCTGGTCTTCATCCTACCCCAGGAGAAGTGGTTACTGCTGATATTACGGAATATCCAAATAACGAGCATCCGGATTATATGGTTGGAATCGTTAAGCAAGTCATTGGAAGTGTTGATGACCCTGGAATTGATATTTTACAGGTCGTCTATGCTCATGATGTTCCTTCCCAATTCCCAGAAGACGTGCTAGAAGAAGCAGATGCTATTCCGGACCATGTTTTACCTGAGGAGACCAAAGGACGAGAAGATATTACCGATCAGACGTTAGTTACCATTGATGGAGAATCATCCAAAGATTTGGATGATGCGGTAACGGCATGGAAATTACCAAATGGCAATTATCATTTAGGGGTTCACATCGCTGACGTTAGTCACTACGTTAAACAAGGAACACTACTTGATCGTGAGGCGTATAAGCGTGGAACCTCAGTTTATTTGACCGACCGAGTTATTCCAATGTTGCCTCGCCGTCTATCGAATGGGATTTGTTCGTTAAACGAGGGACAGTTACGGTTGTGTTTAAGTTGTGATATGGAGATTAATCCGCAAGGAAAAGTTGTCAAAAAGCGGATTCATCCGAGTGTTATGAAGTCGAAGGCTCGAATGACATATACAGCTGTTAATAACATTCTTGAATCACATGATAAGAAAACGAGAGAAGAATACCATGATTTAGTACCAATGTTTGAAACCATGGCTGAGTTACACCGAATTTTATACAAGCAAAGAAAGCGTCGTGGGGCGATCGACTTTGATGATGATGAAGCAGAAATCATCATGAACAAAGAAGGTAAACCCGTTGATATTAAACTTAGAACGAGAGGTTTAGCTGAACGAATGATTGAATCATTCATGTTGGCTGCAAACGAAACCGTTGCCGAAACTTACTATCGGCTTAAAGTTCCGTTCATTTATCGTGTCCACGAGACGCCAGATCCAACGCGGGTTAAGGACTTCTTTGAGTTCCTAACTGCCTTTGGAATTGAGGTAAAGGCTGATCCAGATCACTTAACTCCCAAGACTTTACAGAACATTTTAAGTAAAGTACACGGACTTCCTGAAGAAACGATGGTATCAGTAATGATGCTTAGAAGTTTACAACAGGCCAAATATAGTGATAAATGTGTAGGACACTTTGGATTAGGTGCCAAATACTACACCCATTTCACTTCACCAATTCGACGTTATCCTGATTTATTTGTTCATCGTTTAGTTCATTACTATGAAGATAATGGGATTAATGATGTTACCAAACAAACTTATTCTGACCAGGTTGGAGAAGTTGCGGTTCACTGTTCAGAAACTGAGCGTCGCGGTGTTGACACCGAAAGAGACGTTGATTCGATGATGAAGGCTGAGTACATGACTCAACATATTGGTGAGGAATACGATGCCGTTGTATCTTCAGTGATGAAGTTCGGAATGTTCGTTGAACTTCCAAACACCGTTGAGGGTCTTATTCATATCAGCAAGATGAACGATGATTATTATGAGTACGTCGAAAAGTACCTGGCACTTGTTGGTAGGAATACCAGAAGAACGTATAAGATCGGACAAACGTTACGAGTTAAATGTGTTGCGGCCGACGTTGATCAAATGACTGTTGACTTTGAGATTGTTAAACCAGAAGATGCTCCGCTGAGTGAACTTCTTCCAAAACAAGAACATAAAAATGATAAGCACCATCACAGTGGCAAACACTCTGATGGAAAGAATCGTCGTCAGAGTTATAAGAATCAAGATCGTAGAAAGAACGGTAAAAAGGGTCATTCGTTTAAGGTCAGAACCAAACCATCTAATAGTCACAAAAAATAGGGGATGGGAGTATGGCTAGAAAAAAGCATCAACCAACCGAAAAGAACGTAATGGCAACCAACCGCAAGGCCCGACATGATTACTTTATTTCTGATACCTATGAAGCGGGCATATCACTAACCGGAACTGAGATTAAATCAGTCAGAGAACGCCGCATGAATCTAAAGGATGGATTCGTGCAGGTTAGAAATGGCCAAGCTTATTTGATGAATGTCCACATTAGTGAGTATGCGCAGGGAAATCAGTTTAATCATGACCCATTGCGTAATCGAAAGTTATTGTTGCATAAAAAAGAGATCAAAAAACTTGGTGAAGCGACTTTGACTAAGGGAATTACCATTGTTCCCTTAAAAGTTTATTTAAAACATGGCTACGCTAAGGTGCTGATTGGGGTTGCTAAGGGGAAGCGTGAATATGACAAACGTGAAACCATTAAGCAGCGTGATACCCAGCGGCAAATTGATCGCGTTATGAAACATTATTAATTAAAAGAGAGTGCTACTGCACTCTCTTTTTGCTTGCCTAAAAATTCACATTTTATGGTAAAATAAGTTGGAGGTGTTAATAGTGAAACCGTTTATTCATAACGACTGGTGGCCGATTCTGAAGCCAGAATTTGAAAAACCATATTATCAAAAGTTAAGGCGTTTTTTGGTTGAAGAGTATAATAACAAGACGATTTATCCAGAAATGCACCATATTTTTCAGGCGTTTGAGTGGACCCCCTTTAGTAAGGTGAAGGTAGTTATCCTGGGTCAGGATCCATATCATGGTCCTAATCAGGCCAATGGTCTTAGCTTTTCGGTAATGCCAGGCGTAGCTGTTCCACCATCTTTAAAGAATATTTATAAGGAATTACAAAGTGATTTGGGAATTAAACCAGTTAATCATGGTTATCTAAAGAGTTGGGCTGAGCAAGGGGTATTGTTGTTAAACTCTGTTTTGACCGTTCAAGATGGAGTGGCTTTTTCTCATCGTGGCAAAGGATGGGAAAGACTCACTGATTATGCTATTGAACAATTGTCAAAGCGTCCTGAACCAGTTGTCTTCATTCTATGGGGCAGGGCAGCCAGAGATAAGATCAAGTTAATCAATACTGATGCCAACATTGTTATTCAGTCGGCTCATCCCAGTCCCCTTTCTGCGAATCGAGGTTTTTTTGGTTCAAAGCCGTTTTCAAAGACGAATGAAGCACTAAAAGCCATGGGTGAGACGCCGATTAACTGGAAATTACCGGAACACGTCACTGCCACTAATAAGGAGAGTTAATTATGGACCTTTTTGATAGTTTGAAAGCAAAAATCAGCGGTAAAAACATTAAGCTAGTATTCCCTGAAGGGGAAGATCCTAGAATCATTGAAGCAGCTAGTCGGCTTAAAAAGGATAATCTGGTTGAACCAACGTTATTGGGTGACCCCCAAAAAATCAAACAAGTTGCTAAAGAAAACGGAAGTGATTTAGATGGAATCACAATCATTGATATCCAAAACGTTGACTCTAACACGTTCAACAAGATGGTTGGATCACTTGTGACACGTCGTAACGGCAAAACGGATGAAAAAACAGCTCGTCAATGGCTGAAAGATCCGAATTACTTTGGCACGATGATGGTATACATGGGAACCGTTGATGGAATGGTGTCAGGTGCGGCTCACCCAACTGGTGATACGGTTCGTCCTGCGCTTCAGATTATTAAAACTAAACCAGGTGTGAAGTTGATTAGTGGTGCTTTTGTCATGCAAAAGGGCGATACTCGTTATCTATTTGCGGATTGTGCTATTAACATTGAACTTGATGATCAACAACTTGGTGAAGTTGCCGTTGAAAGTGCTCATACTGCTCGTCTGTTTGATATCGATCCTAAGGTGGCTTTATTAAGCTTTTCGACGAAGGGCTCAGCTAAGGGGCCAGAAGTTGATAAGGTTCAAAGTGCAACCCAGATTGCCCAAAAGTTGGATCCAGATACTCCCATTGACGGTGAACTTCAATTTGATGCTGCAATCGTTCCATCGGTTGCCAAAAGTAAAGCACCAAATTCGAACGTTGCGGGTCAAGCAACCGTTTTTGTCTTTCCAGAACTTCAATCGGGAAACATTGGCTACAAGATTGCCCAGCGTTTAGGTGGATTTGAAGCCATCGGTCCGATTCTTCAGGGATTGAATCAACCAGTTTCTGATTTGTCGAGGGGATGCAATGCTGAAGATGTTTACAAAGTAGCCATTATCACGGCTACTCAAGCACTTTAATTTGAGGCGATTAAATTGATTAAATTTAAGGTTGATAGTCCCGATCAAACCGAAAAATTAGGCGAAGAACTCGCACCGGATTTAAAAGCTGGAGACGTTATTTTACTCGATGGTGACCTTGGAGCTGGGAAAACTACCTTCACAAAGGGACTTGGGAAGGGTCTCGGAATTAAGCGAAACATCAAAAGTCCGACTTTTACCATTATTCGTGAATACAAAAATGGACGATTACCCTTCTATCACATGGACGTTTATCGTCTTGAAGAGGGTGGGGCCGACGAATTAGGCTTGAATGAATATTTTAACGGTGATGGAGTGAGCGTCGTTGAATGGTCCAAATTTGCGGAGGACGAACTTCCCGACCAGTACTTGAGAATCAGATTTACTAGAAATGATGATCTGGGTGATAACGATCGGACAATTGAAATGACTGCCAAGGGACAGCATTTTGATTCGATTTTAAAGTCAGGAGACTTAAGGCTTGGCAAGTGAAAGTGATAATGAAGAAATTACGATTCGTGCTGCTACTTCAGACGATGCGGAAGCGTTAATCGAATTAATGAAACAATTAAGTCAAGAATCCAGTAACTTTACAACGGATGTCCAGATCGATCAATTGACCGCTAAGACTGAGGCGAAGGCCATTGACGCGATGAATGCAACTGGTACTAACATCATCTTAGTGGCAGTCGATGGGACGAAATTGATTGGCGTTTTGAGCATTAGTCAGGTTGCCGATACTGCCGGTGAACTCGGTGTTGCCGTTTTAGCTGATTATCAGGACATGGGACTTGGAACCTATCTGATTCAGGAAGCCATTGACTGGGTGGCCACTTTTAGTCACCTTAATGAATTGCGATTAACGGTCTTAAAGTCCAATTTAGGGGCTTTTCGACTATACAAAAAATTAGGATTTATCACGACGGATCAGGACGATCATGTCATTGAAATGAAAATGAACGTAAAAAAAGGCTGAGAAAATATCTCAGTCTTTTTATATTAAATTAACAAACGGTTTAACGGCGTTTTTGCCAAACTGCTGGTATTCATAAATCAAGATGTTAGCACACGCTAAGCTGTCATCTAATGCATTATGATGGTGTTTTAATTCGATTCCTAAGTTTTCGCTAACCGTGTTCAACTTATGGTTAACAAATCCAGGATAAAACTTTTTGGAAGTCTTAACGGTATCAAGAGTCTGATAGTGTGGTTTTGATAAACCATATCTTTCCAGACTCTTTTTTAATACACTATTGTCGAAATTGTTGTTGTGGGCAATCACTAGCTTGTTTCGATCGAAGAGGGGACTAATTTGGTCCCACACCTCTGGAAACGTTGGTGAATCAATTACATCTTTTTCATGAATACCATGAACATTGATATTGCGCCAGTTAAACTCACATTCGGGATTAATTAATGAGTAAAACTCATCAACGACTTCGTTATTTCTTACTACCGTTAATGCGACCGAGCAAGCGCTAGCCCGTTGGCCCGCAGCAGTTTCAAAGTCAATTGCCGCAAAATTCATTTAATGATTCTCCTCTAATCAATCTTAAGCCCGTCAGTAATTAGTTGGATCGGAGCATGATCTGAGCCGGTTACCTCACCAAGAATGTTTGACTCGGCAACGTCATCTTGAATTGAGTTAGAGACCAAGAAATAATCCATTCTCCAACCACGATTTTGAGCTCGCTCGTCGTAACGGTAACTCCACCAAGTGTATGCACCACTTTGGTAAGGGTGGAGTGCCCTAAAAGTGTCAACAAATCCAGAAGCGAGTAATCGACCAAAGTCGTCACGTTCCTGTTGGGTGTACCCAGCCTTGTGGTGATCTTCTTCGGGGTCATCAATATCAATTGGTTGATAAACCACGCTCATATCACCGCCGATCACAACCGGCTTTCTTTCGGCAAGTTTACTTACAAAAGTAATAAATTTTTGGTCCCAATCGAGACGGTAGTCGAGTCTTTGCAACTCTTCACCTGAGTTGGGTACGTAGGTATTAATTAAATAAAAGTCAGGATATTCAAGTGTCAAACAACGACCCTCAGTGTCAGTATCGCTTCCATCCACACCATAAAACACATTATCAGCCTTATGCTTTGTGAAAGTAGTTACTCCCGAGTACCCGGGACGTTCCGCTGAGTCCCAATACTGGTAGTAGTCACCTGGTACTTCTAAGGCAATATCATTTTCGTGAACTCGAGTTTCTTGAACATTAAAAAAGTCAGCATCAGTTTCATTAAAAAATTCGTAAAAATTCTTTTTAACTGCTGAACGTAAACCATTTACGTTCCATGAGATAAAATTCATTGTATCCCCTCCTTTAGTGCCAGTATATCACGATCAGAAGTGTTTAAATAATGATAACGTGCTAGAATATAACATGGATATTTAGAAAGGAAAATGACGAATGACTGAAGATTTAACAAAAAAATTCAAGGATATTAAAATTTTAAAAGATGAACCACTTTCCAAGTATTCTTGGACTAAAACTGGTGGAAAAGCTGATTTTCTTGCATTTCCTTCATCATTTAAAGAAACCGAAGAATTATTAAATTATGCAAATGAGATTAAAATGCCGCTTACGGTGCTGGGAAATGCCAGTAATCTAATCGTACGAGATGGTGGAATTCGTGGGTTAACCATGATTTTGACCCAAATGAATGACATTAGAACTGAGGACCATCGGGTAATTGCCGAGGCTGGAGCTGCTTACATTGACGCAACGAAGGCTGCTCAAAAAGCTGGTTTGACTGGATTAGAGTTTGCTGCTGGAATTCCTGGAAGTGTCGGCGGCGGAGTGTTTATGAATGCCGGCGCTTATGGGGGAGAGACCCAGTATGCACTTGAATCAGCCACGGTTTTGACGCGTAAGGGTGAGATTATTGTTTTAAACAACGACCAGTTAGACTTTGGTTATCGTCATAGTAGTATTCAAGACTATGGGGACGTTGTTTTAGAAGCAACCTTTAAACTGGAACCCGGGAATAAACGCGAGATTCAAAACGAGATGGATCATTTAAACTACTTGAGAAGATCAAAGCAACCCTTAGAGTGGCCTTCATGTGGGAGTGTTTTTAAGCGTCCTAAGGGATACTTTGCTGGGAAATTGATTCACGATGCCGGACTACAAGGATATCGCTCTGGCGGGGCTGAAGTGTCCAAAAAGCACGCTGGATTTATCATTAACGTTGGTGGTGCCACCGCTACTGATTATTTAAACGTGATTAAGCACGTTCAGGAAACTGTGTATAAGGATAATGGGGTTCACCTTGAAACTGAGGTTCGAATTATCGGTGAGCCTAAATAGGAGGAAACATAGCTTATGGTAATAGTTGAAGCAGTCATCACATTAATAGTTCTAGTCCTGCTTTCTAGCATTATCTCCCACTATGTCACTAAAATTCCAGTCAGTTTGATTCAAATTTTGCTTGGTTTAGGATTAGCATTATTCTTTAAATTCAAGATTGATCTGAACACGGACTGGTTTTTATTACTGTTCATTGCACCATTGCTATTTAATGATGGTCGTGACTTCCCCAAGCGAGAACTATGGGAACTACGGGGCCCCATTTTTGAAAATGCCATCTGGTTAGTGTTCATTACCACCATTATTGGTGGCTATTTCGTTAATTTGTTGGTGCCATCAATGCCACTGGCAGCATGTTTTGCTCTAATTGCGATTTTGTCTCCAACCGATCCAATTGCTGTGCGATCCATCTCAAAGCGTGTTCATCTTCCAAGCAATATTTTGCATCTAGTGTCTGGTGAGAGTTTGATTAACGATGCTAGTGGACTAATTGCGTTTAAATATGCGATTGCTGCGGTTGTTACTGGTTACTTTTCTTTGGAACACGCTGCGGTTGATTTTGTTTATACCGCACTGGTAGGTCTGATCATCGGAATTGTTGGAATGTCTTTAATTATTGTGCTTCGTAATTTGCTATTAAAGGTACACTTCAATGACGTGATCTTTAACGTTGTCCTGCACATCTTGACGCCGTTCATTATTTATGTAATTGCTGAAGATCTTCTTCATGCTTCAGGAGTCATTGCGGTGGTTGCCGCTGGGATTATTGATCACTTACAGACCAATGTCACCAATACCAAGTCACCAGAAGTTAACTTGTTGACCAATCGTACTTGGGATGTCATTGTTTATTGTTTAAACGGAATTGTGTTTTTAATCTTAGGAATTGAATTACCCGTTGCTACTAGAGTGGTCATCAATGGATCGGAATATCGTACTTTAGCTTCGTTTGGGATTGCTTTTGCCGTTTGGGTGGCCCTTTTGGTAATTCGAGTGGTCTGGATTTTAGGATACGAATTCTTTTCGTATTACGTAACTAAACGATCCAGTAAGAAACCCAGCTTGTCAGTTGCTTTATTAGCTGGAATTTCCGGAGTACGTGGTGCCATTACAATGGCAGGAATTCTTTCGGTTCCCGCCTTCTTATCAAATGGGAAGGAGTTCCCAGACCGTTCGTTGATGCTTTTTATTGCCGCAATGGTCATTGTGATTAGTTTAGTTGCGGCTACCATTATCTTACCAATCATTTCTCCGGATGCTAGTTCACTTCAGACTCGAGCCTCATTGATTGATAAGGATGAAGATGATGATGAGACGGAAGATGAAGAAGACGAGCAGGAGGGTTATATTTCAGAAGATGACGCTCGGATTTACATCGTAAAGAGTGCCATTGCCAGTCTTGAAAATAATAAGACTAACGATAATGAACGAGCGGTTTATGACATTGTTTTGGATTATCAGGTTGAGTTGCGAAAACTTTTAAGAAAGACGAGAGACGATAGTGCGGAAAGTACGTCCCTTAATGAAGAACTTAGTTTGAGGCGAGTTGCTTTAGAAGGGAAGCGTGACGCTGTTAAAGACCTGTATCGGGAAAAACAAATCTCAAAAGATACTTACTGGATTGCCAACCGAAGGATTAATCGTGAGGAACGTCGAATGTTTGCGAATGGTTACGATGGGTATCGCAAAAATCACTGGTACTATCCGGGATGGTTTTCTTCGATTCTTCATTCCATTAAAACCTGGCAGGTAAGTGAATCAGAAAGTAAAAAGACCAAGAGTGAATTACGACTTGTTACGATTGTTGGTGATCAGGCCGCCATTGATGCTATTTCAGATTTCTTGAGTCGAAGTGACATTAATGGTAAGGACTTTGACTCACAAATTGTTCACTTTATTGTCACTTTCTATCAGAGTCAGATTGAACGGGCCAATTCATACGATGATCCCGACGAAGATGATGAAGTCTTTGAGTATCAGTTGTTAAGATTGCGATCGGTTGCACTGGAAGCAGAACGTCGCGCTGTGGAACAATTGATTAATAATAAAAAAGTTAGTCACGCAATGGGGCTTCACTTACGTCAGGACATTAATTATAAGGAAACGTTAATGTTGAGTGATAACTAAAAAATCCTCCACTTTCAATAAGTGGAGGATTTTTTAGTTATTCCTTATTATTACTGATAATGGAATAAATCCAGTAGATCATTAACTGTAAAACGGTCATCAAAAATACGAATACGACCATGTGCATATTCCACATGTTTAAAAATGGTCGAATGTACATCCTGGGTGAAAGGATGAGGTAAATTGTGTGGACTCGCATAAACCGTCCAATGAATAGTCCAATGGAACTTGCGACCGTTAGAATCACGATTGTAACGAAGTTAGAAAAATTACCGGGTAAATGAATTTTAACGTCAATGGCTTTAGCAACGTGGACTAAACTCCAGAAACCGATAAAAGCACAACTTAAGGCACTGATCATCAAGCATGTGTATAAAAACCAGACGTGCGGATCAAGTCGAAGTAAACCATTTGCTTCATCAGGATGTAACCAAGCCAGATGAAGTAGGTCGGTCAGAATGTAGGGTGAATTGGGATAGAACAATAACCACAGAAGTGATAGGATCCAGAACACGAAACTGTTTTGGTGTGGTTTGTTACCGATGTGGAAACTAAGCTCAATTGGAATGTATCCTAAAAGGGTGTTGAGCGCTAAAAAGCCGAAGCGTGTATCACGTAGAAACATGAATAAAAGCACGATCCACCCGATGAAAAATATTCTAACTTGCCATCTTTTATTTTGTGACATTATAATTTGACCCCTTTTCTTCTATATATAAATTAAACCCCAAATTAGCAAAAAAAACTAGAAATTTAACCATAGAATTTAATTTTTTTAATATTTGGAATTAGTTAACTGTCTTTATTTCGGCAATAATTCAGTGATATAATAATATACAAATTGGAGGTCGTTCTATGGGGATTGATTGGAGTAGCTTATTTACATTACATAACCTAAGCAACTTAATTGATATATTGGTTGTTTGGCTCGTGATATACGAGTTAATCATGCTTCTTCGTGGTACTCGAGCAGTGCAACTGTTTCGCGGCATTATTGTAATTATTATTGCTAAAATTGCCAGTTGGTATTTAGGACTGACGATGGTATCTTGGATTCTGGATCAAATTATTAATTGGGGAGTTATTGGATGCATTATCATCTTCCAACCTGAAATTCGACGTGGACTTGAAAAATTAGGACGCGGCTCACTCTTTAGGGCGACCCAGAATCAGGATGAAAAAGCTAAAAAAATGATTAATGCTTTAGACGGTGCGATTCAGTACATGTCCAAGCGCCGGATTGGAGCGTTGATCACCATTCAAATGCACACCGGGTTAGAAGAATACATCGAGACCGGGATTAAGCTTGATGCTGACATTTCAAGTCAGTTATTGATTAATATTTTTATTCCCAATACACCTCTTCATGACGGAGCCGTCATCATTAAGGATGATAAGATTGCTGCAGCGGCTGCCTACTTACCGCTATCACAGAGTAATTTGATCCCTAAGGAATTGGGGACCCGTCATCGTGCGGCGGTTGGAATTTCGGAAGTTTCTGATGCTTTAACGATTGTTATCTCAGAAGAGACGGGAGAAGTTTCAATCACTAGAAACAATGAGCTTCTTCGGGGAATGACTCAGGAGGATTACCTGAAATACCTGAGAAGTCAGTTGATTCCTCGTGATAGACAGGAGCAACATCCAACGATTGTGACTCGTGCGATTAGCTTCTTTCAGAAGCATTTCGGAGGTGACAAGTAGCCATGAAAAAGTCTTTTCGGAGTAAATTATTCTATGCTATCTTGGCACTAGTCTTTACAATTGCACTGTTTTTCTATGTTCATGATGGCAAAAATGATATGGGTCTGACTAACAGTACCAGTAATTCGACTAAAAGTACCCAGATGGCAGCTAATAAGACCAAGACGCTGTCAGTTCCATTGCAGCTCAACGTAAACTCAGACAAGTATTTTGTAATTGGATATCCAGAAAAAGTTAATGTCAAGTTGTCAGGACCGTCGGCGTTAGTCACTACGACCGCTAATACCCAGAATTTTAAGGTGTACGCTAACCTTAGTAATTTGGGACCTGGGGAACACATTGTTAAATTACAACAGCAGGGTCTAAATTCTGACATTAAGAGTAAGATTAAACCTGCTAGCATTAAAGTTAACATCCAACCACGTCGGACCGTTAAGTTCCCCGTAAAAGCTGCCTATGACAAGAAGAACATTGCTTCTGGTTACAAGGTTGGGAAACCATCGTTAGACGTTAGTTCGGCAAAGGTGACTGGTCCGAGTGATCAAATTAATCGAATTGATTCAGTGGTTGCTAAAACCAACTTGAAACCTAACACTAAGAGTAATGTAAAACAGGATGCGGTGATTGAAGCTTTAGATAAAAAAGGAAAGACCATCAACGTTATTATCACCCCCTCAACAAGTTCGGTTGATTTACCGGTTTCAGCAGGCGATAATAAGAGAGTACCCGTCAAGGTTAATTTGATTAACAAGCAGGCAGGTAAGACTTATGACGTTAAGTGTGATCCATCTGATGTGTTATTGTTAGGTGATAAAGACACAATTGATGGGATTAATTCGGTTGATGCCGACGTTGATGTCGAAAAAATGTCTGGAGATAATACTAAGACGGTTTCACTTGATGCTGGTAATTCCAAAGTAAGTGGTTTGGATCCAGCAACGGTCAAAGTACAGATTAACGCAAAGAATAAGTAATAAGGTGAGGAATATATATGAAATATTTTGGAACAGACGGAATTAGAGGAGTTGCGAATAAAGACTTAACCCCAGAGTTAGCTTTTCGTGCCGGACGTGCGGGTGGTTATGCTCTGACTAAGCACAGTGCTCAAGATCATCAGCCACGTGTCTTGGTATCAAGAGATACACGAATTTCCGGACAGATGTTGGAAGATGCTTTGGTAGCTGGAATGTTGTCCGTTGGAATTGAAGTGGTTCAACTCGGAGTTGTCACTACCCCCGGAGTAGCATACTTGGTTAGAGATCAAAGTGCCGATGCCGGAGTTATGATTACGGCTTCGCATAATCCAGCTGAGTTCAATGGAATTAAATTCTTTGGTGGTGACGGATATAAATTGTCCGATGACATCGAAGCTGACATCGAGAAGATTCTTGAAAGTGATACTGATGACTTACCACGTCCATCAGCAAAGGGATTAGGCACTTCAGCAGAGTACACTGAAGCATCGCAAAAGTATCTTCACTTTCTGTCCCAAACGATTCCAGATGAATTAAGTGGGATTAAGGTGTCAGTTGATGCCGCAAATGGTGCTACCAGCAACTTGGTTCCCCGCCTCTATGCTGATCTTGGTCTTGATTTTAAAACAATGGCGACCTCACCTAATGGACTAAACATTAATGATAACGTCGGTTCCACTCACCCAGAGGAATTGCAGAAAATGGTTGTTGAAAATGGTTCCCAGTTAGGAATTGCCTTTGATGGTGATGGTGATCGCTGCATTGCTGTTGATGAAAAAGGCAACATCGTTGATGGTGATAAGATTATGTACATCTGTGGTAAGTACATGGATGCTAATGGTCGCTTAAAGCACGACACCATCGTTACGACGGTGATGAGTAACCTTGGAATGTACAAGGCGATGGAAGCTAACGGTTTAAACAGTGTAAAAACTAAGGTTGGAGACCGATACGTGGTTGAGTCAATGAAAGCCAATGGTTACAATCTAGGTGGCGAACAGTCCGGTCACATTGTGTTTTTGGATTTTAATACCACTGGCGATGGGATGTTAACCAGTCTGCAGTTAATGCATATTATGAAAGAGACCGGGAAGCCACTTTCCGAGTTAGCAGACGAAGTGAAAAAATATCCTCAAAGTCTTGTTAATGTGAAGGTTTCTGACAAAAAGCACGCGATGGATCATGATGATGTTAAAAAGGCCATTGATGATGTTGAAGATGAGATGAATGGTAATGGTCGCGTCTTGGTTCGACCTAGTGGGACTGAACCTTTGTTAAGAGTGATGGTGGAAGCTCCAACTCAAGAAGAAAGTGACAAGTACGCAAACAAGATTGCTGACGTTGTCAGAGACGACATGGGAATTGAATAAAGCAACCACGAATTAATAAAAGAGTTAACGTTGGTTAACTCTTTTATTATGCTTAAATTTTTATTAAATTTTGCTTATCAGTGCTATACCAATTCTAACTTATATTTGACAAACACTTGTGAAACCATTATTATCAAAGATGTTAAGTATATAAATAAAATTTAAATACATCTATACCAATTTTAAAGAGAGGTCATTCCCATGTGCGGAATCGTTGGAGTTACAGGCAATAAGAATGCGACATCCATTTTAGTTAATGGATTAGAAAAATTACAATATCGAGGATATGATTCAGCCGGAATCTTTGTGGAGGGACAAGACCACAAAGATTATTTAGTGAAAACGACTGGAAGTATCGATGATTTAAAGAAAAAGATTGGACCAGAAGTACAGGGAACTGCCGGAATCGGGCACACTCGTTGGGCTACTCACGGTGGGGTAAACATTGAGAATGCTCATCCACAATTCTCAGATGACAACCGGTTTTATCTGGTTCACAATGGTGTGATCGAAAACTATGAACAACTGAAGAAAGAATACTTGTCAGACGTGAAGTTTCATAGTCAAACTGACACCGAAGTGGCGGTCCAATTGGTTGATAAGTTTGTGACTGAAGATAAGATGAGCACTAAAGATGCCTTCATTAAGATGCTTTCACTCCTTAAGAATTCTTCATATGCTTTCATTTTAATGGATAAAGAAGATCCCAACACTCTGTATGCGGCTAAAAACAAGAGTCCAATGTTGATTGGGTTATGTGACGGATTTAATGTGGTTTGTTCCGATTCAATTGCCATGTTAGACGTTACCGATACCTTTCTTGAGGTGGTTGATGGTGATGTTGCGATCGTAAAGCCTGATAAGGTCACCATCCTGGATGAAGACCGCAAGCCAGCAGAGCGTCATCAGTTCAAGGTAACCATTGATCCAAGTGCGTCTGATAAAGGAACTTATCCTTACTACATGCTTAAAGAGATTGATGAACAACCGAATGTCATGAGAAAATTAGTTAAAGAGTACTTTGATGCAGATGGAAACATGAACGTTGGTTGTGGTGTAATGGATACCATCCTTGATTCAGATCGAATCTATATTGTTGGTGCTGGTACCAGCTACCATGCTGGATTGGTCGGTAAAGATTTGATGGAAAAGTACACTGGAATTCCAACCGAAGTGCACGTCTCATCCGAGTTTGCTTACGAAGATCCATTGCTTTCTAAGAAACCATTCTTTATCTTTTTGACTCAAAGTGGGGAAACCGCCGATAGTCGGGAAGTCTTAGTGAACGTTAATAAGCATCATTTCCCTAGTTTAACCATTACCAATGTTGCTAACTCAACCTTGTCACGTGAAGCAACTTACACGATGTTGCTTAATGCTGGTCCAGAAATTTCGGTGGCCTCAACCAAAGCATATACGGCTCAAATCGCTCTTCAAGCTATTTTAGCTAAAGCCGTTGGTATGCGAGGAAATCGTCAGGTCGCAAAAGACTTTGATTTAGCGCGACAATTGGGTCTGGTTGCTACTGGGATGCAGTCAATTGTTGAAGAAAAAGATAAGATTGATGAAATTGCTAAGAAATATTTCGTTGATGCTAAACAAGCCTTTTACATCGGACGTGGTGTTGATTACACCGTTTCTCTTGAAGCAGCCTTGAAACTCAAGGAAATTTCTTACGTTCATGCTGAAGGCTTCGCTTCTGGTGAACTTAAACACGGAACGATTGCTTTGATTGAAAAGGGGACTCCAGTGATTGGTATTATCACCCAAAAGAAGACTGCTGGATTGACTCGTAGTAACTTAGAAGAAACGGCGGCACGTGGTGCTAGTGCTTTGACAATTGTACGACAGAGTCTGGCTCAAGATGGTGATACGTTTGTGATTCCAGACGTTGATGAGTTGCTTACGCCACTGCTTAGTGTCATTCCAGCTCAATTAATTGCTTATTACACTAGTTTAAACAAGGGATTGAACGTGGACCGTCCAAGAAATCTTGCTAAAAGTGTTACAGTTGAATAGTTTTTAAAAAGCTACCATGAATGGTGGCTTTTTTTATAAATAATTTTATCAGTGAATCGTTGAATACTGAACTTTCTTTACATTTTTGTGATTTTCTCGTATGATTTTATTATCGTGTCAGTTGTAATTTTGAATTTAGGAAGTAAACCATGACTGAAAAAAATTATAAAATTAAAGTACAAGATGTCACCAAAGAGTATGACATGTTCAAGACTCAATCTGACAAGTTAAAGTCGTTTTTCTCATTATCAAGAAAAAATAAAACCCCACATTTTTGGTCTTTGATGGGGATTTCATTTACCGTTCAGCCTGGTGAAGCACTAGGAATCATTGGTGTAAATGGTTCAGGAAAGTCGACCATTTCTAACATTATTTCTGGCATCATTCCTCAAACAACTGGTCTAGTTGACGTTCGTGGGGACACCTCGATCGTGGCAATTAACGCTGGCTTGAGAAAGAATTTGACTGGTCGTGAAAATATCCGCATGAAGTCATTAATGCAGGGTCTTACGAACCGCCAAATTGATGATATGATGGACGATATCATTGCATTTGCGGATATTGGTGATTTTGTTGATCAACCAGTAAAAGACTATTCTAGTGGTATGAGGTCACGACTTGGCTTTGCCATTGCCGTTCACATTAAGCCCGACATTTTGATTATTGATGAGGCTTTATCCGTTGGTGATGATACTTTCTACCAAAAATGTGTTGATAAGATTGATGAATTCAAAGAAGAGGGTAAAACCATTATCTTTGTATCTCATTCACTAAAGCAGGTGCGCTTGTTGTGTGATCGAGTTGCCTGGATTAACTACGGAAAGCTACGTAAGATTGGTCCGATGGAAGAAGTCGTTTCCGAATATCAGAAGTTCATCAAGTGGTTTAAATCATTAGGCAAAAAAGAGAAGAAACAATTCCAGAAAAAAGAAAAGACCATACAGAAGAATTTTGATATTGATAAATATCAAAAAGAAATTACTAATGAGTATGCTGAAGATCATCCGAATGATCCTAATCCAGCACGAACCATTCATAAGCGGTTCTATAGTGAAGTTATTCAAGAAAAGATGCCGTTGACCGCTAAGATTATGACGTGGGCGGTTTTCTTTGCCATGATTTTCTTTTGCTTGGTAAATGTGTCTGGTCATCCAACGATGGCGGTCGTTAGACATCCAAGTTACATCATTCACCCAAGTAAAAAGATGAGGTACCAGAAGAAAAATGGTAAATCAGTGATGGTCACCAAACATGAATACAAACAACTTGAGAAACACGCTTGGGGACAACGTTAAAAATTTTGCTATTATTCAAAGTGAATAATGGCATTTTTATTTAGGAGGAAGACTTAAATGGCAATGAAAAGTCATGAAACATTTACGTTGATTGAGGAAATTACACGATTAGATGGTTCAAAATACCTTGAAATCAGCAACATGGTGCAGAACGGACGAGCTGAGCTTGCTGCGGAACGAAAAATGATTAAACAGGTTCGGATCCTTCAACTAAATATTCCTCATTCCGTTCATGTCATTAATTACGAAAACTACATTAACCAGAATTATGAGATGCCAAAGGAAAACTTTGATCACTTTGAAGAGTGGAAACGAACCCCAGCAATGGATCATGAGGTCCAGATGATTTTAAAAGAGAATCATATCGGTTAAATTGACTGGCTAATCTTTTTGTGAATTAAATCATTAATATTTGTTATCACTAACCACTAAGTATGGCATAATGAGAATGAACAATATTTGGAGGTGTTAATGATGACTGAAAAATTTTTAATTGGAACTTATACCCAAAAAACCAGTAAGGGCGTTTATCAAATTGAATTAAACACAGACAAGAAACAGTTGGAAAATGCTCAGCTAATTGCGCAAATTAGCTGTCCGACCTATGTTGCTGAGTCTGATGACCATAAAATCTATGCGATTGATCGTAATCAAGATGAATCGGAAACCCGTGGTGGGATTGCTGTTTTTGATGGCAGTACCATGCCAGCTAAATTAATGCAAGAGGACATCGAAGTGGGTCCTTCACCTGCCTACATTACTGTAGACGAAGGACGTCAGATGGTCTATACGGCAAACTATCATACTGGTAATGTTATTGCGTACCACATTGAAAGTGACGGGACCGTCAAGGAATCACAACGAATCCATGACGATGGAATGACGGGTCCACTACCAGAGCAACAAAGTGGTCCTCATCCTCACTATGCCGATTTGACTCCTGATGATCGCTTAGTAATTTGTGACCTAGGATTGGATCGGGTTTATCTGTATGACGTCTCTGACGCAGGTGAGATTACCCCCGTTAGTGAAGTTCAGTTGGCGCCTGGATTTGGTCCAAGACACATTGCTTTTGCTGAATCAACGGGGAAAGCTTATTTAATTGGTGAACTAAGTAGTAAGATTGCAGTTCTTGATTATAACGAGGAAGCCGGTATCTTTACCGTCCAACAAGTTGTTAAGACCATTCCCAATGATTACAAGGATGCCAATGGTGGAGCTGCGATTCGAATAACTGACGACGAGAAGTTTGTGTATGTTTCTAATCGTGGCAATGATTCGATTGCTGTTTTTAAGGTCCTAGATGATGGCGATTTAGAACGAATTCAAGTAATTTCAACTGAAGGAGAGTTTCCTCGTGATTTTAACTTTAATGCAGATCAATCCTTTTTAATTGCTGTAAATCAAAACACTAATAACGCAACCTTGTACGAGCGAAATCATGAGAATGGTGAGTTGTCAGTCATTCAAAAGGATTTTGCGGTACCAGAAGGAACCTGTGTTGCTCCTCGAAAATAGTTAATTTAATTAAAAGTTAATGCTTTTATAGCGTTAACTTTTTTCATTCCCTTAACAAATTGATATAATTAATTTAAACAGGTGGGGTGAGATTTTGATTAAATTAATTGTGACGGATATGAACAAAACCTTTTTAAACGAAGCTAATCGATATGATGAGATTAAGTTTTTAAAAACGTTTCAAAAGATGAAACACCAAAACGTTAATTTTGCCGTTGCTAGTGGTGGGCCGAACGATAAAATACAAAGCCTGTTTGTTGATTATCGGGACCAAATGGATTTTATTTCTCAAAATGGTTCAGTCATTTATCGTGGCAGTGATTTAGTTCATGCCGAATCTTTGAATGACGATCAAATTAAACAGACGCTAAAGATGCTTTACGATGATTTTGGTCCTGACATTGTCGGGGTTAACGTATCTGGGCTTAAGCACACTTATGTAGATAAAAGGCTGCCCGAAAAAATGTATCAGTTGATGAAGCAATACTACAGTAATACGGTCCGTTTGAATAATTTGGCTAACATCACCAGTGAGAACACTGATGATCAATTAGTTAAAGTTGGTGTGACGTTTAAGCAAGGTGCAAACGTGATGCGAAAAGTTCATGAAATGCGGCAGATGCTTCCAGATAATCTTGAGAGTTTAAACTCTGGGTTTAATACTGATCTGATTGGTGTTAAAGGAGTTGATAAGGCAACCGGTGTCCGTTATCTAATGAAAAAGTATGACGCAAATCCTGAGGAAGTCGTTACATTTGGAGATAACGAGAATGACTTAGGGATGTTGGATTTAACTCCGAATAGTTATGCTATGAAAAATGGCATTCGGGAAGCCAAGGATGTCGCTGGTCACGTTACCGAGTTTGATAATAACGACGATGGAGTTTTAAGGACAATTGATACCATTTTAGATAATCAGTAGTTTTATTTAGTGGACATAATGACAGTATATACGTGGGGCGATTAAAATGGATAACGAAGAATTAAATAACATTGTTGAAGGACGTTTGGATAAGTATTTTGAAAAATATCCAAGTACACCTGATGTTGAGATGTACAAAATTGAATTAAAGCGTTCGATTGTCAAAGATGCATTAGCTAAAATCTCAGATGAAGTTACAATTAACGATGCGATCAACCAGGCTTTCTCTGATTTTGGTGACATTGATCACGCTATTAATCAGGTTGTTTTTAAAAGTCACGGAATTAATGATTAACATTGATTAGTCAGAAGTGACTTTTTTTATTAGGATACATATGATAGTATATTCATATGAACAATAATACATATGTGAGGAGATAAAGTATGCCTGCTAAAATTAATTCCCAAAAATTAGAAGAAGCTCATGAATTGTTCAAAATTTTGAGCAATCCAATTCGAATTCAGATGTTAGTGCTGCTTGAAAGTCATTCCTTAAACGTTGGTGAAATCAGTGATGAGTTAGGGCTGGAACAATCGGCAACCTCTCATCAGTTGGCAACGCTTAAAAAACATCAACTAGTAAGTAGTGAACGGATGGGCAAGTCAATTTATTATCGTTTGGATGATCCACACATTATGGATATTGTAAACGAAGGATTAGCTCATTCTGATCACGTGGTTAGGGGAGTCAAACATGGAAGTTAGAAACGTTGTTAAATATGGAATTTTAGTTGAATTGGTCGCCATTGCGTGGATGGTAGTGGAATTTACAGTCGGATTGAAAGCTGGAATTGATGCCCACTCGGTCGTATTAATTGCTTTTGGACTTGATAGTTTAATGGAAATCGTCGCCGGAATCGTGTTGTTAGTACGGCTGGGAATCCAGTTTAAGAGTAATTATAAAATCGATATTAATCGACTGGATGACATTACCACAAGGATTGTTAGCGTTATTTTACTGCTTCTATGTGTTTATATTCTATTCACCTCAGGATATAACTTATTTCATCATGAAGACGCTGATTCCAGTCTAACGGGCATGATTATTTCAATTCTGTCACTCGTAATCATGCCGATGATTGCCTATGCTAAGTATTGGATTGGAAAGGTAATTGGTTCGAACGCTTTAATTCAGGATGCCATGTGTAGTGTGACGTGCGCCTATCTCGCCGGAACAGTCCTTATTGGAGTTTTGCTTAACTATTTTTTCCATATTTGGTGGATCGATTCAGTAGCCGCAATTCTAATTGTTTTCATTATTGGTAAGGAGGCTTTAGAATGTTTTGTAGAGAGCTAAATCTTGACAAGGATTATTAGAGATTTATAATAATAGTTGTATAAAGTTTAGTTGTACAAAACTAAAAGGTGAGGTGTCAAGTATGAGTGAAAACAATTATCAATTTGATGTATTGTATTTAGGAAGTGGACACGGTGCCTTTAACGGTGCTATTCCATTGGCCTTAAAGGGTAAAAAAGCTGGTATTATTGAAGTTGGCAAAATTGGTGGAACATGTCCTAACCGTGGATGTAACGCTAAAATCGCTTTAGACTTCCCAGTTAAGATGAAAAAAGACGTTGATAACTTCCAAGGACACGGCTTAGATGGAACTACTAAGATCAACTGGGCCGATAACGTTAAGCATGAAAAAGAGGTTATCAGTCAATTACCTGGCGGGATCGAACAAGGTCTAAAGAGTGTTGGTATTGATGTTATCCATGGATATGGGAAGATTGTTGATGCTCACACCATCGACGTTGACGGTACCAAGTACACCGCTGATAAGCTTGTTGTAGCAACTGGTGCTCACTACCACAAGATTGATATTCCTGGTGCTGATTTGGCATATGACGGAACTGATTTCTTGAACTTAGAAAAACAACCAGAACACATGACCGTTATCGGTGGAGGATACATTGCTATTGAATTTGCTACCATCGCAGCAAATGCTGGCACTAAGGTTACCATCCTATTGCACCATGACAAGGCTTTAAGAAAGTTCTATCAACCATTTGTTGAGTCATTACTTAAGGATCTTGAGGGTCAAGGAGTTCAAATCATTCGAAACGTTGATCCTGAATCAATCGAAAAGTCGGGTGATGGTTTTGTAGTTAAGACTAACAAAGACGACATCGATTCCGATTGGGTTCTTGACGCAACTGGACGTGATCCAAACGTTGAAGGATTCGGTCTTAAAGAAGTTGGCGTTGATTACGATAAGAACGGAATCAAAGTTGACGATCATCTTCAAACTTCAGTTGACAGCATTTACGCTGCCGGAGATGTTCTTGATAAACAAGTTGGTAAGTTAACTCCAACTGCCATTTTTGAGTCAATGTACCTCACTAAGTTATTCACTGGTGCAACTACTGATCCGATCAAGTATCCAGCTGTTCCAAGTGCGGTCTTCTCATCACCACGAATTGCTGAAATCGGTGTTAGCGTCGATGAAGCTAAGGCTAACCCTGATAAGTATGATGTTAAAGAATCAGACCTTGCTACTGATTGGTTCAGATTTGCAATGCAAGAGAACAAGGGTAAGACCATTTCAATTACCGACAAACAAGGTTACCTAGTAGGTGCTACCGAAATCAGTTCTGAAGCTGATAACGTTATTAGTACCCTGGCACCATTTGTTGAGTATCACATCTCACCAGAAAAGATGAGCGAATTGATTCCATTGTTCCCAACACTTGGTTCTGAGACTTTGAATCATCTATAAAATTAAAAATATGTAAAATAAAAAGTTCGCCAAATGGCGAACTTTTTTTGTATCTAATTTTATTTAAGAAATTTCGGTTTTCTGAAATCAGGATCTGGGTAAGTGTAAAAGCCCTTGCCTGATTCAAGCCCGATGTTACCTTGATCAATCATATCCTTGAAGTTTTCAGAAGCCTTTTTAACTTCAGGATTAGTTGACATCTTAGTGATATCATACATGGTTTTCATTCCGATGATGTCCATAATAGCGAAAGGACCGAGTGGGGCACCAGTCCCAATCATCCATGCTTTATCGATCGTTTCAGGATCAGAAACACCGTTGTTCCAGAGGACTAAAGCATCTGATAGGAAGGGCACCAATAGTGAATTTAAGAGGTAGCCAGGTTGTTCTTTGTTGACCAGGATAGGAACCATCCCGATCTCACGGGAGAACTGTTCCATTGCTTTAGGAAGGTCCTTATTTGTCTTAGATTGTGACATGATTTCAGCAGTATTGTTTTTCCAGATTGAATTGGCAAAGTGATAGCCAAGGTACTTATCTGGACGACCAGTTGCATCAGCAAATTGTGATGGAAGTAGCGTCGAAGTATTAGTAACGATGGTGGTATCTGGATCTGCCAGTTCACTGAATTTCTTGTAAAAGTCGTTTTTTACATCTGGATCTTCAGAAAGAGCCTCGATAACTAAGTCAGCTCCCTTAAGAGCCGCCTTTAAGTCAGTTGTGTAATGGAGATGTTCCTCCGCATTTTTGACCTGTTCATCGGTAGCTCCAATGTCTCTTTTTACTGCTTTTTCCCAACGAGCAACCCGAGCTTTGGCGCGATCGAGTGAGCCATCTGAACGGCCCCAAATAGTAGTGTTTTTTCCGTGAAAAGCCGACATGAAAGCAATTTGTGAGCCTAAGGTGCCTCCACCGACAATGACAACGTTATTGAATGTCATGGTGATTTCCTCCTATATTTTTACTTATTACCCACTTCTATTTTATGCTAGTGAAAGCGCTTAAGCAACCTTATTTATCTGTTGTAAATGACAATGGTTGCAAGCTAGAGTAAATTAGTTAAAATATTAACTAAATTATTAATGGAGGTCAAAAGTGATGAGTGATATTAGAAGGGTAACGATTGATGATGTTGGTGCTTTACAAGCCATTAGTCGAGAAACGTTTGCCGATACGTTTGGCACTGAAAATAAACCTGAAAATTTAAATCAATACTTGGATAATGCTTACGATCCGGAAAAATTGAAGAATGAAATTTCTGATCCCAATTCTCAATTTTATTTTGCCTACATTGATGGAAAATTAGCTGGTTATCTAAAACTAAACGTTGATGATGCTCAATCCGAAGAAATGGGTCCGCGTCTCTTAGAAGTGGAACGAATTTACTTGAAAAAAGAGTTTAAACGTCATGGTCTAGGGACCGAATTGATTAATTTGGCGGTTAAAGAGGCACAGAAAAAAGGGAAAGAAAAGATTTGGCTTGGCGTGTGGGAACATAATGATGCTGGATTGAAATTTTATCAAAAAATGGGATTTAAGCCAGTTGGTGATCATGTATTTCAACTTGGCAAGAGTGCGCAGCGTGATTTGATAATGGAAAAGCCAATTAGTGTTAACATTAAGTAAGTAGTTAATAATCTTAATTGGGAAAGTTGGTTCTTTCGTTGTTATTTAATGGCATTTTTCTTTTAATTGCTAGCATCATTGCCGGAACGTTGAGTAGTGTCGTTGGCATGGCAAGTGTGATTCTTTATCCGGCACTTTTGTTTGTTGGATTACCACCAATTATGGCAAACGTCACGATTACGGTGGGAATTATTTTTAGCGGAACGAGTGCCGTCTTGTCATCGAGACGAGAGCTTAAGGGACAGGGCTCGGTCACTCTCCACGTTATGCTATTTGCGGTCATTGGTGCGGTTATTGGATCAATTATCCTGTTACATAGTTCCAATAAGAGCTTTCAAGATGTAGCTCCCTTTGTCATCTTACTGTCTGGGGTTTTAATGTTAATTCCAAAGCGGCAGTCAACGTTTGCTTCTGAAAGCATTTCAAAAACAGCGAGTGCAATTGCCGCGATTGCCATTGTGATTGTCGGGATTTACGTTGGCTATTTTGGTGCCGGAGGCGGAGTGTTAATGGCTGCCATTTTGATTCGAATTATCGATGCACCATACGCCATTTGCAATGCGGTCCGAAATGTGACGACTTTAACCATGAACGCAGTATCAGCTGCCATCTTTATTTTCACGACACCGATTAGTTGGAGTGCTTTAGTGGTGCTTGCCATTGGGTTGTTTATTGGTGGGTACATTGGTCCCATTATCGTGAGAGTAATTCCGTCAGCTGTAATGAAATACACGGTTGCGATTGGTGCGATTATCCTGGCTGCTTTCTTAGCATATCAGGCATATTTTTAAAAAAGATGTAGGGAAAATATTATGTGGAATTTAATTTTTTTAGTGGTTGCAGGAGTTGTTAGCGGAGTGCTTGAAAGTACGGTTGGACTGGCCAGCTTGGTCGCTTATCCGGCGATGCTACTGGCAGGATTTGCACCGATTGTTGCAAATGTCACCAATACGGTTGGCTTTGCTTTTAGTGATTCAAGCGCCATTTTAGCGTCTCAAAAAGAACTTAAAGGACAAAGCAAGGTCATCTTTAAGGTCACCATTTGTGCTGGGATCGGGACCATTATTGGTTCACTTATCCTCCTTAATAGTTCAAATAAGAGTTTTGAAAACGTTGCTCCAATCATCATTATGATTTCGGGAATTTTGATGTTGCTGCCAAAGAGTCAAAAACAATTATCTGAGACGCATATGACCGTGTGGGGGAAAATAATTACGGCCATTGCACTTCTTTTTGTTGGGATGTATTTAGGTTATTTTGGTGCTGGTGGAGGGGTCATGTTGATTGCGATTTTACTTCGAGCCGTCAATCAACCCTATGCCGTTTGTAACGCAATTCGAAATTTTGTTTCGTTAATTTTGAACTGGATCTCGGCCATCATATTCATGTTTACGATGCCAATCAATTGGGTGGCTTTAATTGCCATCACGATTGGTTTACTTGTGGGTGGATACATTGGACCGTCAGTCGTACGTCATATTCCATCCAATATTATGAAGTATGGAGTTGGGATTGGTGCCATTGTATTAGCGATTTGTTTGGGAATTAAGACTTATTAGTAAAACAAGGAGAAAGTGGAAGTTTGATTTTAAAGTATTTCTTATTGATTGTTGCTGGGATTTTAAGTGGAATTATGGGAACCGCTGTGGGACTCGCTAGTGTTGTTTCATATCCAGCAATGTTAGCTGCCGGTCTATCACCAATCGTTGCTAGTGTGACTAACATCGTTGGTTTTGCGTTTAGTAACATGAGCGCAGTGGCTTCATCTCAAAGAGAATTAAAGGGTCAAGGTAAAACCATTTTAAAAGTGGTTATTTTTGCCGGAATCGGATCCGCACTTGGTTCTTTAATCCTTCTTCATAGTTCCAACAAGAGCTTTGCGGATATCGCACCAGTTGTCATCATGTTGTCTGGAATTTTGATCATGCTACCGAAGAGTCAAAGGCAGTTAACGAAAACCCATTTGGGCTTATGGGGTAAGACCATTACCGCCATCGCACTGACGTTGGTTGGAATATACTTAGGTTATTTTGGTGCTGGTGGTGGAATTCTGATCATGGCAATTTTAATGCGAGCTTTAAATGAGTCATATGCCGTGGATAATGCCATTCGAAATGTGATGTCACTAGTGATGAATTGGATCTCGGCTTTGATCTTTATTTTTACAATTCAGATTAATTGGCCGGTTCTGATTACTTTAACGATTGGATTGATTATTGGTGGATACATTGGGCCAGCAATCGTACGTCTCATCCCATCCAATATCATGAAGTATGGGGTTGGAATCTTAGCGGTTTTATTGGCCATTTATTTAGGAATTAAAACTTATTAATGCTGTTGCAACCAGCCTGTGATTATGGTATTTTTAAATCAAATAAGATATGGCAATAAAAAAGACGAGTACCATTAATTTCTTTTATAGCGAGTCGAAGCTGGTGAGAGTTCGATAAAGAGTTAGTGGGAAAAACACCTTGAGTTTTGAAGCTTGAACGAAGTAGGGCTAACGGTTGCAATCCGTTATCATTGTGTGAGTTGGTTTATGTTACATAAACAATATGGGTGGTACCGCGATGACCTCGTCCCTTTTTCGGATGAGGTCTTTTTTATTGTCTAAAAAGGAGTTGTTAAGTATGAAAGAGCAAAACGTTTTAGCAAAAGATTTGTACACTAAGAAACACGATTTTGGTGATGAATCAGTAGTTTTAGAAGGATGGATTCGGACCATTCGTAATTCCAAAAAGATTGCTTTTATCGAAGTCAACGACGGTTCATACATTAAGAATGTTCAAGTGATCGTCAAGAGTGATCTCGATAACTTTGATGACGTCATCAAACTGCCGATTAGTTCAACTCTGAAGGTGGTTGGCAAACTCGTTGACACTCCGGATGCCCCGCAGCCATTTGAAATTCATGCGGAGCAAGTTAAGATTGAGGGTGTTTCTGATCTAGATTATCCACTGCAAAAGAAGAAACAATCACTTGAGTACCTTCGTTCTATTGCACATTTACGTCCGCGAACTAATACTTTTTTCGCTGTTTTTAAGATTCGTTCGATGGCAGCCTTTGCGATTCATGAATACATGCAAAAACATGGCTTTGTTTATGTAAACACTCCGATTGTTACTAGTAGTGACACTGAGGGTGCCGGCGAGATGTTCCAGATCACTAGTTTAGATCAAAATGACCTCCCCAAAGATGAGAATGGTAAAGTCGATTACTCAAAGGATTTCTTTGGTCAAGAGACGAACTTAACCGTTAGTGGACAATTACCAGTTGAGGCTTTTGCTCTGGCATTTAGAAACGTATATACTTTTGGGCCAACTTTTAGAGCTGAGAATTCGCATACTAAACGTCACGCTGCTGAGTTTTGGATGATTGAACCAGAGATGGCCTTTGCTGATTTGGATGACATTATTAAAACGTCTGAGGACATGTTAAAGTATGTCATTAATTATTTACTTGAAAATGCTTCAGAGGACCTTCAGTTCTTAAATGACAACGTCGATGACAACTTACTTAAGTTACTTCAAACTACTGTGAACGAGAAGTTTGCGCGGATCACGTATACTGAAGCAATTGATTTGCTTGAAAAAGCCGACGTTGAATTTAAGTACCCAGTTAAGTGGGGAATTGATTTAAAGGCCGAGCACGAACGTTATCTATCCGAAAAAGTGTTTGGTAAACCCGTGTTTGTTACCGATTATCCACGGAATATCAAGGCCTTTTATATGCGTGATAACGATGATGGCAAGACCGTTGCTGCTTCAGATCTTTTGGTCCCAAGAATTGGTGAACTAGTTGGAGGAAGCCAACGTGAAGAGCGTGAGCAAGAACTGGCTGACAAAATGGATGAATTTCATTTATCAAAGGATGAGTACGAGTGGTATCTCGAATTACGGAAATACGGGGGCACCAAGCACTCTGGCTTTGGAATTGGTTTTGAACGATTACTGATGTATGTTACTGGGATGGATAATATTCGTGATGTTATCCCTTATCCAAGAACCCAAGGTAGCATTAAATTTTAGACTAAAATGAGCCCATGAGAAATCATGAGCTTTTTTGTTATCTTTTGTAACAATTCAAATGAAAAAATGATAGTCTATAAATAGCTATTAAATTAGCACAAATCGAAAAGGAGCGCTTTATATGGCAAAAAGTAATGGACTTAGTAGATTAGAAAGATTTTGGTTTATTACCATCATGTTAATTGGTACTTTCACCATGTCGATTAGTCAGTCATCGTTATCGACGGCTTATCCCACATTGATGAAGTACTTTGATATCTCAGCATCAACCGTTCAGTGGCTAACGACTGGTTTTATGATCATCATGTGTATCATGATGCCGATCAGTCCTTGGCTGTTGAACAACATGAGTTTTAAGAAACTCTTTATGGGAGTTTTACTGATGTTCGACCTGGGAACGTTGATTATTTTAATCAGCAATAGTTTTGCGTGGGTTTTGATTGGGAGAGCCTTAGAGGCAATTGCCGTTGGAATTTTGTTTCCATCGTATCAAACTGTTTTACTAAATATCACGCCAGAAGATGATCGAGGAACGATCATGGGAGTTGCTGGACTGGTCATGGGTTCAGCTCTGGCGTGTGGGCCAATCATTTCCGGAATCGTTTTGAAGTTTACCACTTGGCGTGGTTTGTTTGATGTCTTCATTGTGATTATCACTGCTGTATTCTTGATTTCATTCTTTGTGATGAAAGACGTTATGCCAAGAATTAAATCGAAGTTGGATTGGATCTCAATCATCTATTCATTTGGTTTGATTGGAATCTTGTACGTAATTAGTGAAATTGCTAAACCAAACAATAACTATGGAATGCTTTTACTCATCCTGGTTATTAGTATCGTTTTGATTACATTGTTTGTATTCCGTCAGTTCAGAATCAGCAATCCACTTTTGAACTTGAACGTTTTAAAGACCTTTAACTATGATTTAGCGGTGCTTTTGACCGGTTTCTCATACATTTCATTGATTGTAGTTACGATCATTTTCCCACTGTACTATCAACAGGTACTAGGAGTATCACCATTCATTTCCGGGATGGCACTAGTTCCTGGAGCTGTTTTCTTAAGTATCTTGAACCCAATCACGGGTACGATTGTTGATAAAATTGGATTTAAGCCAGTTATGTTAACAGGAATGTTGATGATTGTAGTGGGATGGGCTATCTTAGCCTTCTTCCCAATTTACAATATTTGGGGCATGATGGTTCTGGCAATGCTCATTGAAGGTGGAAATGCCTTTGTCATGATGCCTGCCGTAACCCTTGGGGCCGATTCACTTCCAGAAGATTTGATTTCTTATGGAACGGCTTTAATTACGACGGTTAGACAGGTGCTGGGTTCAACTGGAGTTGCGGTTGCTACGATTGTATTAGTTAGAGCAACTGGATTCTTCAAACTCAGCATGCCAGCAATGCCAGCTCAGGTTAATGGATTCCACATGGTTTACTGGGTTTTCTTGGTAATTGCGGTTATTGGACTACTGTTTGCGGTTATGATTAGAACGCCAAAAAAAGATCAAAAATAAATTAAAAACGTATTTTAGGTGGAAATCAAGTGATTTCCATCTTTTTTTGTTTAATAGGAAATTAAATTCACAAAGTTTTGCTATAATTACTGGAATTAATGGATTTGCAATCGTGATGTAATCATTTGGTATTAATCCCAACCTATCATAGAAGTTGTGGGATGATTGTAAATAAATACACAATAAATTACATAAAGGAGCTGGTAAGATGTTCAAAGGATTAATTCAAAGCATAGTGGTAACAATTGCGGCGTTAGGTTTATTTGGTGTTGTCAGCATGTCCACCAATCAAACACGGGTATCCGCAAGTAAAGTCCATTTTTCAAACGTTAAGCGGGTTGCGACTAGTGAGCTTGGTAAATCATATTCGTACGGTGCAGTTGGACCAGACAGTTTTGATTGTTCTGGCTTTACTCAGTATGTCATGAAAAATGGTGCTAATCGCAATCTTGTAAGAACCGCACAGGCTCAATACGATACTTATAAGCATGTCAGAAAGAGTAAAATTAAAAAGGGTGACTTGGTTTTCTTTGGTTCAAGTAAAAGTGACATTTACCACGTTGGGGTTGCTTTAAACAAACATCAAATGATCGATGCGCAAAATCGTGGAGTGGTGATTGAACCAATTCATGCCCCGTGGTGGCATTTAGTGGGTGTTTCGCGTCCCGTTTCATTTGCTAAGAAAACAGTTCAAAGTCCCGTTAGGTTTTAATGAGCCTAACGGCTTTTTTGACTTCTTTAACTTTGCTGATTACTATGTAGGCAAATGTTGAAGGGAGTGCATTTCAAGTGTTAAGAAAAGACGAGCCATTTTTACCGATTACATCAAGAAAGGAGCTTCGGGACTGGTTTACCGAAAACTGCAAGAGAGAAGATTGTCTGTGGATCCCGGTCAGTATGAGTAAAACGACTGAAGAAAAGATGTTTTATTTGGATATCGTCGAAGAAGCACTGTGTTTTGGCTGGGTTGATGGTTTGCACAAAAGTTCAGATGAGACTGGACTGGCTCAACGTCTTACTCCTCGAAAAGAAAACAGTAATTGGACCGAGCTCAACAAAGAACGCGCTCGAAGACTAATTAAATTGGGTTTAATGACTGACGAAGGCAAACGGGTGTTGCCAGATTTGTCGCCTAAATCGTTTAAGATTATCCAGCCAGTTAAACGAGCTTTAAAACGTGACCCGAAAGTATGGGATAACTTTAACCAGTTTCCCGATTTGTACCAACGAGTTCGCGTTGATGGCGTTCAATCACGCTTGAAATTTAGTAAACCCCAATCATATAAACACCGGTTGCATAGGCTAGTAAAGAAGACGAGAGCCAATGAAATGTATGGTGGTTGGTGTGATGATGGAAGATTGCTGCATTATTAAGTTTGTATCTGGTTCAATTTTTCTAAACATTATTTAGGTTTAACTTTCTTTAACTGTTTTCCTATGCTAAATATAGGGCTTTTATATACAATATAATTAACAGGAGGGATATTATGGCAAGTACGAGCTTCTTTAAAAACTTTTATGTATCAAAAAAAGATAATAAAAATGTCTATAGAGAATTAGAAAAGAATTCGCCAAAAATTAATAATTTTAAAAGTAAGCTAGCTACTAAAGAACAAATTAATTCTCTTAGAGAACTTGCCAAAAAATGAGCGAATGAATAAAAAGAATTATATTTTTGTTCATTTACATGAATTATTTTCCTTCAATGAAAATGACGAATTAGCAGAATTAATTAAACTAAGACTAAATGATCTGTAAAATAATTTAAGCTTAAATACAGTAGAAAAGATGATTTGAGATAATAATAAAAGCGACTATCAATTATTGATAGTCGCTTTTGTGTTTTGTACACATATTATTAGTTTTACATCATGCCCATCTGTTTAAAACATTGAAAAAGCAGTAATATAAAACTATTTAAAATGGAGGCGGCGGGATTTGAACCCGCGTCCGAGCACATTGCCTCCTGAACGTCTACATTCGTAGGCTAATCATTTGAAATTCACTGTACAATCCGCAATTAGTCAATGCTAGCATGCACAGCTAATCTGATTAATCTCTTCATACTACTTCAGATGGGAGCAGTAAGCGTATCCTATTAAAGGTAGGACCTAGGACTGATCCATAGGAAAAATCAGCTAGATCTACGTCAAGCGCTTATTAGGCAGCTACGGCGTAAGAATTGTTATTATTTTTTGCAGTTATAATTAAACTGAGCGATTTGACGCATCGTCGTACGGAATGCAATTCAGGCTCAAACTATACCCGTCGAATCCATAACGCCCCCGACAGACACATTACTACTATACCATGATATCTGCCTAATTTACAGTAATTTAGATCAAGTTAAAATGCTTCAGTCCGTTGACAATTCCGTGGTCGGTATTTTTAGTGGTAATGAATTCACCATGTGGTTTAACGTTTGGAAGTCCATTACCCATTACGACGGGATGATCAACGTAGTCTAACATTGGGATGTCGTTATTGCCGTCTCCGAATGCGTATGTGGTGATTCCAGTTAGTCCAGCAGTATTGATTAATTGTTTGATGCCAGTTGCCTTAGAAACGTCATGAACGACCACATCGATTGAGTAGGGAGAATTACGGTAAAAGGTTAGTACATCTCCGAAGTTTTCCACATAGTCAGTATCCAGATCAGTGTTAGTAACCACCATCATGTTAATGGGATTTTCGTGCCAATATTTTCTTGTAACAATGGTTGGAAGTGGAGCGTGGACGTGTTCAAAGGCCTTAACTGCCAGTTCATCGTGGTTGGTAATGGCACCACGTTTTTGGTTCAATAGAACTAATGTATTATCGTGTTCTTCAACGAAACTATACAATCGATCAATGATTTTGGGATCGATTGTATTAGAAAAGACTTCTTGGTTTCTTAACATCCCAAAATCACCGTTTGCGGCCACTACGGAATCAATCTTGGTTTTCTCTAAGGTATCTCTAATTTCAAAAAGATTCCTTCCGGTTGAGATTACCGGAAGGCCACCGTGTTTTCTGATTTCTTCCATTGCATTTGCGACTTCATCGTTCACCTTTGAATGTTCATCAAACAAGGTTCTGTCCAAGTCAAAAAATACTAAATATTTATACATAATCGAATCTCCTTTGCTTATCATTTTAACATATGACCTACTTTGCAATCCTACTAATTAATCGTGATTACATGTACAATGAGATAAGAAGCGATTTTTAGAGGAGAATAAAATAATATGAAAAAAGTTGAAATAACCGGTAAAGCCGTCAAAAAATTTGAGGGTGGTTACCCACAAATTAGTGAAAAAGATTTAGTTAACGAAGCTGATTTTAGCAATGGCGAAATCGTGGCTTTGATTAAGGGTGATCATTTCGTTGCCAGTGCTTATTTTGGCAAACAAGCCGGCGGAATTGGTTGGATTTTGGACCGTAAGGAAAATCAATCCATTGACGATCATTTCTTTGGTCACATATTTAGTCATGCTTTTAGTAAGCGGATCTTACTTCAAGATGAAGGCATTGATATTCATCGCCAGTTCAACGGACAAGGAGATGGTTTGGCCGGAATTACGATTGACAGCTACGATGGTCAAGACGTGATTATCTGGGAAAATGCTGGAATTTATCAATTACGAAATCAATTGATTCCAATCATTGTTAATCAATTGGGGAGCTACCAGAACTTATACGAATACCAGCAGTTTGAGCATGGTTCTGAGATCAAGTCGATTGAAAACGCTAGTCCCGATCCAGTAGGTTCTGCTAATGTCTTGGAGGGTGAAGTAACGTATCCGATTAGTTTGCAGAACGCGAAAACGACAGGATTAGACATTATTTATCGCGATGTCAGGCAGGATGTTTTTGATCAATCACAGGATAAAGTTGGTCTAAATCTATTTTATGAGGGAACTGGAGTTGCTAGTGCCATGATTGGTGGTGGCAGTGTGAAGACCGTTAACGTTGATGATAGTAATCGTGCTAAATCTCAATTGATTAATGAAATTGATGCTAATGGCTATGTGATTGGTGCTCAAGAAGTAAGAAAAATGAGTGTCTTTGGCTACTTAGATTATGCACAAAAGCACGATTTGAAGTTTGACATAATTACCGTTAACGTACCCGTCTTTGTTAGAGATAAAAAGAATCGGTTTGAAATTAAGCATGACTTGCCAACTCTTGTTAGTGCGGTAAGTCAAGTTGCTAATAAGGATGCGTCCATCTTCTTTACCACGGACACTAGTAAAATGAATTCGAAAAAATTTCGGTCTGAAATCTCAGATGCCTTTGCTGCAAACGGTGTCAACGTTAATTTTGGCAAGACTTATTCTAACCCAAATGATTTTCCGATTGACCCTGACTATGAACGGGAGGGTTCGTTTAAGGGAATCAATGTGCGGATTAAATAAGAACTAATATAATAAAATTAACAGAGCAAAAACATCATTATGCAATTAATTTTTGTTGTATAATGTAAGCGATATTACAGAAAGTGGGGATAGTGTAATGGCTTATTTGAAATTTGATGATTCTAAGTTAAGCAAGTTTGTACATCCAGATGAGTTGCCTGAGATTCAAGCGATGGTGACTGCGGCGGATAAAGAGTTAAGGGATGGTACTGGTGCTGGAAGTGATTTCCGGGATTGGTTATATCTTCCAGAAAATTATGACAAAGATGAGTTTGCAAGAATTCAAAAGGCAGCTGACAAAATCAAGTCTGATTCAAAAGTTTTAGTTGTGATTGGAATTGGTGGTTCATACTTAGGTGCTAAGATGGCCGTTGATTTTCTGAATGGTACTTTTTACAACTCTGAACCTGATGACAAGCGTCGTGGTGTCAAGGTTGTCTTTGCGGGTAATTCACTCAGTGCTCCATATATTCATGATTTATTGAACTACATCGGTGACGATGACTTTTCAATTAACATCATTTCTAAGTCTGGGACCACCACTGAGCCAGCAATTGCCTTCCGAATTTTCAAAGAAAAGTTAGTTAAAAAGTACGGTGAAGATGAAGCTAACAAACGAATCTATGCTACTACTGATGCTCATCGAGGTGCTTTGAAACAAGAAGCCGACGCTAATGGCTACGAAACATTCGTAATTCCAGATGGTGTTGGTGGACGTTACTCAGTTCTTACACCAGTTGGTTTATTACCAATTGCTGCAACTGGTGCTGACATTAGTCAATTAATGAAGGGTGCCCTTGATTCCTCTAAGGAATACACCAATCCAGATGTTAATAAGAATGATGCTTATCGTTACGCTGCATTGAGAAATATCCTTTACAGAAAGGGTTACACCACAGAATTACTCGAAAACTACGAACCAAATATGAGAATGTTCTCAGAATGGTGGAAGCAGTTAATGGGTGAGTCAGAAGGAAAGGATCAAAAGGGAATTTATCCATCATCAGCTAACTTTACAACTGATCTTCATTCATTAGGTCAATACATTCAAGAGGGGCTCCGTGATCTGATTGAAACGGTTGTTAAACTTGATAAGCCGGATTACGACATTTCTATCCCTAAGGAAGAATCAAACCTTGATGGTCTTAAATACCTTCAAGATGACACGGTTAACGAAGTTAATACTAAAGCCTATGAAGGGGTTGTGCTAGCTCATACCGATGGTGGAGTTCCAGTTATGACCGTTCATATTCCTGATCAATCAGAGTATTCACTAGGTTACTTGATTTACTTCTTTGAAGTTGCGGTTGCTATTTCTGGTTACCTAAATGGTATTAATCCATTCAACCAACCAGGCGTTGAAGCATACAAGAATAATATGTACGCACTATTAGGTAAACCTGGTTACGAAGAATTAACCAAGAAGCTTGATGAAGAATTAAAAAAAGAAAACGATAACTAAGTAAATAAAAAGAACGGATTCATTTGAATCCGTTCTTTTTATATGATTAATGATTTGATTGTAATAAGAGAGTTATTCCCATTTTCCCTCAAGAGTACGTAGTTTCTTAATCAAACGTTGTTGGGCTCTTTCAAGGTCATTCATTTGGTCGTCAACGTGCCGGTTTTTATCCATTCCACGTTTGTCATCTCGAGCGGGCTTATCAACCTTAGTATCACGTAGGTTGTTGGTTTGATTTTCGTTTTCAATCAACTCTTTCACAACGTCCATTCGTTCGTTGTAGTTAGCTAGTAAATCAGCATTGAATTTATCTGAGTTTTCTTTTTGAAACTTTTCTTGATCCTTGATTAATTTTTTGAGTTCTTTTTCTTTTGAGTGTGCGTCCATATTGTCATACCTCCAATATAAAAAGAATAGCACTAATGCTGTTTCAATAGCAATCTAATTTTATAAATAAAAATGGTCTTCCGATTATCGGAAGACCATTTATTAGTTTAGATATTATTTGTCAGTATCTTTACGTCTGAAACCAAGTACTGCGGCAAGAGCAACCATGATAGAACCAATGGCACTCATAAGTAGTGTACTTGCTTGACCAGTTTGTGGCAAGATGTGACCATTCTTTTGGTCATTGTTCTTAACTGCAGAAGCTTGACCGTTGTCCTTAGTAGCAATGTGTGAAGTTGTCTTATCATCATTGTTTACCTTAGCAGCAGTTTCTTTGTTTGAAGCATTCTTGTCAGAAACTTCTTTGTTTGAAACAACCTTAGCGGAAGTATTCTTGTTAAGAGCTGCCTTTTGGTCAGTTGACTTCTTTGAAGCATTTAAATCAACCATGTTCTTCTTAGCAGTAGTGTCATTTGACAAGTTACTTACTTGTTGTTTTGATGCTGCTGGAGTTTGTTGAACATTTTGTTGAACGTTAGAAGTCGTCTTTGGAGCTTTGACAGTTTCGTTAGTGTTGGCACTAGTATTTGATACAGATGCCTTTACTGGTTGAGCACTCAAGTTAACAGTCTTAGTGTTTTGTGGTGCAACACTAGCAGTTTGTTGTTGGTTATTTGAAGCAGCTGGAGTTGGTGTAACACTAGCTGATTTTTTAACAGTGCTCAATTGAGTAGTAGGGACATTAGCTCTCAAGTTGTAAGTATATGCTCTGTTATTAGTAGGTCTTGCAGCTGGAGTGCTTACGTTTTGTTGAACGTAGTTTGAACTAGCTTGGTTGTTAGCTCTTGGAGTATATGAATTGTTGTTAGTGTTTTGGCTTGGTGTGTAAGTACTTGCACTACCACCGTTAAATCCGTTAACACGTCCGAATAATACGGTACCAGGGAAGTAGCTAAGTGAATCGTTGTAAATAACACCACGGTTTTGAGCATCAAGCATTAAACCATTACCTAAGTAAATTCCAACGTGGTAAAGATCTCCACCGTTAGAGAAGAATACTAAATCACCTTTTTGAGCTTGGCTACGTGAAATGTGTTGTGTAGCAGGGTATTGACTGTAAGTAGTTCTTGGAAGACTGTATCCAGCCTTGCCAAATACATATTGAACGAATCCAGAGCAATCAAATCCTGCTGGTGTACTGCCACCCCAAACATATGGAGTTCCAACGTATTGTCTACCAATGTTAACTACTTGATCGGCATTAGTGTTTTGAGCTCTAAAGCTGACATTTTGAACTCTAAAATTAGTTGCGGCTGCACGAGCGGCACTCAATTGAACGTTCGAGTAAGAATGAGTTGCTGGGGTAACATTGTTGTTTTGAGTGTTAGTCTTAACAGTTTCAGTCTTAGCTGATTGTGCAGGGGTAGTAGTTTTAGCATCAGCTTGTTTTGCATCGTTGTTTGAAACTGGTGCTTGCTTAGCAGGTGCTTGTTGAGTAGTTTCAGATTTAGTAGCTGGAGTTACATTATTTTCAGCTTTTTCAGTATTTACTGATTGTGCTTGTGTAGTAGCTTCGGCTTTAACTGAATCATTGTTAGTAGTCTTTTGGTCAGCGTTGTTGTTTTGGTTGTTATCTGCTTTAGCAGAAACAGCGTTGTCTAAATTATTAACGTTAACATCAGCTTTAGCTGATTGTGCAGGAGTAACGGCTTCTGCAACCTTGTTTTCAATCTTGTTTGGTGTAACAGTTGATGTTTGGTTATCGTTTTTAACTGCATCATTGTTAGCATCATTTTGATTGTTTTGGTTGTTTTCAGCTACTTGATTATTATCAGTAGTTGCTGATTGATCGTTAGTAGTTGTAGCCTTTGTTGCATCATTAGTGGTGTTGTTTACATCATTATTTGAAGCAACATTAGTTTGAGTAGTGGCATCTTTAGTAGCATTAGCATCGTTTGTTTGATTATCAACGTTAGTGTTAACTTTGGCTGCGCTCTTAGATGAATCATTTTTAATAGTGCCATTATCTTTCTTGGCACTTTGAGTAGCTTGTGTGTTATTTCCTAAGGCGTCAGCGTTAACAACGCTACTGGTAGTTAGAAGGCCACCGGCAACCATTGTAGTTGCAAGGGCAGCAAACATCCATCTCTTACCAGCTTTGTACATTTTATAGTGTAATTTATCATTATTCATATATTTAATTTCCTCCTTTGGAATATATAAACAATAACATCAAAACTATGTGAAAAAAAGAGTTAAACTCAAGCGTAACTATAATGATATAGTGCGAAACATTCAGGAAATAGTTTGTTAAACTAGTAATGTTTCAGTAACATTAGTGTAATATAACTGTGTTACTTACAAAACATGACTAAACGGCTTGACTACGACGTTATGTGACAGTTAGTAATGATTTATATGGAGACAGTATTCATACACAAAATAAAAGAGTTAGCTGTCATGACGGGTATTACAGCTTGTATCTTTTAATACTATGGGTGAATAGATTTATCGATCATTGAACGAGATTTAGAATCTAGTTATCGAAGATATAATTTTACTGATATTTTAAGACTACAGTTGATTTTGTTTTACAAAAGTTTTGGTTTTGACTTAAAAGAAATTAAAAAAATTATGAACAATCCAGATTTTAGTTTTCACAATAAAGTCCTGATTCAAGGGATGCTTTGTCTGAAAAGACCCAATTAATGAAAAGTATTTTAATTTGTTTGCTGTTAATTCATTAAAATAATCATTAGGGAATAAAAATACTTATTATAATGGAAGAAAAATTTACAAATCACACAAAAATCAGTTTTAAAAATATTATGATAGTAGGATTGGAACTGGTGCTACAGAAATTTTGGTTCAATCAATTCAAAAATATGCAAAGTAATGACCCTAAATCCCCAAGACGTTTTTATCAAGCACTGATTAACCGAATTGTTCAATGTTTGGTAGAATTAGTGTAAATACACTTATGGGGGGGATTATGATGGCATATGGAAACTTAGACTATTATTATGCAATATTAGGATTACCCACAACAGCTAACAAACAAGAAGTTGATCGAGCTTATCGCAAATTAGCTAAGAAGTATCATCCCGATGTTAATCATTCCCCTGATGATGCCTCCAAGTTCAAAGAAATTACCAGTGCATACGAAATTATTAAAGAAAATAATTACAGTTCTGGATCATATGCAGGATCAAGTCAGTCTAGTTATGAGTCACATTCTAGTGAATCTAACGCTAACAATGATTCTTATCAGCAAAACACTAATTATAATTATTCTAATTACCAGCATCAAAATCAAAGTCATGAACCTCATCATTTTACTGAAGCTGACATTGGTAAGGTAATTTTCTGGATTGCAATCGCAATTTCGATTGCGACGGTAGTGATTGTCATCAAAGTACTACCTCTTAGTATTATTTATGCGGTTTTGATTGTGTGTGGAATTTTGTATTACTTCTATCAGAAAAAGTGATTAATTATAAAGATCGAGCATTAAAATGCTTGGTCCTTATTTTTATTAATTAAGTTTTTATTGTAATAAAAGCTTACATGAAAAAATTCTTTATGGTAGATTAATCATTGCTGAAAAATTAGGAGGTTAAGTATGCCAAAGGATTTTAAGGAAGAATTATTGTTTACTGGATTAATGGCCGGAATGATGGTGATCGTGATGGAGGCCTATAATATTGCACTCGGAAGTGGGGTTGATTCTACTTTTGTTAAAAGTGTGTTAGTGGGTTATCCATTTGCGTTAGTTATTGCGGCTGTTTGCGATTTGCTTTTTGTGGGACCACTTGCAAAGGGGATCTTTTTCAAATTTATCTTTAATGAAAAAATGGAAGAGAAGCCACTTTTGATTTCTTTAGGAATTTCAATTTTGATGGTGTTAGGAATGGTAACTTGCATGTCAATTTTCGGAATTGTAGTTGAAGGCGGATTGTCAAGTCTTAATCTAGCAACGTTTGGGATGACGTGGATTAGAAACTTGATTTTGGCTCTACCATTACAACTTCTGATCGTTGGACCAATTGCTAGAATGGTTTTGGGTAAAGTTCAAGAAATCAGGAATTAAAATCAATTCAATAAAAAAGAACCATTTCAATAATTATTGAAATGGTTCTTTTAGTATTTATAGTTGAGTATACTGGGCTCGAACCAGTAAATTGCGGATTCAGAGTCCGCTGCCTTACCAATTTGGCGAATACTCAATAATTGAACATCTAATATACTACAATTCTTTATGGACAGTTGTCAACAGAAAATTTTGCATTACTTTGTTGACAGACCGGTTTAAATTGGGTAAACTATGTAATTGTTCAGTTTATTGCCCGTTGGTCAAACTGGTTTAAGACGTCGCCCTCTCAAGGCGGAGCTATGAGTTCAAGTCTCATACGGGTAATTCAAAGATGATGGTGCCTTCAAACATAGTTATGTTTGAGGGCATTTTTTTATAAATAAATCTGAGGAGGATTTGGATATGTGTACTTCAATTATTATTAAATCTACGGATGGTCATCCGTTTTGGGGCCGTACGATGGACTTTATGGTTTCACTTTTTGATTTCCCTAACGAAAAAGCAGCTGTCTCAACTAAAATCGTAAATATTCCTGCAAATCAGATAATTCAGTCAGAATTAAAAAACTGGCGTAGCAAGTATGCAGTTATGGGGATTGGCCCTGACGAAGGAAGTCTTCTGTTTGATGGTATCAATGAAAAAGGAATCACCGGAGATCTTCAGGTTCTTCTGGAAACCACTCATGGAAGTGAAACAGATTTAAAAGCTCGTAATCTAACACCAGTTTTTGGTGAGGAATTTGGGACATATGTTTTAACTCAATGTGCAACGCTTGATGACATCAGAAAACTCGCTAAGACCACTGGATTGATTGATAAACATTATGTTTTTCATGGAAAGGCTGGTAAGCTTCATCTTCATTACACCTTTTCTGATGAAAACGGGAATTCCATTGTGCTTGAAGCGACGGATAATGGTGGATTTAAAATATACGATAGTATTGGAGTGATGACCAATAGTCCGAAATATTCATTTCATACTACTAACCTTAGAAATTACGTTTCGTTAAATGCTTATAATCAGAAGCCGACTAAGATTGGTGGAAAATTACCGGTTAATCCAATCGAAGGTGGTACTGGATATGGAATGTTTGGGCTTCCAGGAGATTATTCTTCACCATCGCGGTTTATTCGGGCAACTTTTATCTCGAAAAACATGGATGAATTTTCCGATGCTGAAGGAATAAGCACTTTATACAATTGTTTTAAGCCATTCATCGTTCCAAAGGGTATCAGTAAAAATCCTGATTTGCCGCAACAATGTGATTCTACTCAGTATTGGGTTGGTTATGACGTCAAAAACCGGACCTTGTATTTACAAACACCAAGCTGTCCGACGATGACCCGTGCTACTCTTGATCCTAACCGCACTGAAATTGAGAAATTTGACGTTGATCAGACGTGGAAAGTTAATGAGCCTCAGTAAATTCAATCTGGAGGCATTTTGCTCTCTTAATTTTTAGAGAAATTGGTATAATTGAGGTTATTAGGAGAAAAAAATGAATTTTTCAAAGACAAAAGCTAAAATAAAAAAAATGATTGAAAACCAGAGTATCCCAGGCGCGGCGTTTTCGTTTATCACTGGGATGAACGTTGAAAGTGATGAGATGGGATTAAAGCAAGTGGAGCCAACGAAAAAAGCCGTTGGACCAAACGACGTTTACGACATTGCTTCTTTGACCAAAGTGGTCGGGACCCTGCCGGTTATCATGCGCTTGCTTCAAGATGGGCGAATTCACTTGGATGATTCTGTTTCTGATTATTTACCAGAATGGAAGTATCCAGAGGTTACCATTCGTCATTTGTTGACCCATACGTCCGGGATTGAAGGGTACATTCCCAATCGAAATCAAATGAACATCAATCAGCTTCGTGAGGCCCTTTTAGGTCTTCATGTAGGTGATAATTTTAACAAGCAAATGAAATACGAAGACGTGAACTATATTTTCTTAGGATGGATTGCTGGATTGGTAATGGGAATTCCCATTCAACCACTGATCACGCAAATGATCCTAAAACCACTTGGTTTAAATGACACGACTTTTCATCCAGAAGCGCAACGTTCTGTTCCCACCACGTACAATGAAGAAACCCGTACTAATTTGCAGGGTGAAGTTCATGACCCCAAGGCGCAAATCTTGGGCGATGACTGTGGTTCAGCTGGGATGTTTAGTACTTTAAATGACTTGTCTCGTTTTGCTCAATGGATGCTTCAGGTTAATAGTCGTAGTAGTATCTTTAATAATGAGACGTTTGATGAGTTGTATACCGATCAGACGCCAATGGGGGATGGCACTCGGTCATTTGGATGGGCTTTAGCTGATTACGAAGGTCATCCGTACATTTGGCAGTCTGGTTACACAGGGGTGGTAATCGTACTCAATCGTAACCAAAAGAGTGGCTTTGTCTTTTTGTCTAATCGGGTTCACCCTCACTTAAGTGAGCATTTCATGGAAGATCGAAATGACTTAATTGACACTTATCTTGATGAACTATTTAATTAGATTAAAAACACGTTTGCTTTATTTTTAAGGCAAACGTGTTTTTCTTATTTATAAGGAACTTTAAGATAACTGTTTTCCAAATCAATCGTGTACTCAATCTCTTGATTCCCGCATTGAGTCATCTGAAAGTCAGTTCCGTATAGTACTAGTCCAAGTTTTCTGCCAGCTGGAAGGTGGTAGAAGGTTGGTTGTAACGTTAAATCAATATCATAAAATCGGTTTGGGACCAATTGATCGTTTTGATAAGCAGAATGGCGATTCTGAAGGTTCATATGTCCAAACGAAATCATTTTATTTGGTGTTGAATGCTTATTTAAGGTGAATTCCCGTAGATCATCCGTGTACCATTTGTGTCCTAGTAGAATTCCCTTGGGCTCAAGAATGGTTGGGGTAACATTCAATCTTTTAGCATCTCCGTAATCGACCAATTGGGCTGACAAGATTCCGACGTTCTTAGACGTGGCAATGCGCAGGTGAAGGGTACTAAATCCCGAAATGATTTGCTCTTCACTAAGAGGTAAGGTCTTAAAGATCAAACGGTGTCCTTTTAACGAACTGTTTGGATCAAGTAAGTCTTTTTCCCACCGTGTTGGATTAGAACAGTATGCCTTAAATCGCGACGAATCCAACTGGTCTTGGTATTTAAGTTGGCCTTTGTTTGAAGTTTTGCTTAGTTTTTCATCATTTAAATAGTATTTTTTACTATGATTATCAAGCCAGTTATTCTTTTTGTTCCACGTTTCCGGCTTGACGTTGTCTTGTACAATCATATTTGGGATTTGGTTCATTACGTTATTCTCAATCCCATATAACTCATGTGAAATCCACATATTGACGATATCGTTGAAATCAAACGAACGAAAGGCGTTGATGTAAATGTGTTGACCTTGGTGAAGGATAATCTTTTGATTAATTGGAAGAGACTTGATTCCTTGCCATAGTTTGGCTGCGTTGACTGGTTTAACGTTCCAATCGTTTAAGCCTTGCACGATTAAGACATCGGCTTTAATGTCTTTAACGTTGTTTCGGTAGTTTCTTTTGTCCCAAAATTCGTTGTAATTTCCAGTAGTGCGGTCCATCTGTTTTTGCATAATCGATAAGTAACGATCAAAGAAAGGACGGATCTGGAAATTATCACCAGGGTTGAGACTTCTACTGAATGTCTCAACCGCTAAAATGTCAGCGTCTTCTCCCTGAAATCCACCCGGGGCCATTACAAGACCATTTTCACGATAATAGTCGTACCAAGAAGAGATGGCGGCTTCTGAAATAATGGTTTTAAGGCCGCCCACTCCAGTAGTTGCTGCAGCATTGGCAAGAGTTCCTAGGTAGGAACGTCCGGTCATTGCTACGTTACCATTGGACCAGTCAGCCTTGATCTCGATGTTGTCCGTTCGGTTGGTGAATGCCTGTCGTTTATGATTGAGCCATTCAATTACCGCAATTGTTGAATCGGTTTGTTCGGGGGAACCGCACGTCTGAATTCCGTCAGAATCTTTGGTTCCAATACCAGCTGAATAAACCACTGCATATCCCCGCATTAAAAAGTAGTCATTTAAGGTATAACCAGGCTTTGCAACGTGTCCCTCAGTGGCTTCATCAGAAAAACCCTTTGGTGTTCTAGTACTAAACTTTTGGGGTTGTTCTTCGTACATAATGTCAGAATAAATGGTATCATCTGGTTCTTTTCGAATAATTGGTTTGTTTACATCATGAGTGATTTGGTCTCCAAGTACATCGTTTGTCCCTTGATCGTATGGACTAGCAGTGTAAAGGGTTCCTAGCTTGAAATTAGTTTTGGGACGGATGATCTCAGCTTTAACTAAGTCAGCTTTTCCATCCTTATCAGAATCGGTGTCGGTTTCAACGTAGACAGTTTCATAAATGAGGTCTTCTGGTTCAAAGATGGCCTGCGCTTTGCCATTAAAGAAGAGGGGCTTGTCTTTTGGAAATCCCTTAAAGAATCCCTGATTTGCTAAGTGATCAAGGTAGGTCTGACCAGTCTTGTTATGAGTAGTTAGTAGAAGGTACCAAGCCTGAAGCAAGTCGTTTATGTCCCACTGACCAGCTTTATTGAGGTACTTCAAGTTAATTTTTTTCATTGCTGCCAGTGGTGCATCAACCTGAAAGTCGACGTTTGCTTGAAATTCAAGCAGTTGGAGAGCTACTAGATAGAAAACCCGTTGGTTGACTTCACCATTGTTTTGCAAGTAATCGCCAAGTCGTTTATCGGGAGTTGCTAGTCGATTATTCAATTGCTCCATTTGACCACTTTCATTATTTACGTTAATAAGCGTTTTACTGAGTAATTTCAAAAATGCTTCTGAAACGGTTTGAGAATTTTCAATGTCTGTTGGATTAAAACCAACTTGGGCTAACTCTTGCTTAGCGGTGTTAAGGTCAACTAGTACTTGTGCGAACTGATTATTTTTCATGTCATCCACCACTCCTTCTTTTCAGTAATTATGCCATAACCAGAGAAGGGTGTTAACGAATTGTGACTAAAATTCCTGATGGATTGTGTATAATGGAGTTAATCTAAATGGGGAAGTGTTATTATGCTAATTTGGATTCATTTGTTAACATGGTTGGTGCTGTTGATTGTGGTTTGTATCGCTCTTTTTTCGAACTGGCACTTTAAAGTCATGACGATGATTGCCAGACTTTGTTATGTAATTTTGATTATTTCAGGAATTTTTCTGATCCCATTTGCGTGGGGACGTGATCCGGTTTTGACGATTATCAAGATTGTTTGCGCGTTACTATTGATTGGTCTGATTGAGATGGCGTTTGCCTTTAAATCACAACAGAAACTTTCAAGATGGTTTTTGTGGTTGACTGTGATTGCAATTATAGTGGTGGCAATTCTTGGGTTGTTGCTGGCTGGCGGTCGACCGTTTATTCATTTTATGTAAAAAAGAAGCACTACCAATTTGATTGGTAGTGCTTTAGTTTTAAAATGAGTTAACTTTTACTTTTTTCTTATCTTCTGAAAAATCGGTATCAGGATACTTCTTTTCAAGTGCGTGAAACATCATTCGCTTTGCTAGGTTTCCGTTTCGAGCTAGGATGGGTCCATGAAAATAGGTACAAACGGTGTTTTTATAGATGGCACCCTCGGTCCCATCTTTTCCGTTATTTCCATGTCCCTTAATGACCTTGCCAAGTGCTCGTTCGCTTGGTCCCAGGTATGTAACCCCGGCGTGGTTCTCAAAGCCATGGTATTTTTCCTTGGTTTGTTCGTTTTGAATTTCAATGTTTCCAATGAAACGATTATCTTTCATTGCGTCTGTGTAGTGATCAAGGGCGCCAATGCCAGGAAGTTTTTCGCCATTAGCCGCAACGTAGTAGTTTCCGAGTAACTGGAAGCCACCACAGATTGCGATGACTGGTTTACCCTGTTCAATGAAACGTTTAATTTCATCCTTTTTGGTTTGAATGTCTTTTGAAACAATGGTTTGTTCAAAGTCTTGTCCACCACCGAAAACCATGAAATCATAATCATCAGCATTGAAGTTTTCTTCAAGGCTCACAACGTCAGAGGTGACCTCAATACCAATTTGTTTGGCATAGTATCGTAAAGATAAAATGTTACCAATATCACCATAGGTATTCATTAAATCACCGTATAAGTGAGCCACTCGAATGGTTTTTGTCATTAGTCCATTCCTCCTTTAATGAATCCTTTTTGTGCTAGTAAATGTCTGAATTGAAGCATGGCCGTGTACGTTGCCAGAACGTAGACTTTTTTGGTGGGTAACTGTTTGATTTGTTCCAGCACTTTTTCAATGTTTGGTTCAATGTTTGGTTCAATGATGTGATTATCATCATGAACTCCAGCAACCTTAAGGCGGAAGGTGATATCTTTGTATCGTTCACCACCCGAAATGAATTTCTTAATGTTCATCTTTGGCAGACGTTCAAAGTCACCGTCCCAGATCCAACTTGTGTCAATTCCGTCAGCATAATTGGCATTTTCAAGGAAAACAAACGAAAATGGTTCTTTTTCATGAGAAATCATGTCAATGACCTGGTTAAGTCCCACTGGATTTTTAACTAAAACAATGGTGACTTCTTTATCGCCGACTTTGATTTCTTCTTGTCGGCCAAAGAGTCGTTTGTTGGTTTCAAAAGCGTGTTTAATTTGATCAGGACGAACTCCCATTTGTCGACCCGCCGCATAAGCAGCTAGGGCATTGTAAATATTGTACGTCCCCCCAACATCGATTGAATACTGATTTCCATCAATGTCGAAGGTCGAACTAGTAGGGGTTTCGTCCACCACTTTGGTGACTTTGTAATCTAGTTCTGGGCGATGGAAGCCGCAGTTGGGGCAGAAATAGTCACCCAGATTTCCATAAGTGATGTAATGGTAGTGCATAATGTGCGAACAAACGGGACAAAGAACACCATCCGTGTTAGGGGCTGCCTTGATGTCTTTATCAGCTGGTTGATCTTGAAAGCCATAGAACACTTGTTGATTTGGCATTTTTTTAGAGTTAAAAATGGCGGAATCACCGTTTGCAACCACTAAGGCATCTGGAGCTAGTAAGATCCCATTTAAGATTTTTTGGTAGGTAGTGTAAATCTCACCATAACGATCCAGTTGGTCACGAAAGATATTAGTCAAAACAAACATCTTTGGTTTGATGGCCTTAACAACTGGTTTTACGTTGGCTTCGTCAACTTCTAAGACCGCAATTGGATTTTCACCATACTTGGGATGCTTGGCTTGTAAAAAAGTTGAGACAATTCCCTGAGTCATGTTAGATCCAGTTGGATTAGTCAGAATTTGATCATATTCTTCCTTTAGGACTTGAACGATCAGTGCGGTAGTCAAAGTTTTACCGTTCGTTCCTGACACAATAATCACATCGTAATTTTCACCTAGCGTCTTTAAAATGTTGGGATCAATCGCTGTGGTTATCTTTCCTGGTAATGAGCTACCACGGTGCAAAAAGTTATGCAAGAACCAGTAAGATGACTTACCAGCCATGGTGGCAATTCTACTCTGAAATGACATAATGAGTTCTCCCTTAGAAATGATTAGTTTTACACAATTAAAAATAATTCTATCATAAAATCACTCTTATAAGTAAGAATAGTGACTAATTTAAGAAAAAGCAATTATTCAAATGGTAGAACAAATTTTGAATTTGGATGCGAAAAAGTGGTAAATTCGATATAATGAAAAAGTTAGTGAAAATAGAGAAAAGGTGATAGCTTGGCACAACTATTCTTTCGTTACGGAGCAATGAACAGCGGAAAATCAATCGAAATTATCAAAGTCGCTCATAACTATGAGGAACAGGGTAAATCAGTTATTTTGATGACAAGTGGCGTTGATACCAGGGAAAAGAAGGGGACCATCGCTTCTCGGATTGGGTTGACTCGTAAGGCACTTTCAATTAATTCCGATTCAAACGCATTTAAAATGATAAAAGATGAAATTGAAAAACGCGATGAACCCATTAGTTGTGTGCTAGTTGATGAAGCCCAGTTTTTAAATAAACATCACATCTTTGAATTAACCGAAGTGGTTGATCAATTACATATTCCGGTCATGGCATTTGGACTTAAAAATGATTTTCAAAATAAATTGTTTGAGGGATCGAAGTATTTACTATTGTATGCGGATAAGATTGAAGAAATGAAAACGATTTGTTGGTTTTGTGAAAAGAAAGCCATTATGAACCTAAGAGTCCATGATGGGAAGCCCGTTTATGAGGGCGAGCAGATCTTTATGGGTGGTAACGAGTCATATTATCCTGTTTGTCGTTATCATTATTTCAATCCTCCGATTGAAGCACAAAAGAATAAGGAGTAATAAGAATGGCTGAAGCCGATATGGATAAAATCTTTGATAAATTACAATCCGTTTCTGACAGATACGATGAATTAAACGAACTGATAAGTGATCCGGAAGTGATTGCTGACACACAGAAGTTCATGAAACTCTCAAAAGAAGAGGGCAGTCTCAGAGAAACGGTTGAAACTTACAATAAGTATAAAAAGATTAGTAAACAATTAGATGATGATGAAACCATGTTAAGAGAAAAACTTGATAGCGAAATGGAAGACATGGTTAAATCCGAGATTAGTGACTTAAAGGATCAGAAAACGCAACTTGAAGATCAAATGAAGTTGTTGTTGATTCCTAAGGATCCTAATGACGAGAAAAATATTATCATGGAAATTCGTGGAGCAGCTGGTGGAGATGAAGCCAGTTTGTTTGCAGCGGACTTGTATAACATGTACACCAAGTATGCCGAACGTCAGGGATGGAAGATTGAAGTAATCGACGAAACTGATACCGAAGTTGGTGGTTTTAAAGAGATTGTTCTAATGATCACTGGTGATAAAGTTTATTCCAAGTTAAAGTACGAAAATGGTGCTCACCGAGTACAACGAATTCCATCAACGGAGTCGGCTGGACGAGTTCACACTTCTACAGCTACCGTTGGTGTAATGCCTGAGGAGGAAGATGTTGACATTGACATTGATCCTGGCGACATTCGAACGGATGTCTATCGTTCCTCTGGTGCGGGTGGTCAGCACATTAATAAAACCTCATCAGCCGTCCGAATGACCCACCTCCCAACTGGGATCGTGGTTGCCATGCAAGATGAACGTTCTCAACAACAGAACCGTGCTAAGGCAATGCGAGTGTTAAAAGCGCGTGTCTACGACTACTACAAACAAAAAGAACAGAATGAGTACGATGAGAAACGGAAAGATGCCATTGGGACGGGTGATCGTTCTGAACGGATCCGGACTTACAACTATCCCCAAAATCGAGTTACCGACCATCGCATTGGTTTGACATTGAACAAGTTAGACAAAATCATGGATGGTGATTTAGATGATATTATTGATGCATTAATTGTTTCTGATCAAGCTAAAAAGCTGGAGAAATTGAATGACTCAGAAGCTTAAAAATAACGCAACTGTTTTTGAAGCCCTTAAATGGGCTTCTTTGCGTCTGGAGCAAGAAAATTTGGATCCTGATCAAGGTCGCCAAGTAATGAGATCTTTGATGGGTTGGAATTTGACGGATTTATTGATGAATTATCGGTTTAATTTGTCTGATGATCAGGAAGCTAAATTTATTGAAATGATAGAACGGGTTCTAGATCATGAGCCGCTGCAATATGTAATTGGAACTGTTAATTTTTATGGCTACACGTTTCAAGTTAATCCCAGTGTTTTGATTCCAAGGCCTGAAACGGAAGAATTAGTGGAGTGGATCTTAAATGATTACGATGATCATCCTATTAACGTATTGGATGTTGGAACTGGTAGTGGTGCCATTGCGGTTTCATTAAAAAAGCAACGCCCAAGTTGGGAAATAACTGGTTCTGATATTTCACTTGATGCATTAAAAATTGCTCAAAAAAATGCAACGTCAAATTACGCCGAAATTAATTTCGTGCAAAGTGACCTATTTGACGCTTTTAGTGAACAAAAATTTGACCTGATTGTGTCTAATCCACCATATGTGGCTCAAAATGAGATTAAATATATGGATGAAAGTGTCTTAAAATATGAGCCACGTCAGGCTTTGTTTGCTGATGATAATGGGCTTTCAATCTATCAGAGAATTTCGCGTGACGTTGATGCTCATTTAAAGAGGGATGGCTCTCTTTATTTAGAGATTGGCTTTAGACAGGGAGATCCAGTTCAAAAGATTTTAATGAAGGATAATAAAAAACGGTCGGTTCGTCTCCGAAAGGATATGGAGAAGCGAGATCGAATGATTAAAATGAAATAAAGGAGAATTTTTAAAATGGATACAAAGATATTTACGCCGGATCAGATTGATGCGGCCGCAGAGGAACTTAAGAAGGGGAACCTCGTTTCTTTTCCCACCGAAACAGTTTACGGATTAGGAGCCGATGCTACTAATGTCTCAGCGGTTAAAAAAGTTTATAAGGCTAAGGGGCGTCCAAGTGATAACCCGTTAATCGTTCATGTTGCTGATGTTGAGACGGTTGAAAAGTATGCTCAACCGTTAGACGAAGACGTCAAAAAATTAATGAAAACGTTTTGGCCTGGTCCATTGACAATCATCTTAAAGTTAAAAAAGGGTGCACTTGCTAAAGAAGTTACTGGTGGACTTGATACCGCTGCCTTTCGAAATCCCAATAAGCAGTCAACACTAAATTTGATTAAGAGCGCTGGTGTTCCGTTAGTTGGTCCATCAGCAAATACGTCTGGCAAACCTAGTCCGACCCTTGCAAAGCACGTTTATCATGATTTAAATGGTAAGATTGCTGGAATTTTAGACGACGGTGCCACTGACTTTGGGGTTGAATCGACGGTTATTGATATGTCAACCGGGAAGCCGGCAATCTTGCGGCCTGGTGCAGTTACCGTTGACCAGATTGAAAAGATCATCGGGCCAGTTGACGATGCCGTTCATCATGTTAGTGCGGATCAGGTTCCAAAGGCTCCCGGAATGAAGTATCGTCATTATGCCCCAGATGCTCAAGTTCAGATTGTTGATCATAAAGATGATTGGAAGCGAGCGGCTGATTGGATTAAAAGACAAGATGGAACTGTAGGGGTGATGGCAACTGACGATGTAATTGATGCAGTTGATTGGCCGAACAATGCAGAAACCTACAGTCTGGGACAAGATATTACCACGGCTAGTCATTTACTGTTTGCCGGACTTCGCCAATTTGATTTAGAAGATGGTATTGACAATATTTTGACACAGGGATTTACTCCGACTGCATTAGGGGAAGCTTATATGAACCGCTTAAACAAATCTGCAGGACAAAAGCACTTTGAATAGTATACTTAATTCAAATAGTGAAATGAGGTAGATATCATGTCAGACAAAGATTACGAAAAGATGGATCCTGAGCTTTGGGACGCCATTCACGGTGAAAAGAAGCGTCAAGAGGACACAATTGAGTTGATTGCATCCGAAAACATTGCTTCAAAGGGTGTTCGAGCTGCCCAGGGTTCCGTTTTAACCAATAAATATGCGGAAGGATATCCCGGTCATCGTTATTACGGTGGCTGTGAGTATGTTGATAAAGTAGAGACGCTTGCCATTGAACGAGCAAAAAAGTTATTTGGTGCCGAGTATGTAAACGTACAACCTCATTCCGGCTCTCAAGCTAATCAGGCGGCATATGCTGCTTTCTTAAAGCCGGGAGAGAAGATCCTTGGAATGGATCTAAATGCCGGTGGACACTTGTCACATGGTGCTAAGGTTAATTTTTCTGGCAAGATTTATCAGTCGTTCACCTACGGAGTCAATCCTAAGACCGAACAATTAGATTATGATAATATTCAAAAGATTGCAGAGGAAGTGAAACCACAAATTATCGTGGCTGGTGCGTCTGCCTATAGTCGAATCATTGATTGGCGGAAATTTAGAGAGATTGCGGATAGTGTGGGAGCCTACTTAATGGTAGATATGGCTCACATTGCTGGACTGGTTGCAACCGGATTACATCCTAGTCCAGTAGGAATTGCCGATGTAGTTACAACGACAACGCATAAAACCTTGCGTGGTCCTCGTGGTGGGATGATTTTGAGCCAAGATAAGTACGCCAAAAAGATTAAATCAGCCGTCTTTCCTGGCACCCAAGGTGGTCCTTTAGAACAGGTAATTGCTGCTAAGGCCGTTGCCTTTCATGAAGATTTACAACCCGATTTTGTTACTTACTCCAAACAAATTCTTAAAAATGCAAATGTCATGGCTAACGAGTTCAATAATTCAAAACATTTACGAGTAGTTTCTGGTGGAACCGATAATCATTTAATGACCGTTGATCTAACTGATACTGGTTTAAATGGTAAACAAGTCCAAGACATGTTGGATTCATTAATGATTACTACTAACAAGGAAGCAATTCCAAATGAAAAATTGAAACCAACCTTAACTAGTGGACTACGAATTGGAACTCCTGCGATTACTTCAAGAGGATTTGATGATAATGATTCAAAGAAAGTTGCTGATTTGATTATTAAAGCCATTGACAATTATGATCAGCCCGATGTTTTGTCTCAAATCAAGAGCGACGTGGCTGAATTGTGTAAAGAAAACCCAATTACACGATAGGAAGCTAGAAATTTTTCGTTATTCCTTGTGTTATAATACTTATAAATATAATACAAAGAGGAGAGTGCGTTATGGGCGAGTTTCACGTAATGGATCATCCGTTGATCCAACATAAATTAAGCATTATTAGAGATAAGAATTGTGGGACACGTGAGTTTAGAGAAGTCGTTAATGAGATTGCTAGCTTGATGGTTTTTGAAGTTGCTCGTGATATGCCGCTTAAAGACGTCGAAGTTGAGACACCTGAAGGAACTGCGCACGCTAAGAAATTAGCTGGTAAAAAAGTTGCTGTCGTTCCCATTCTTAGAGCTGGAATTGGAATGGTTGATGGAGTACTTGACCTAATTCCGACAGCCAAAGTTGGTCATATTGGGATGTATCGTGATGAAAAAACCTTTCAACCTCACGAGTACTTTTTAAAGTTGCCAAGTGATATTGGTGAGAGACAAATCTTTGTAGTTGATCCAATGCTTGCTACGGGTGGATCGGCAATTATGGCGCTTGATGCATTAAAGAAACACGGCGCTAATCCCAAGAACATTAAGTTTGTTTGTTTAGTTGCCGCTCCTGAGGGAGTTAAAGCGGTGCAAAAGGCTGAACCTGAAGTTGACATTTATGCCGCTGCACTTGACGATCATCTCGATCATGGATACATCGTTCCTGGTTTGGGTGATGCTGGTGACCGTTTGTTTGGAACAAAATAAAAATAATAATTTTAAGTGAGAGTTAGTGAACTCCCACTTTTTTGTTAGATTGCTTTACGTAAAGGCCGGGTTTAAGGTTTGTCAATTTCGATTGTGAGGTAATTGTTATAAAGACTATAAAATTAGAATTTTTGGTGCTTTATAGCTTTGAAATTTGCCTGAAATGGTGGTATTATTTCATCAGATTTGAATAAGTGAGCTTTTGACTTGTTTGAATATAGAATCGCAATTATTCAACTACTTTTTATGGCACGTTTTTTATTGCGAGTGATAATAGTTGCGAAAAGAGGTGATATCTGTGGAGCCAACTCGTACTTTTCAATTTTTAGGTCTTACTTTCAACGTCAGCAATATGATTTCTGGTGTGATTGTGGCTGTTATTTTGTTCGCTTTTATATTCGTCTGCTCGAGAAACCTGCAGTTGAAACCAAAAGGGAAACAGAATTTATTGGAGTACATGATTGATTTTACAAATGGAATTATAAAGTCAACGATTGGTAATGATGCGCCTAAGAACTATGGACTATGGGCATTTACGCTATTCTATTTCATCTTAATAGCCAACTTACTTGGTTTGTTCTTGCATATTCAGGTAGGTGATATTGTCTATGTTAAGAGTCCTACGGCCGATCCAATCGTTGCTTTGACGTTCTCATTAATGTCTCTGACATTTGCTATGTATTGCGGTGTTGAGAAATTAGGTTATAAGGGACACTTTAAGGGATTCTTACAACCTGTCTTCTTGTTCCTACCGATCAACCTGCTTGAGGAGCTTACGAACTTCTTAACACTTGGAATTCGTGTTTATGGGAATATCTTTGCTGGTGAATTGTTGGCCGGGATAATTGCTAATTTAGCATTTTCAAATGGATTGTGGCTGATTCCAGTCGCTGCCCCACTTGAGTTAGCATGGCAAGGATTCTCAGTGTTTATTGGCTGTATTCAAGCCTATGTATTTGTAACATTATCATCTGTATATGTTTCTCAAAAATTATCAATTGAGGAATAAGAAAATAGGAGGATTATATTATGGGAGCTATTGCTGCTGGAATCGCAATGTGTGGTGCCGCTATTGGTGCCGGAATTGGTGACGGTTTAATTATTTCCAAGATGCTTGAAGGTATGGCACGTCAACCAGAATTATCAGGAACCCTTAGAACTAATATGTTCATTGGTGTTGCCTTAGTTGAAGTTATGCCCATCTTGGCCTTTGTTGTTGCCTTCTTGGTTATGAACAAATAGAGAAAACATTTTCTTAGTTTAGAAAAAGGAGGTGTCAATAGATGTATACACATTTAGTTATTGCGGCTGGATTCAATGTTGGTGATATGCTGTTTTATGCCATCTTGTTCTTACTCTTGATGTGGATTGTTAAGATTTTTGCATGGAAACCCGTCACAAAGATGATGCAAGATCGTGCAACTAAAATTGCCAACGATATTGATTCTGCTGAACAATCACGTAACGATGCTGCTAAGTTAGCCAAAGAACGTGCCGATGCATTACAAAACTCGCATGACGAAGCAACCAAAATCGTTAGTGATGCTGAACAAGCTGGTCAAAAACGTCGCGACACAATTATTTCCGATGCTCAAGATGATGCTAAAACCTTAAAGGATAAAGCTCATAAAGATATCGAACAAGAACGTGAAGACGCTTTAGCAAGTACTAAAGATGATGTGGCAGATTTATCTATTGAGATTGCTTCCAAAATCATTAAGAAGAACTTAAATGCTGATGATCAAAAAGCATTAATCGATTCTTATATTGAAGGGCTAGGTAATCCAAATGAGTCTAGATAAGGTTACACTTGCCAAAAGATATTCTAATGCGCTCTTTCAAGTACTAGAAGAGCATGATGAGTTAGAAACAGGGAACGCTGATTTAATGGCGATTAAAGACATTTTTCAAAGTGATCCCGGTTTATCTACCGCATTGGCAGGACCAGTACTTGATCTTAAGCAAAAAGATTCGATCATTAATTCTTTGATTGATGGCGCAACTTCTCAGTACGTCAAGAATTTTGTAAAGATGGTCTATGACTATGGGCGTATTAATGATATGGTCGCGATTATTGATGAATTTGGCAAATTATATGATAAGAAACAAGGAATCGTGCGTGCTAGCGTAGTTACAGCAGTTCCAATGAATGACGAAGAGAAAGACAAGCTAACTAAGACATTTGCCAAACGGGTTGGTGCTAAGACGGTTGACTTATCTGCGAAAGTAGACAGCAGTATTATTGGCGGTGCAATTTTGTCGTCAGATAACGTTGTTTACGACGGAAGTGTTCGTACTAAGATTAAAGAAGTACGGAAATTGCTCTCTTAGTCGGTAAGATATCTATATTGAAGAGGTGAAACTTTTATGAGCATTAAGGCTGAAGAAATTAGTGCCCTAATTAAAAAACAATTAGATGGCTACAAAGACGAACTTAACGTCGACGAGACTGGTGTCGTTACCTATGTTGGTGACGGTGTCGCTCGTGCATATGGTCTAGATAATGCTTTATCCGGTGAATTACTGGAGTTCCAAAACGGTGTTTATGGAATGGTGCAAAACCTCGAAAGCAACGAAGTTGGTATCGTTGTTTTAGGTGACTTTACAGGTATTCGTGAAGGTGACAGTGTTAAAAGAACCGGAAGAATCATGGAAGTTCCTGTTGGAGACAATATGGTTGGACGAGTTGTGAACTCATTAGGTCAACCAATTGATGGTAAGGGTGAGATCAAAACTGATCAAACTGCTCCAATTGAGAAAAAAGCACCTGGAATCATGCAGCGTCAAAGTGTTAAACAACCACTACAGACTGGAATCAAGTCGATTGATGCTTTGGTTCCAATTGGTAGAGGTCAACGTGAGTTGATCATTGGTGATCGAAAGACTGGTAAAACTTCAATTGCGATTGATACAATCTTGAATCAAAAAGATCAAGATATGATTTGTATTTATGTTTCAATTGGACAAAAGGATTCAACTGTTAGACAACAAGTAAACACCCTCCAAAAATATGGTGCGATGGATTACACGATTGTTATGTCAGCTGGTCCATCTGAACCTGCTCCCTTGCTTTACATTGCGCCATATGCTGGTGCAACCATGGGTGAGTATTTTATGGACAAAGGTAAAGATGTTTTGATTGTTTTCGATGACCTAACGAAACAAGCTAATGCCTATCGTGAACTTTCCTTAATTTTGAGACGTCCACCTGGTCGTGAAGCTTATCCTGGTGATATCTTCTACACTCACTCACGTTTACTTGAGCGTGCTGCTAAGTTGAGTGACAAGATGGGTGGCGGTTCAATGACCGCTCTTCCAATTGTTGAGACGCAAGCAGGGGATGTTTCCGCTTATATTCCAACTAACGTAATTTCAATTACTGATGGTCAGATCTTCTTAAACTCTGACATGTTCTATTCTGGAGACCGTCCAGCCGTTGATGCTGGTACTTCAGTTTCTCGTGTTGGTGGAGATGCCCAAATCAAGGCAATGAAAAAGGTTGCCGGTACATTACGTTTGGATCTTGCTTCATATCATGAACTTGAATCGTTTGCTCAATTCGGTTCTGATCTTGATGAAGCTACTAAAGCTAAACTGGATCGTGGATCTAGAACGGTGGAAGTATTAAAACAACCACTTCATTCGCCACTACCAGTTGAAAAACAAGTTTTGATCTTGTATTGCTTGACTCATGGCTATCTTGATAAGATTGCCGTTGATGATGTTTTGAAATTCCAGGATGAGATCTTCAAATTCTTTGATGCAAATTATTCTGACTTACTTGAAAGCATTAAGAAAACTGGTGATCTTCCGGATGAAAAGAAGCTAAACAGTGCAATCCAAGAATTTGCAAGCACCTTTAAGCCTTCAGCTAAGGGTGACAGTATAGTTAATAGTAATTAACTTGAAGGGAGGATAACAACTAATGGCTGAATCGATGAATGATGTAAAGCACAGAATCGCATCGACCAAGAGTACGCGTCAGATTACCGAGGCGATGCAGATGGTTTCAACGGTTAAGTTGAACAGAATTCAGGCACATACAGAGAATTATAATCAGTATGTATCTAAGGTTAAGTCTGTAATCGCTCATCTGGCTCAGTCCGATTTGTTAGAGGATAATAAACCTTCAAGTCAAGATTCAAAAAATGCTAAGAAAAAGACTGCCTATATTGTAATTTCATCTGATCGTGGAATGGTTGGAAGTTACAATAGTAATGTAATTAGAGGTACTAATGAGTTTATTGAAAAAAACACTCCCAATACCGATGATTATATGATTTTAGCAATTGGTGGTAATGGAGCTGACTTTTATAAGAAGCGTGGAGCAAATGTTGCGTACGAAAACCGTACCGTTTCAGATGTTCCCACTTATACCGAAGTGCAAGGGATCGTTAAGGCCATTACTTCTATGTATAATGATGGAATTTATACTGATTTATACATTTGTTATAATCACTTCGTTAACCGAATTTCCTCTGATTTTAGAGCTGAAAAGCTTCTTCCAATGGATAAAGAGTCAATTCAATCATCTATGGAAGATAAGAATAGTGGTCAAGCTGGATCTGATGTCAAAGTTAAAAACTTGATTGAAGATTATGATATTGAGCCATCCGCTAAGGCTGTACTTGGTGTCGTAATTCCACAATATGCTGAAAGTTTAATGTATGGAGCGATCTTGGATGCCAAGACAGCTGAACATGCTTCCAGTTCAACCGCAATGAAATCAGCCACTGATAATGCCGATGATTTGATTTCATCACTTGAACTCAAGTATAACCGGGCACGACAGGCAGCTATCACTACTGAAATTACAGAAATTACTGGTGGTCAAGAAGCATTGAACCATTAATAGATGGGAGGAATTAAAGCATAATGAATACTACTGGTAAAGTACAACAAGTTATCGGGCCAGTTGTTGATGTTAAATTTCCCCTAGACGGTGATTTACCAGAAATTAATACTGCTTTGAACGTTAAAAAGGGTGACAATAAGCAATTAGTTGTTGAAGTTGCTCTTGAGTTAGGTGACGGAGTGGTACGTACCATCGCTATGGACGGAACCGATGGTTTACGTCGTGGTATGGATGTTGAAAATACTGGTGCTCCAATTGAAGTACCAGTAGGTAATGATACTCTAGGTCGAGTATTTAATGTTTTAGGTCAGCCAATTGATGGTGGACCAGAATTTGGTCCTGATCAAACGAGATGGGCCATTCACAGACAACCACCTAAGTACGATGAGTTAAACCCATCTACTGAAGTTCTTGAAACTGGAATTAAAGTTATTGATTTATTAGCTCCATATATTCGTGGAGGTAAAGTTGGATTATTCGGTGGTGCCGGTGTTGGTAAGACCGTTTTGATTCAAGAATTAATTCATAACATTGCCCAGGGTCATAACGGTATTTCCGTTTTCACTGGTGTTGGTGAAAGAACCCGTGAAGGTAATGATATGTACTTTGAAATGAAAGGATCGGGTGTGTTAAAGCATACTGCCATGGTGTATGGTCAGATGAATGAGCCACCTGGTGCTCGTATGCGTGTTGCATTGACGGGTCTTACACTTGCTGAGTACTTTAGAGATGCTGAAGGTGATGATGTTCTTTTATTCATTGATAACATCTTTAGATTTACTCAAGCTGGTACGGAAGTTTCAGCTCTGTTAGGACGTATTCCGTCAGCCGTAGGTTATCAGCCTACTCTGGCTACTGAAATGGGACAACTTCAAGAACGAATCACATCAACTAAAAAGGGTGCGATTACTTCAATTCAAGCTGTTTATGTTCCAGCCGATGATTATACTGATCCTGCTCCTGCAACAACGTTTGCCCATTTGGATGCTACCACCAACCTTGAACGTTCATTAACGCAACAAGGTATTTATCCTGCCGTTGATCCATTGGCATCAACATCATCTGCTCTTTCTCCAGAAATTGTTGGACAAGAACACTTTGACGTTGCAAGTCAAGTTCAACATGTTCTTCAGCGATATCGTGAATTACAAGATATCATTTCAATTTTAGGAATGGATGAATTATCCGACGAAGAAAAGACCATTGTTGGTCGTGCTCGTCGTATCCAATTCTTCCTATCACAAAGTTTCACCGTTGCCGAACAGTTTACGGGTCTTCCAGGTAAGTATGTACCCGTTAAGGATACTATTGCCGGCTTCAAGGGAATCCTTGAAGGTAAGTACGATGATATTCCTGAAGACTGTTTCAGAAATTGTGGTGGAATTGATGATGTCGTTGCAAACTACAACAAACTGAAAGAACAAAAAGCAAGTCAAAGCAAATAGGAGGCTGATCTAATTGGCTGATAATAAATCGTCAGTATTAACCGTTAGTATCGTTACTCCTGATGGCGAAGTTTATTCCAACGATCAGGTCACCATGGCTGTTATTGAGACTATGATGGGTGACCTTGGAATCTTAGCTAACCATGTTCCAGTGATTGCTTCTTTAAGAATTGGTGAGACGAGATTTAAGTTTAACGGGAATGACATGGATACTGTTGCAGTAAACGGTGGATTTGCCGAATTTTCCAATAATACTTTAACCATCGTTGCTGATAGTGCTGAACGTAAAGGTGACATTGATGTATCGAGAGCTACTCATGCCCGCGAGCGTGCAGAACAGAAGATTAAAGATGCTCAATCTAAGAACGATACGGATGCATTGAAACGTGCACAAGTTGCTTTACAAAGAGCTGTTAATAGAATTAATGTGGCACAACATTAATTAAAAAAGAGGAACTTTTTAGTTCCTCTTTTTTGTTACAATTTTTTACATGGACCTCCGATTTACGACAATTGAATGATTTTATGATAGTATATAGTAAGAATGAATATTAGGAGTATCGCGTAATGAATCCATTTGGAGTTGAATCTTTAATAACAATAATTAGTCAGCTATTCTTTATTGCACTAGCTTTTTGGTCTATACAAGGAATTCACTTTGAACGGTTTTTGCCAATTCAAGAACGACAGGGGAAGGTCTTGATTGTCCTACTTTCGATCGTAGTTGGTTTTGTATGCAGTTCGTTCTTTATGTCATTCATTGATAACTTAAAAAATTTAACAGTACTATTTAAATAATACGTAATAGGAGAGAGTACCATGGAAAAAATTGTTGTGCATGGCGGAAACAAACTTAATGGTCGAGTTCACATTGAGGGTGCTAAAAATGCCGTTTTACCGATTCTAGCTGCTACTATTCTTGCAAGTGATGGCGAGACCGTTTTAACAAACTGTCCCATGTTGTCCGATGTCTTCACTATGAATGAAGTTTTAAAACATTTAGGCATTAAGGTTAATTTTGATAAAAGTAAAAATAAAATCACGGTAAATGCTTCTGGACAAATTTCACCAGAAGCTCCTTACGAGTATGTTTCAAAAATGAGAGCGTCAATTGTTGTGATGGGTCCACTTTTAGCTCGCCTAGGTAAAGCAAAAGTTGCTTTACCGGGGGGATGTGCAATTGGAAGTCGTCCTATTGACTTACATTTACGTGGATTTGAAGCCCTAGGTGCTCACATTGAGCAACATGATGGTTATGTTGAAGCATCCGCTCCTAATGGACTTACTGGAACCGACATTTACTTCGATTTTCCAAGCGTTGGTGCTACTCAAAACGTGATGATGGCCGCTACCCTCGCTAAGGGAACTACCAAGATTCAAAACGTTGCCCGTGAACCTGAGATTGTTGATTTACAAAAAGTATTGAATAAAATGGGAGCAAAAGTTTCTGGAGCAGGCACTGATACGATTACAATTACTGGAGTATCAAGTGTTCATGGTGCTAGTCATGAAGTGGTCCAGGATCGAATTGAAGCTGGGACTTTTATGGTTGCAGCAGCACTTACCGAAGGGAACCTTTTGATTGAAAACGGTATTACTGAACATAATTTACCATTAATTTCAAAAATGAAACAGATGGGTGTTAAAGTTGAGCAAGAACATGATGGTGTTCGTGTCATTGGACCAGCAAAATTAAAGCCAGTTGACGTTAAAACTGCTCCATATCCGGGCTTTCCTACTGACATGCAGCCTCAAATGACAGTGCTTCAGTTAAGGGCCGATGGTGTTAGCAAGCTAACGGAAACGGTTTTTGAAAATCGGTTTATGCACATGGAAGAATTACGCAGAATGGGTGCTAAGTTCGACATTAATGGCGAAACTGTCACTATGTATGGACCAACTCACTTTGAGGGCGCTAAAGTTGCTGCAACTGATCTTAGAGCTGCGGCTGCATTGATTTTAGCTGGCCTAGTTGCTGATGGTTATACGGAAGTTACTAATCTGAAGTATCTTGATCGTGGCTACTACGAATTTCACAAGAAACTGCAAAAACTTGGTGCAGAAGTTGAACGAATCCCAGTTAAAGAAAGCGACGCAATTGCTAATGACTAACTTAATCGTTAGAAAAATTTAGATAATTTCGTATGTGATAATCCTCTTTTGCTATTCTGGATATGCTATAATTTAGTTAAACGATGTTACGGAAGGAAGTATTTTTATGGCACAAGATATTGGGATTGACTTAGGAACCGCTAACGTTCTTATATACGTTACGGGGAAGGGTATTGTTCTTAATGAACCATCTGTAGTTGCCGTTGATACTAAGACAAATAAGGTATTGGCGGTCGGTTCTGAAGCTTACCAAATGGTAGGTAGAACTCCTGGAAACATTAAAGCCATTAGACCTTTAAAAGACGGAGTTATTTCTGATTTTGACATTACTCAAGAAATGCTCTCGTATTTTATCAGTAAATTAAGCGTTAAGGGCGTTGTTTCTAAACCACAGACGATGATCTGTGCTCCTACAAACATCACTAACATTGAACGAAAAGCAATTATCCAAGCAGCGGAACGCGCCGCTGGCGGTGAAGTTTTCATTGAGGAAGAACCTAAAGTGGCTGCCGTGGGTGCCGGTATGGATATTTACCAGCCTCATGGTAGCATGGTGATCGATATGGGTGGTGGAACTTCAGACATTGCAGTTCTTTCACTCGGTGATATTGTAGCCAGCAAGTCACTTAAAATTGCCGGAGATGTGATGAACGTTGATATTGTTAACTTCTTGAAACAAGAACATAACCTTATTATCGGGGAACACACCGCTGAACGAATTAAGATGCAGATTGGAACCGCTGACGTTTCCAACCAAGATGTTAAAGAGATGGAAGTTAGAGGTCGTGACTCGGTTAGTGGGATGCCTAAGTCGGTAACCATTACTAGTCAAGAAGTCGCGAGAGCCATTAGTGGCTCAATTAACTCCATTGTGTCAGGTGCAAAGGCAGTCTTAGAGACAATTCCGCCAGAAATTTCAGCTGATATTATTGATCGAGGAGTAATGTTAACCGGTGGTGGTGCACTCCTTAAAGACATTGATACTGTAATTTCAAATGCGTTAACGGTTCCAGTTTATATTTCTGAAGATCCTTTAGATAACGTTGCAAAAGGTGCTGGTGAAATGCTTGAGCACATGAGTAACAACAAGAAGAGTCGGGGATTTTTCAGTAGAAAATAATCGAGAAAAAATTGAAACGAATATTTATATCTTTAATTAAGTTTTATCAGCGTTTTATTTCACCGTTGTTTCCACCTAGTTGTCGATACTCACCAACGTGTTCGCATTATACGCTTGAAGCGATTGATCGCTTCGGGGCATTCAAAGGAACACTAATGGGGTTTGCACGAGTTTTGAGGTGTAATCCATTGGTTAAGGGTGGATACGATCCAGTTCCCAAACAATTTTCATTGGGAAGAAATAAGAGAGCTGAGGAAGATTATCGTCGCTCAATGAAGCTAAAATAGTTGATTTTATCAACTATTTTTTATTCTAGGAGGTTTTTAAGCGTGTCTCGAAAAGAAAAGCAAATTGGTGTTAATATTATTGATGATCCAGAGGAAAGCACGTTGAAGTTAGTGCAAATTGGTGGTCATACGGTTGGCACCATTGAGGAAAAGAATGGGAAGTCAATTTGTGTAGTTGGTGACAAAACTTTCCACGAAAACAGCGATGAAGATGCTGTTGCTGAAGTAATAAGAGAGTATAATTTACACCAAAGATAAGTATGATTTATGAAAAAAAGGAGTTCTAATCGTGTTTAATAAGTCGGAAAGTACAGACGAGAATCGAATCGATTGGGGAATCATTTTTTGTGTACTGATGCTTGCTTTGGTGGGCCTAGGATCGATCTTTGTAGCTGCCAGTCATGATACAAGTCAGACGAGTGTCGTAAAGGCCGTTGTTTCACAATTAGTGTGGTACGCAATTGGTGCGATTGCCATCGTTGTGATTATGCAATTTGATTCGGAACAATTATGGAAATTAGCACCCTATGCGTATTGGTTTGGGATCTTTCTTTTAGTTGCTGTTTTGTTCTTGTACAGTCGTTCCTATGCGGCACAAACCGGTGCTAAAAGTTGGTTTCAGTTAGGGCCATTAACATTTCAACCATCTGAAATCATGAAACCTGCGTATATTTTGATGTTGGCTAAAGTCATTGCTTCTCACAATAATGAACATCCAATTCATGAAACTCGAAGTGATTGGGCGCTACTTGGTAAGATGATTTTATGGACGATTCCAATTGTGATTTTACTGAAGCTACAAAATGACTTTGGAACCACCATCGTGTTCATTGCTATCCTGGCAGGGATGATGATTGTATCTGGTGTTACGTGGAAGATACTGGCGCCAATCTTTGGTGTTACAGGTGGTCTTGGCGCCATCGCGCTGACACTTGCCATTACTAAAGAAGGTCGAATGTTACTTGGTCATTTTGGTTTTAAGTCGTATCAATTCGCTCGAATTGATACCTGGCTGCATCCTGAATCAGATACAAGTAACCAAGGATTTCAACTATGGCAAAGTATGAAAGCAGTCGGATCAGGTGGTCTCACTGGAACGGGATTTAACGTTTCCAAAGTTTATGTTCCAGTTCGTGAATCTGATATGATCTTTTCTGTGATGGGAGAGAACTTTGGATTCATTGGTGGAGTACTGTTGATTCTTCTTTATTTCTTATTGATTTATGAGATGATCAAGGTTACTTTTGAGACTAAGAATGTTTTCTATGCCTATATTTCTAGTGGAGTTATTATGATGATTTTATTCCATGTTTTTGAAAACATCGGAATGAGCATTGGGTTACTTCCAATGACTGGAATTCCGCTCCCGTTTGTGAGCCAAGGAGGTTCTGCCTTAATTGGTAACATGATAGGGATTGGGTTAATAATGTCGATGCAATACCATAACAAGAGTTCAATGTTTAGTACAGATAAGAATTTCTCATAAAGCATGTTCATTCATGCTTTTTTATTTGGGATTATTTATCGGTTAATTTTTGTGTTATAATTAAGGTTCTATTATGAACGACAGAGGTGCGAATATGACTAAAAATAAGAAGCACGTCGCGTTATTATTTGGTGGTAATTCATCGGAACACGACGTCTCAAAAAGATCCGCGCATAATATCTATGATGCGATGGACAAGGATAAGTACGAAGTCAGCTTATTCCTAATTACCAAGGATGGAATCGTCTTGAGTGATGATGCTTCACATCGTGTATTTGATGGTGAAGATGAAGCAGAGGTGGAAAAAGATGAGGCTTTAAATCTCGACATGAATAATCCGCTAGCTCCTATTATTAATTTCGATAGTGCTAAAGATATTGATGTTTTCTTTCCCATTATTCATGGTAACCTAGGAGAAGATGGAACCATTCAAGGACTATTACGTCTAATGAATAAGCCCTACGTTGGAAGTGGAATCTTAGCTTCTGCAATGGCTTATGATAAGGATATTACCAAGAAAATCCTGGATGAAGCCGGTATCAACAATACCAAATACGTCTTATTGACTCCGGATAATCGAAAAGATTGGAATTATGCTAAATTATCGAAAAAGCTCGGTTCATTAATGTTTATCAAGCCAGCCAATCAAGGTTCCTCCATCGGTATTCATCAGGTGCATGATCAAGATGAGTTGGATAGTGGACTAGAAGATGCTTTTCGTTATGACAACAAGATTTTGATTGAGGAAGCAATTGAGGGACCAGAAGAAGTTGAAATTTCTATTTTAGGAAACGAAAATCCCAAGGCATCAAAATTAGGTGCAATTAAAGTTCCCGCTGACGATAAATTCTACACCTATGACAACAAGTTTGTTGATGCGAGTCAGGTTCAATTTACGATCCCAGTTGAATTGCCAGATGGTGTCGATGATCAAATTACGAACATGGCACTAGACGCCTATAAGGCTCTTGGATTAAAGGGAATGGCTCGAATTGATTTTCTTGTTTCAAAGGATTTTAAGCCATATTTGAGTGAAGTTAACACATTACCGGGCTTCACCAATATTTCTTTGTATCCACAACTTTGGGAAGCTTCTGGGATTAGTTATACCGAATTAATCGATAAATTGATTGCATTGGCATATGCTGAATTTGATCGTCAGTCAAAAATTTTGCATGACTTCAAGCCGCTTCAAAAGGGCGATCAGAAAAAAGTATATAAGGATAAGTAATAAAAAAAGATTATGACATAGTCATAATCTTTTTTTATTTGAGGACAGTTCTTCGTATATACTTATAAGAGGTGATAATAATGGAAAGATGTAACTGGGCAACTAAGAGTCCACAATTGATGAATTATCATGATACGGTGTGGGGTGTTCCAGATTATGACGAAAAATCATTATTTAGAGAACTGTCACTAGAGATAATGCAGGCAGGACTTCAATGGAATTTAATTTTAAAGAAGTTAGACGGGTTAGATGATATTTATCACAATTTCGATTTTAATTATTTGTCTACCCACGCGGAAATCGTCAAGAACATCGCAGTGAGTGACAAGCGTGGAATTAGAAATCGGTCAAAAATTGATGCCATTTTAACCAACGCCAAGATTGTTTTTGAGTTAGAAAGAAAGGGGATTCATTTTTTTGACCAATTATGGCAGCAAGTGAATTATACTCCCATTGATCATTTAGTTATTAATGATCAAATCGATATTCAGCAAATGGAACCAGTGATTAAAAAATTTAATCAGGTTTTTCAAACGTATCCCTTTAAAAGGGTTGGACCCACGACACTCTATTCGTTTTTACAAGCTTCAGGGATTATTAATGATCATAACGTTAATTGTTTTAGACACGATGAAATTTTGAATCGTCAAGGGAGATGACGTGTAATTGGAAGTCATAATGCCCTCAAAAGCGCTATTGAAAAAGATTGGAGCAAGAATTAAAAGACGCCGAATTGATATTCATATGACGCAGTCTGAGCTTGCCAAAGGACTATGTACTCAGTCAACCATCAGTGCGCTTGAAAATGATGGGTGTTTTAATCAATGGGTGATTATTCCAGAAATTGTGTCTCGATTGGGATTGAACTTAGATGAAGTTTGTTCTGATGAAAAGTATTGCTATGCTAAAAAAATACTGAAGAAAGTTGAATGTATTTTACTTCATTATCATTTCAAGAAAGCTAATACGATTATTGAAACAATCAAAGTTGAGAATATTGATTCAAGAGAAATCAAAGGAAGATACTGTTGTGAACGGGGTTTTGTAGAATTATTTTGTGGTTTTTCCTTAGATGAAGTAATCCTATGCTTTCATACTATGATTGACTCGTGTTCCGTCAAAACAAATTTTATTTGTACGGCATGGAGTTATTTGGGCATTGCAATCTCATATCGGAGATTGGGATGTCAGAAATTAGCTCGTAAGTACTTGGATGATGCCCTGATGAGGATGGGACAATTACTGCATCGAAGAAAAATGAGCACTATTGATCGGTATATTGTTATTAAATTGGGACTTGCCATTGTCACTTTTGCCTTTGTAGCTAACGACAATCAACTAGTGATTTCTGAATCAAATGTTATGATATCTTATCTAAAACGTAAGTATTCCTTCTATTGTTTGAAATCCTTTTACAGTTTAAAGTATTTGAGTTATAAACGGGAGAAACTATTTGAAAAGGCGGAAAGCACTCAAAGTAAAATCAACCTTTTGAAGGGAGTAAGAGATAGCGGGCGGATTGATAAATTATTAAAAATTGCCAAAATAAAAAATCATTCGAAATAATTATCGAATGATTTTTTGCTTTACTTAGAAACTTTTTGTTTTCCTTTTTTAGGATCAACTTTTTGATTATTTAGATTTGTTCTTACTACCAATACATCACAGACCGCCATCCTAGTGACGTACTCAGTTACTGAACCGATTAGTAATCGTTCAACACCATTTAACCCAGTTGCACCGATCATGATTAAATCAATATCAAGTTTGTCGGGAATTTCCTTAGAGATGATTGTTTTCGGAGCGCCATATTCGATTGAATAATCAACTTTGTTAACGCCATCATCCTTGGCCTCTCTGGCGTACTGTTCGAGTGTTTTTTTAGCGTTTTGAGTTACTTCTTCAACTACTGATGTATCAAAACTAGAGATATTTTGAAATGCTCGTGTGTCTACAACGTGGACAATGTGTAAATGGGCATCATTACGTTTGGCAACGGCAACGGCTTTTTTAAAAGCCAGCTCTGATTCGTATGAACCATCAACGGGAACTAAAATATTATTGTATTCTTGTAGCATAAAAACCACCTCGATGTTTTATTTAACTTAATTCTAGTATTTTTTAATTGAAAAGTCAGATATAAAGGTTATTTATCCATGTACTGAATGATGAATAGTTCTGGAATCACAGCACACAAACACCCCGCACATAGGACTAGCAGAGTAAAAACGGTGTTGTCGAAGAATATTGAAATAATCCCAAAAATTGCTACCACGATTAGAATGACCCCGCTAATGAGTAAGATGATGCTTAATGAGGTAAACTTTTCGGGATGAAACAGTAGGAAACTTTTATGAGCATTGGTTAAAAAATAAATTCCGTTAATGATTAAAATTACGGAGAAAAATAACATTAAAACTTTGATAAGCATTGACAATTATTCCTTTCCGACATGCTTTTCAGCCTCATTGATTTTTTTATATTGATCGGCTAAAGCTTTTTCGTATTTACCGTTCAGCTTTGGTTGATAGTACTTGGCATTCTTAATTTTGTCAGGAAGATACTGCTGTTTAACCCAGTCATTGGGATAATTATGTGGATATTTATAACCGACGTGGCCTAGTTTTTTGGCACCTTTGAAGTGGGCATCCTTTAAGTGATCGGGAATGTCCCCATAATTGCCAGTCTTTACGTCAGATAAAGCCTTATCAATCGCTGTAATTCCTGAATTTGATTTTGGTGAAAGACAAAGATCAATGATGGCGTCAGACAGTGGAATCCGTCCTTCAGGGAGACCGAGTTTATCAGCAGCTTGCACTGCCGATACGGTTCTAGACGCAGCAGCCGGATTAGCTAGCCCAATATCTTCATAAGCAATTACCATTAATCTGCGGGTTAGGGAGTTTAAATCGCCTGATTCAATTAATCTAGAGGCATAGTGTAAGGCCGCATTAACATCGGAGCCACGAATTGATTTTTGAAGTGCTGACATCACGTTGTAGTGAGCGTCACCATTTTTATCTTGACTCAGTGCTTTCTTTTGTAAACAAGCTTCAATATCAGACAGAGTAATGTGAATGACGCCATCTTGGTCAGGCGTAGTGGACTTGGCGGATAATTCTAGGGCATTTAAAGCACTTCTCAAATCACCGTTAGTACTGTGGACTAAAAAGCTCATGGCGTTATGGTCGAGTTTGATCTTTAGATTACCTAAGCCATTTTGCTTGTCCGCTAGTGCTCGCTTAACGGCTTTGGCTATGTCAGCACTGGTTAATGGATGAACTTGAAATATTTCTGTTCTAGAACGAATGGCCGGACTGATATTGATATAAGGATTTTCTGTCGTTGCCCCGATTAAGATAATTTGCCCACTTTCTAGTAGTGGTAACAAAAAATCTTGCTTGGTCTTATCTAACCGATGAATTTCATCTAGTAATAACACTACCGTTCCACTCATTTTAGCCTCTTCAGCTACTGCCTGGAGGTCCTTTTTAGTGTCAGTTGCCGCATTTAACATCCGAAAAGCATATTTAGTCGAACCTGCGATTGCACTTGCAATACTAGTTTTTCCAGTGCCTGGAGGTCCATATAAAATCATTGACGAAAGCATCTTGGCTTTTACCATGCGATCAATAATTTTGCCCGGGCCGACCAAATCCTGTTGGCCAACAATATCTTCAATTTTAGTGGGCCTCATTCTGTAGGCGAGGGGCTTTTGCATTCTATAGCTTCTTTCTACTTAAATAACCGTGAGAACCATGATTGGTGTTTTTTAGGTTGATCGTCGTCATGTTTGGCGTTAACCTTACTAGGATCAAAATCAATGTGGTCTTTATTAATTGCATCAGGGGCAACTAAGACCACGGCATATTGATTAGGCATCGTACCATAAGCACTGTTATTTTTTAAAGTGAACTTGGTGTTGTTTTGGCTAGCTAACTTCATGTACGGTTGTTGCTGTTCTTCAGCTATATTGCCATTAATGAAGAGTTGGTAATTAGGATGTTGTTTCATCTCGGCACTCAACTGATCGATTGCATCCTGGTTTTTATCTTCAGAAATCGTAATGGCGAAGTCGACCCGTTCTCGAAAAGTTCCTAGGTATTTTCGTTGCTCATCTGGGTTAATTTGAGGGGAGTTTCCGCTCATTGCTTGATCAAGTCGATTTTGAACTGATCCTTTGTCATCTGTCATAATATTTGCTCCTTATTGAGTATTTACTACATTTTAACATTAAAGAAATTGGAGATACAAAAAGGCGGTCTCAATCGAGATCGCCTTTTCTTTAACAGACACAATATTTTAACGGTTGTAGTATTCAACAACTAATGAAGTATCAATATCTGCATTTAATTCATCTGGTTGTGGATATCTAGTCAATGAACCCTCAAGCTTATCAGCGTCGAATGATACATAAGCAGGGCGGCTCACAACTGATTCAACAGCCTCTTTGATGATGCCCATGTCCTTATCCTTTTCACGAACACCGATCACTTGACCGGGTTTTACTTCGTAAGAAGGGATGTCAACTCGCTTGCCATCAACGGTAATGTGACCGTGATTAACTAGTTGTCTAGCTTGTCGTCTAGTAGTGGCTAAGCCTAAACGGTAAACTATGTTGTCTAAACGACTTTCAAGCATAATTTCAAAGTTATCACCATGCTTACCCTCACGGATTTTACCAGAGCGGTTAAACAATGAGTAAAATTGACGTTCAGTTAAACCATACATGTAACGTAATTTTTGCTTTTCACGTAATTGAACACCATATTCTGAAAGTTTTTGACGACGACCTTGGCCGTGAACACCAGGAGCATATGGGCGACGTTGTAATTCCTTACCAGTACCTGATAAAGAAACTCCAAGACGACGAGAAATTCTCCAACTTGGACCTGTATACCTTGACATAAATGAATCCTCCAATAAAATATTTGGAGTAAAATAACGATGTACGCTTAGTATTCGTGCATATCCCTCTGAACTTTCGCCTCAGCAGCCAGTGGGTTACTAATTAAACTATAAGTAGCAAGGACATGTTGACGAGCTTACCGCATACTGCTGCATTATTTTACACAAGCTCAATTATATGAAATTAGCACTTAAAAGTCAATGCAACGTTGCAGTCAATGATCTTAAAAACTCAGAATGCTATCATAAATTTTTCTCATTTATGATATAATTACTTTAATAACAAGGAAAAGTTTATACATAATTAATTTGTTGAAGGACGGGTATTTAATGGTTAACGTCATTATTGGAATTTTAGTTGTAGTAGCCGTAATTTATTGTGCCGTGGTCATGTACCAGCACCATTTATTAAAAATTTCTGAAACAATCGAAAAACGTGTTAAGCGCCTAAATGATTTGAATCTGCAAGATGAGATTAATAAAGTGAAAGATATCGGCCTTACTGGTGATTCATTAAGTAGCGTTAATAGTGCTCAAGCTGATTTTGATAACGTTACTAATAACTTACTTCCTTCCGTCAAAAATAACGTCGAAGCGGTGAAAAGTGACGCAAAAGGAATTAATTTTGTTAAGACACGGGAAGCATGCTCAGATGCGGAACAACAAATTAAAGCTTCAGAAGATGATGTAAAGGTAATTCGGCAGTTTTTAGCTAAAATGAATCAGCTGAATTCTGAACATAAGAAAGCTATTACTGATTTAGAGGGTCGTTATAAGGAACTTCGAAAAGAATTGCTTACTAAGAACGCTTCCTTTGGGCCCGCGATTGATGCGCTTGAAAATCAGTTGTCGACGATTGAGGGGACCTTTGATGATTTTTCTAATCTATCAAAAAATGGTGACCACGAGAAAGCTGATAAAATTCTTGGTGATTTAAATAAGTCAACTAATCAGTTAGAAGCTGATGTGCAACAGATTCCTCATTTATATGCTACTAATAATGTAGAATTTAAAAATCAAATTGATGAGATTAGCTCAACGCATTCTAAAATGAACGCAAATGGGTATGAATTTGCTGATGATGAATTTGACGTCTCTTTAGAGGAATTAAGAACAGCCGTTTCCGATAACCTTGAAAATATTGCTCACCTTGATTTAAAACTGGCTAAGGATTCTGATAGTGAGATTGAAACCAAGATTGATCGTCTTTACGATTTAATGGAAAAGCAATTAATTGCTAAGAAAAAAGTTGATAAGGGATTTAAGATCACTGGAGAATATATCCAACACGCCAAAAAGCAAAATCAGGTTTTAATCGATGAATTAGATCGACTCAGTCATAATTACTCACTAGAACATGGTGAGATTGATAAGGCCAATGCTTTAGGGAAACAAATTGATGAGATTGAAGCTACCTATAAAAAAGATCGTGATGCAATTGATAATAAGAAAGCCATTTATACTCACATCCTTGCCAACATCACCAGTAGCGATAGTCAATTAACGGAGATTGAAAAGAAACAACGAGCCATTAATGATTCGGTGGCTGATTTTAAGGATGAAGAGCAGAAGGCCCATCAGGTTTTAGATGATCTTGATTTGGAACTTCACGGAATTCAGCGTAAGATTGATGAGTTGAATTTACCGGGCATATCTCAGGATTACATTGACTACTTTGGCATTGTGGCTGATGAGATTAAAGATCTTAATCGGACGATGGATAAGGTCAAGATTAGTATGGATGATGTTCAAAAACAGTTAAGTGTGATTAAATCAGATCGTGATACTCTTGAGGAGAAGACTGATGATTTGATTGATAGTTCATCGCTTGCTGAGCAAGTGATGCAGTATGCTAATCGTTATCGAAATTCTGATCCAGAGATTAGCAGAGCACTGGTAAAAGCTAAGCATCTGTTTGACGATGAATATAAGTATCCTGAAAGCTTAGAAACCATTGCAACTGCGATTGATAAAGCCAATCCTGGATCCTACAAGCGAATTGAAAATACCTATTACAAAAATAAGCAAGATTCACAAAATCAAAAGTAAGCACGAACAAGCTGAGTTAGAGTTGGAACAATTCAGCTTGTTTTTATTATGTTTCAATGCTGGTATAATAAATCTTGTTGTAATTTCGACGAATTAGAAAGAGAGGGTACCAAATGATTTACTTTGATAATAGTGCGACGACTAAAGTAGATAGTCAGGTTTTGGATACCTATAATCAGGTGAGTGAAAAGATCTGGGGAAATCCTTCCAGCCTTCATAACTTTGGTCAACAATCATTTAATTTATTGAATCAATCAAGAAATCAAATTGCGAGAATTTTAGGAGTAGAACCTAACGAAATCTACTTTACTAGTGGAGGAACTGAGGGTGACAATTGGGTTATAAAGGGGACCGCCAAAGAGAAACATCAATTTGGTAAGCATATCATCACTTCTTCTGTTGAACATGCAGCGGTGAAAAATTCAATGCACGCTTTAGAAGATTTGGGATTTGACGTTACCTATTTACCCGTTGATAAAGAAGGACGAGTTTCCGCAAAAGACTTAGAATCTGCTATTAGACCGGATACGATCTTGGTGTCAATCATGGCGGTTAATAATGAGATGGGCGCCATTGAACCCATCAATGAAATTAGTGATGTCTTAAAAAAATATCCCAAAATTCATTTTCATGTTGACGCCGTCCAGGCTGTTGGTAAAGGTCTACACGGTTTGGTTTTCAATGATCGAGTTGATTTTGTCACATTTTCTGGGCATAAATTTCATGCTCCCAGAGGAATTGGTTTGATCTATGGGAAAAACGGTCGTAAGATTGCCCCATTAATGGATGGTGGTGGCCAAGAACGAGGACAACGGAGCGGGACTGAGAATGTACCTGCGATAGCAGGGATGGCTAAGGCACTCAGAATCATTTCGGATCATGAATCTGAAAGCATTGCATGTGAACAAAAAATCAGAGAACGAATTTATACTCATATTACTAAGTTCAACAAGGTCCATCCTTTCTCCGGTTTATCAGACCACTTTGCTCCACACATTCTTTGCTTTGCAATTGAGGGAGTGAAGGGTGAAACGATCGTGCATGCCTTTGAAGAACATGGAATTTACATTTCTACTACGAGCGCTTGTTCATCCAAAAAAGAGGAAACGGCAGGAACTTTAGATGCTATGAGAGTAGACCCAAGCATCGCTCGCAGTGCCGTTCGAATTTCCTTAGGAGACAAAAATACTTTAGATGAGGCTGATGAGTTTAATCAAGTATTTGATGAGTTGTACGAAGAATTCAAAAAGTTAAGTTAGATAATCATTAAAGAATAGTAAAGGAGTGAGAGTGTGAAGTATAGTGAGATTATGGTTCGTTACGGCGAATTGTCCACAAAGGGAAAAAATCGCAAGGTCTTTATTGGGCAGTTGGGACATAACGTTAGGCAAGTTTTAAAACAGTTTGATGGAGTCACCGTTGATGCCCAGCGGGATCGGTTGCATGTCAGTTTGCATGGTCAAGATGCAGCTCCAGTGATGGCAGCCCTAAAAAAGGTCTTTGGAATTGAGACTTTTTCACCAGTTGTTAAGTTGGAAAAAAATACCCCAATTGAAGACATTCAGAAAAAGGCACTCGCAATGATTTCGAATCAATTTCAGAGTGGTAAAACATTTAAGATCTCAACTAACCGTCAAAATAAAGATTATCCATTAAACACTTATCAAGTGAATGATGAGGTTGGCGGGTATGTCTTAGATCATTTAGATGGGATTAAAGCTCAAATGAAAGGACCTGACATCAACTTACAGATTGATGTCAGAATGTCTGGCATCTATTTATCAAGTGAGACGATTCAGGGAGCATTAGGATTACCAGTTGGAACTGGTGGACGTGGTACCATGATGCTTTCAGGAGGCATTGATTCACCCGTTGCGGCGTACATGGCCATGAAGCGTGGGGTAAAGTTAGATATGATTCATTTCTACAGTCCTCCATACACTAGTGAACAAGCGCTAGCAAAAGCTAAGGATTTGACGGCTAAACTTTCGGCATTGGGTGGAACCGTTGATTTTATCCAGGTCCCATTTGCTAAGATTCAAGAAGAGATTAAAGAAAAAGTTCCAGAGGGTTACTTGATGACGGTTCAGCGCCGGATGATGTTAAGAATTGCCGCAGCAATTACCATTGCACGTCATTGTGATGGGGTATTTACCGGTGAGTCGTTAGGACAAGTTGCTTCACAGACTTTAGAAAGTATGCGCGCCATTAATGATGTGACTAATTTGCCAGTTCTACGTCCGTTGCTTTCTTTGGATAAGACTGAGATTATTAAGATTGCTGAACAAATTGATACCTATGATTTATCAATTCTTCCTTATGAGGACTGCTGTACGATCTTTACTCCACCAGCACCGAAAACGAAGCCGGACGTGGAGAAAGCCAGAAAGTTTGAAAAAAACATTGACGTGGATGGTTTAATGAAAGAAGCCATTGACGGTATTACGATCAGTAAGATTCACCCAAATGATGATTATTTGAACGCTAATGAAGATGTTTTTTCAGAATTACTTTAATGTGATTGACTAAAGATTGTAAATTGAGTAATATTTATTATGTTAAATGATTTGATCAAGAGGTTGGTTGTTATGACGCGCAGAGAGTGGACACGTGCTGGAAAATCCATGCGTTAAAATGATCATTGTTGCTTGTGAGCAGTTATGTTGAATGAATTAAGATGTAATCGGTACTAGCCGTTATCTAGTTAAGTTGGAATTAGCAATAATTCAATTTAGGTGGTACCGCGAGCATTCGTCCTATTCTGGACGGATGCTTTTTATTTTAAATGAGGTGAAAAAATGGCAAAAGAAGTAGATATGTCAACGAAATACGATCCCAATTCAGTTGAAGCTGGGATGTATAAGAAATGGCTCGATGAGGATGTTTTCAAGCCAAATGGGGATAAAAAGGCAAGACCATATTCAATTGTTTTACCTCCGCCAAATGTGACCGGTAAACTTCACTTGGGTCACGCCTGGAATACCACCCTTCAAGACATGTTGATTAGACAGAAACGGATGCAAGGTTATGATACCGTTTGGATTCCTGGAATGGATCATGCGGGGATTGCAACTCAGGCAAAGGTTGAAGCAATGCTTAACGAGAAGGGGATCTCGCGGTACGATTTAGGTCGTGAAAAATTTGTCGATAAGGTTTGGGAATGGAAAGACGACTTTGCTGATACGATCCATAAACAGTGGGCCAAACTAGGGTTATCACTTGATTACAGTCGTGAACGTTTTACGTTGGATGATGGTTTGTCAAAAGCCGTCAGGAAAGTATTTGTCGACCTGTATAATCAAGGGTTAATTTACCGTGGTGAATACATTATTAATTGGGATCCAAAGGCTCGAACGGCTTTATCCGATATTGAAGTTATTCATAAAGATGATAAAGGCGCTTTCTATCACGTTAAGTATCCGTTTGCTGATGATACGAAATTTAATGGAAAGAATTACATTGAAATTGCTACAACTCGTCCTGAGACTATGATGGGTGATACTGCTGTCGCAGTGAACCCAGGTGATGATCGTTATAAAGATTTAGTGGGTAAAAAGGTAGTTGTTCCACTCGTAAATCGGACCATTCCGATTATTGCCGATCAGTACGTTGATCCTGAATTTGGGACTGGAATGGTTAAGATTACGCCAGCCCACGATCCTAATGATTTTAAAGTTGGGAACAGACATGATTTAAAACGGATTAATACCATGAATGAAGACGCTACAATGAACGAAAATGCTGGGAAGTATGAAGGCATGGATCGTTTTGATGCTCGAAAGGCAATGGTCAAAGACCTTGAAGATCAGGGCTTAATGATTAAGATTGATCCCATTGTTCACTCGGTTGGTCATTCTGAAAGAACTGGAGTTCAGGTTGAAGCTCGTCTTTCGACTCAATGGTTTGTAAAAATGAAACCATTGGCCAAAAAGGCAATGGAGAATCAAAAGACCAATGATTCGGTTAGTTTCATTCCAGAACGATTTGAGCATACCTTTATGCAATGGATGGAAAACGTTCATGATTGGGTTATTTCAAGGCAACTATGGTGGGGACATCGGATTCCTGCCTGGTACAATAATGAGACTGGCAAGATTTACGTTGGCGAAAACGCTCCTAAAGATCCTGAAAACTGGACGCAAGATCCAGACGTGTTGGATACCTGGTTTTCATCAGCTTTATGGCCATTTACAACCCTTGGTTGGCCTGATACTGACTCAAAAGATTATCAACGCTATTTCCCTACCAACACGCTTGTAACTGGTTATGATCTGGTGTTCTTCTGGATCTCGAGAATGATTTTTCAAAGTTTACATTTTACCGGTAAGCGTCCATTTAAAAACGTGCTGTTACATGGATTAATCCGTGATGAACATGGGGTTAAGATGAGTAAGTCTTTAGGTAACGGGATTGATCCAATGGATGTTATTGATCAGTACGGAGCCGATGCCTTGAGATGGTGCCTTTCAACTGGAACAACGCCTGGGCAGGACATGAAATTTAGTTATAGTAAGGTTGAATCAGCCTGGAATTTTGTCAATAAGATTTGGAATGCCAGTCGTTACGTCATCATGAATTTAGGTGACATGACAAAGCCAGAGTTACCAGCTCAATCAGAATGGAACTTATCCGATCGATGGATTCTTTCGAAATTAAACCAGGTTGTTAAGCATGTTACCGAAGAATATGACAAGTTTAACTTTGGTGAAGCCAATCGTTCACTTTATGATTTTATTTGGAATGATTTTTGTGATTGGTACATTGAAATGAGCAAGGAAATTTTGACTGGCTTAGATGAAAAAGCCAAACAAAACACGCGAAATATCCTAGCGTACGTTTTGGATCAAATTTTGCGATTACTCCAACCAGTTATGCCATTTGTTACTGAAAAGATTTGGCTTTCAATGCCGCACGTTGGTGAATCATTGGTGGTAGCTGAGTATCCAGTAACTCATGATGAGTTTGATGATAAAAAAGCAGAATCAAATATGAATCATCTGATTGATGTTATTAAAGCAGTCAGAAATATCCGTTCGGAGGTTAATGCACCACTATCTAGTCCAGTTGACATTCTAGTTAAAACTAAGAATTCCGATTTGAAAAAGGTACTAGAAGATAACAGTGACTACATTGAACGATTTGGTCACCCTAATAAGTTAGAGATTGGTTCTGACATTAATATTCCTAAATTGGCTATGACATCGGTAATTACTGATGCTGAGATCAGTATCCCACTGGATGAACTGGTTGACCTAAATGATGAAAAAGAACGGCTACAAAAAGAAGTCCAAAAATTTGAATCGGAAGTCAAACGAGCACAGAAAAAACTAGCTAACAAAAAGTTTGTAGACAATGCTCCGGAGGCAGTTGTCAACGAGCAAAAGGAAAAGCAAGCCGACAATGAGGCTAAACTTAAAGCCGTTAAAATTCGACTTAAAGATGTAATTGATGCTTTAAATAAATAAAAGACGAGGCTCAGCTAAATGGCTGAGCTTTCTTTTTAGAGGAGTGGTAAGGGTGATTGATAGTTACAATGAAGCATTAAAATATATCCACGGTAGACCACGAATTAAAAAGGAACCACCTACAAAACGGATGGCGCACTTTATGAAGAAATTAGGCTGTCCAGAAAAAACGTTAAACTGCATTCATGTAGCAGGAACTAATGGAAAAGGCTCGTGTGTTGCTTATTTAAGTAACATGTTAATGGCTTCTGGACTCTCAGTTGGAACCTTTACTTCACCCTTTATGATTAAGTTCAACGAGCGGATCAGTGTAAATAATCGACCAATTTCAGACGATGAAATTTTAAAGTTAGTGCGTGAAATTAAACCGGTTGTCGATGAAATTGATAAAAATGATCCTGATTTAGGTCCCTCTGAGTTTGAAATCATTTGTGCTATGATGTTCATCTATTTCCGTAAGCATCCCGTTGATATTGTGATTGTGGAGGCCGGAATTGGAGGAAAGTCCGATTCAACCAACGTGGTTAATTCCAAAATGTCAATTATTACTACCATTGGGATGGATCACATGGCACTGCTTGGTGACTCGGAAGAAAAAATTGCGGATAATAAGGCTGGAATTATTCGAAAAAACCGTCCATGTGTGATTGGAGGAATCAAAGCAGGTCCGAGAAAAGTGATTGAACGAGCAGCTAGAAAATTAGATAGTCCGATTTGGGAACTAAAGCGTGATTATCAATTCGCGCAGGTTAATCAAAATCATTTTAATTTTTCAAATAATTATTTGAACATTGATAACATTTCAATGAAACAAATTGGAAGCTTTGAAATGGAAGATGCTGCAATTGCGATTGAAGCTTTCTTGGTTTATGCGTTCAATTATTTAAATATGACAGAACGATCCATGATTTCTTCGGTCAAAACGGGAATTAATTCAACAAAATGGATTGGAAGAATGGAAGTAATTAATAATGATCCCACGATTATGATTGATGGGGCTCATAATGTTCCAGCAATTCGAAGCCTTTTGTCGTCGCTTCGTGTTAGAAATAGTAAGTGGGAAAATTCTCACCTTACAATTGTGATGGGGGTTTTCGCTGACAAACAGTATCCAGAAATGCTCAAAATTGTTGAATCTTTGCCTAATAGTGACGTTATTTTGACACGGTTTTCTGCGGGAGAAAGGCGGGCAAGTGCTGACTTTTCTAAACTTGATATCGATAACTTTTCCAATGTTTCACAAGTTAGCGATTGGCATAAAGCACTGAACAAATCGGTAAAAAAAGTCCGTGCCAAAAAAAACGATAATCAGTTAATTTTGGTTACGGGATCACTGTTATTTATCTCTGAAGTTAGAAAATATATTAAAGAAAATGAAGAAAAACTTAAGTAACTAATTTTGGTCTTATATTTCTGACTGATATAAATGCAGTATGATATACTAGTCTTATCAAAGTAATAACTTAAAAATTAAAACTTAAAATTGAAGGGATGAATAAATTGTTCGGATTAGGTACAAAAAACATCGGAATCGATTTAGGAACCGCTAATACCATTGTTTATGTTGATGGAAAAGGAATCGTTTTACGAGAACCCTCTGTGGTTGCTAAAAATACAAAAACTGGCGAAATTGTTGCTGTTGGGCAACAAGCCGAGTCTATGATTGGTAGAACGCCTGCTAGCATTGAGGCTATTCGTCCAATGAAGGACGGTGTAATTGCAGATTATGATACTACTGTGACTATGATGAAGTATTATATCGATAAAGCCTTGGGTAATCATGGTGGCAAACCTTACGTAATGGTTTGTGTTCCAAGTGGCATCACTGCGGTTGAAAAGCGTGCCGTAATTGATGCTACTCGAGTTGCTGGAGCAAAGGATGCTTATGTAATTGAAGAACCATTTGCTGCTGCAATTGGTGCAGGTCTACCAGTTATGGATCCGACTGGAAGCATGGTTGTTGACATTGGTGGTGGAACTACCGACGTCGCCACTATTTCTCTTGGTGGGATCGTATCATCACGTTCGGTTAGAATGGCTGGTGATAAGTTGAACGAAGTGATCGTTACCTTTATCAGAAAAAATTACAATGTCCTAATTGGTGAACCAACTGCAGAACATTTGAAGTGCACCATTGGTTCTGCATCAATTGGTGCCGCAAAGGATATGAGTGATGAGACCGTTCGTGGAAGAGATTTACTTACTGGTCTTCCTAAGTCAGTTGAAGTAACTGCGGAGGATGTAGCTTCTGCAATGCACGAAGACATTCTTGAGATCATCACTACGATTAAAGAAACGTTAGAAGAGACTTCTCCTGAAATTTCAGCTGACGTGATTGATCATGGAATTGTTCTTACTGGTGGCGGAGCTCTACTCAAAAATCTCCCCGAAGTAGTATCAGATGCCACTCAAGTTCCTGTGACAATTGCCAAGGATCCAATGGATTGTGTAGCAATTGGAACTGGTGAATCTCTTAAGAGTATTGAAGCAATGAATAGAAAATAAATTGGATAAGCGGGGATGAATTCCCGCTTATTTATTTTAAGCACGTACGGAGGATTATTATGCACAAGTTTTTTTCAAGTCGAAAGCTAGTAATCATTGTCGTTTGCTTAATTATTGGCTTAGGTTTGATTAGTGGGTCAGTGGCAGTGCGAAAAAATCGTGCTACTCCTCCATTGATTCAACAAGTTGGAAATGATGTTGTTGGATTTGGCGATCGAATTGTTAGTATTCCTGCCAATGGTGTTGGCTCACTGTTTGGTGCCACTGGTAATTTGTTAAATACTTATCAGGAAAATAATCATTTAAAGGGTCAGGTTGAACAATTAGCTCAAACTCAAGTTAAAAATCAAGCACTGGAAAATGAAAATGAAAAATTAAGACAACAGTTGAATATTAAAGGAACTCCCACGGACTACAAGGCGATTAATGCTAGCGTAATTACTAGGACACCATCCTCATGGCAAAATCAACTGATCATTAATAAGGGATCGGCTGCAGGAATTCAAAAGAACATGTCCGTAATTGTTAATTCAGGACTAGTTGGTCGAGTTGCTGAAGTTAACAAAACCAACAGTAAAGTCGAACTAATCACCGACAAAACTGATAATGCGAGCCGTTTTGCGGTTCAGGTTCAAGGGGAAAAGAAAGTCGTTAATGGATTAATTGACGGTTATAATCGTGATACTAATGAGTTGGTAATGGGAAGCGTTACTAATCAAGACAAGATTAAGTCTGGGACTAAAGTCATGACTAATGGTCTTGGTGGTGTAACTCCTAAGGGACTTTACGTTGGAAAAGTTGCTGGAACTAAACAAAACAGTGATGGTATTTCTGAAAAAGTCAACATTAAACCAGCTGCAAACATGGATGATATTGAGGCGGTGACCGTAATTGGCAAGAAGGATTAGAAGAGGAAGTCCAATGAGACGTCCTTCCCGGTTAAAGTTCTTATATCCAATTGGGTTGGTCGTTTCATTTCTACTGGAAGGAACGATTTCTAAACTTTTTTCACCAGTACTTTTTGGCAAATTTTCAATGGTGCCTTACTTAACCTTGTTATGGTTGGTAATGGCCACTCTTTTTGCACGCCATGAGAAATTACACATGGGATGGTGGGCCTTAGGAATTGGGATCGTTTATGATATTTATTACGTTGGAATTATTGGGATCTTTATGTTCGCATTTCCGCTGGTGGTTTATATTAATCGAATGGTTTTAAAATTTGTGCGTGAGAACATGGTCACTTCATCCTTACTGTACGTTGGGGATGTTTTGGTGATATTTATTTTGAGCTACTTAGGTGATCGAATTGCACATATTGCCTCTCTCAGTGGGATACAGTTATTGATTTATACCTTAGGTCCAACGTTAGTGTTGAACCTGATCCTATTTGTTATTCTGTATCTCCCAATCAGGGCACTTTTCAATTATTTTAGTTAAACTAGGAGCATTGACTGTATGGAAAATGTAGTTTTAAAAGGTACTCAAAATGGTTATGAAATTAATATTTCTGATACCAGTAGTTTTGATAGTGACATTAATGAGTTCAAGAACTTGATGGAACAACTTAGTAGTGGAAAAGAATTAGGGAATGCTAAACAATTTTCTTTTGATGTTTTTACCGGAAATCGGATTCTCACTGGAGCGCAAAAACAAACGCTAAGGGAGATCGTCTCTAAATATCCTAGGATGAGTATCAGGAGATTTATGGCTGATGTGGTTACTACGTCAGAGGCATACCGAATCCGAGACTTAAATAAGGTTTCTGTCATTGGTAGAACCATCAGAAATGGTGAAGAGATTACAGCCAAGGGCGATGTCCTTTTCTTTGGGGCCATTCATGAGGGAGGTAAATTACTTGCGGGTGGCAATGTTTATAATTTAGGATATGTGAGAGGAATTGTTCACGCTGGATTTCCGAACGACGAGGAAGCCATTGTGATTGGTAACTTAAATGATGCGCAACAAGTTCGGATCGGCGAACAATTTGATATCGTCAGTGATAATAAAAATAGAATTTCTGAAAATAGCCGTACTGTTATTTACATTAATGACTTACATACTATCGAGTATGGCAATTTAGATCAGATTAAAGACATTAGTCCGAAGTTTTATAATCGAATAGGAGGAACCGAATAATGGGAAAAGCAATCGTTATTACCTCTGGAAAGGGTGGAGTTGGTAAAACAACTACTTCAGCTAACATCGGGACTGCTTTAGCCTTAATGGGGAAGCGCGTCTGTTTGATGGATTTGGATATCGGTCTTAGAAACCTTGACGTTGTTCTTGGACTAGATAATCGAATTATGTATGACATCGTTGACGTCGCAAATGGACGGGTTCCACTGCAAAAAGCACTGGTAAAGGACAAACGCTTTGACGATAATTTATACTTATTACCAGCCGCTCAGAATACAGATAAATCGGCCTTAAAAGAGGACCAAGTTAAAGATATTGTTGATGAATTAAAGCCACAGTTTGATTTTGTGTTGATTGATTGTCCGGCAGGAATTGAGCAAGGGTTTCTCAATTCCGTTGCCGGAGCAGATAGTGCCATTGTGGTTACCACACCGGAAATTTCTGCGGTTCGAGATGCAGATCGAATTGTAGGGCTATTAGGGAAGCATCCTTTAAAAGAAGCTCCAAGGTTGGTTATTAATCGAGTTCGACCAAGTATGATGGACAATGGCGATGTGATGGATGTTGACGAAATTACTCATCACCTGGGAATTAGTTTACTTGGAGTTGTAGTTGATGATGATAAGGTGATTACTACTTCAAATCATGGCGAACCAGTAGTTTTAGATACTGATGATCCGGCATCAACGGCTTATCGTAACATCGCTCGACGCTTGCTTGGAGAAACCGTTCCATTGATGAAAATCAAGCCACAGAAAAAAGGTTTTTGGTCTAAATTCAAACACGTATTTACAAAGAATTAGTTATACTAATTGATAAAGTTCTCTTAGAATTCTTTCTATGGGAACTTTTTATTTTGGAGGAATTAGTTTGAAAAAAACAATCACAGATGGGGTTCATTTAAATGTTCATGAAAGTAATAAATTCAAAACAACAGCGATCACAATTGACTTTGTTGCCCCGTTAAACTATGCAGATTATTCTGCTAGAACCATGGTTTCTGAAATGATAGAAAATTATAGTCACAAGTACGATTCAAAATTAAAGTTGGCTAGAAGACTTTCCGAACTATTTGGTGCCAGTTTTGGCACGAATGTGTTTAAAGTTGGTAATCGCAGTGTGTTGAGAGTGGTTATGAGCTTTGTTAATGATGAATTTACGTTGGATAATTCTGACGTTTTTGACGATGCGTTAACTTTTCTTTCAGAAGTTATTTTTCATCCCAACCTTGATGGCGAGCATTACGTCAATGAACAATTTGAAATTCAACGAAAAAATTTAATTCAATATTTAGATTCTCTTAATGATGACCATCGTTATTATGCAGCGAAGAGAGCTCGAGAGCTTTACTTTTCCGACCAACCCAATTATGCCAATTCAATCATTGGAAATCGGGAGCAAATTAAAAGCTTAGAAAATGAAGCTGTTGTAAGAGAGTGGGAAAGCCTTCTTAAAAACGACGAGATTTATATTTCGATTTTAGGAGATCTCTCGGAGAAACAAACTCAGATGATTGAGACGCATCTGACGTTTTTACCCAGAAGGGAATTTAGTGAATCAATAAATCGCAATTTTAGCTCCTTACCGATCAGGACTCAGGTTGAAAAAATTTATGGAGAACAATCCAAGTTTGATTTAGCTTTTGATTTTCCTATTTTCGTAAATGATGATGACTATTACGCGGCAATTGTTTTTAATGCTTTACTTGGAGGAACTCAACAATCATTAATGTTTCACAATATTCGTGAAAAACATAGTTTAGCATATTACATTTCGAGTAATTATAATTCTACTTTGGGGTATGTGTTAATTGAAAGTGGCATTAACGCGGGAGATGTGGATCAAGTTAACCAGTTAATTGATGAGCAAGTTAGTTTAATTCAGAAACAAGAGTATTTGGATCAGCGATTTTTAGACATTAAATCAGCGTTGATTGATGGATATTATTCTAAATTTGATAACCAGCGCCGAACGCTTAATGGTGATTTTATTAATGAACTATATGGGATCGATTTGAGCCCCAGTCAATGGATTAGTAGGGTCAGAGGGGTTACCAGTGACGATGTAAGTCAAGTAGCTTCGAAGTTTAAATTGCGGGCTAAATTTTTATTGGAAGGAATTAATAATGGTTGAACTTAAGTATGACAAGCTAAATGAAACGGTTTACCGCTATAAATTAGATAACGGAATGAAAGTATTTATTGACTCTAAGCCAGGATTTCATTCAACCTACGGCATTTTAAACGTTCATTTTGGTGCAATTAATAATTTGATTTTGGAAAATAAACGATCCCGAAAGATGCCGCTCGGAATTGCTCATTTTTTGGAACATAAAATGTTTGATAAACGGAATTATGATTCAAGTGATCAGTTTGGCAAATATGGATCGGATTCAAATGCGTTTACGAGTTTTGATCAAACCAGTTATCTTTTCAATACAACTAATCATGTTGGTGATAATTTAGATGTTTTAGTTGATTTGGTTCAGCATCCGTATTTTGACGAAAAAAAAGTTCAAAAAGAGCAGGGCATCATTGGACAAGAAATTATGATGTACCAGGATGATCCCAGTTCTAGAATTTATTTTGATACGATCGGAAATATGTATCATAACTCTCCGCTTGATCATGATATTGCGGGGACAATTGATTCAATTGCCAAAATTACGACAGAAGACTTGTATGCGATGTATAACCAGTATTATGTTCCTAACAATATGGATTTGATGATCGTTGGAAATGTCAACGAGAGTGATGCGATTGAAAGGATTGAAAGACTTGAAAGAGCTATTCCTTCAACGAGTCAATCTGAGATTTTGACTTTGAAGCAGCAAACAAACGATGCCATTAAAAAAAGCTCGATTATAGCGGATGAGCACTCTACCATGAATTTGACAACGGGAAAAGTTGCCGTTGGATTTAGAGGACCTGATGAGATTAGTAGTGGAGTCCAATTTACTAAAAATGAATTATCATTGGGACTGTTTTTGTCGATGATTTTTTCTGAAGACGCTGAACCATATCAAAAACTCTATTCCGAAGGGATCATAAATGACTCGTTTGGTTATGATTTTGATCTAGAAGATGGCTATCAATTTGTGATCTTTGCCGAAGACTCAAATCGTCCAGAAGAGTTTCAAAAAGCCGTTGAACGTGAAATTGAGAATGGATTAAATGACGACGCAAAATTATCTAAGATTTTTAGCCTAATTAAGCGAGAAGAGATTGGACAGTATATTTCACTTATGAATTCCAACTCGGCTATTGCGAATCAAATGGGAGATCCACTAAATGGATATACCAATCTTTTTGATGAAGTTCAAATCTTAAACCAACTTTCCGTTCATGAGGTAATTGATTTTGCTAGTAAATTTTTTGACTTTAATAAAACAACTTTGAAGGTTATTTCCTAATGTATATCTTTTTTTAAGACAAGGCGTTGTGATATACTGACAATGAAATCTAAAACGATGGGGTTTTACATATGGATAAAGAAGAAAAAAATCAAAAAAGTGTGAATATTGGTCAATTATTGCGTAAGGCTAGAGTTGACTCAGGGATGTCAATTGATGACGTTCAAAAGAAAACTAAAATTCAAAAGCGTTATTTAGAAGCAATTGAACAAGATGATTTTAAGGCACTGCCTGGTGATTTTTACGTTCGTGCTTTTGTTAAACAGTTTGCAGATGCAGTTGGTTTAAACGGAAGCGAGTTTATTCAAAAATATGACTCAGAGCTTCCTGGTGGAGAAAAGTTTGGCTCTTCTGAGGACGATAATGGCGAGGATCAAAATAACATTAAGGAAAATCCTCAACCAGTTCAGTCTGAGATGCCCAAACAACGTTCTGTTAGACATCACTCAACGAGTCCAGAATCAGGTCCTTCAGGTTCTGGTATGAAGAAACTAATTCCAATTGTTGGAATTGTGGTCATTGTGATTATTATCATTGGAGTTATCTGGGTTGGAGCCGGAAAGTTAGCTCATCACAATTCAGATACTACTTCAAGTACAACGTCTGTTTCCGTATCTTCTGATAGTTCAAGTTCGATGGCTAGTTCGCGTTCGAAGAAGGCCGCTCAGGATAAGGCCCAAAAGGCAAAAACAAAGAATCAGAATAATCAAGGAACCCAGATTGCTAAGGGTGCTAATGAGAACGAGTACAACGTTAAAACCAACGAAAAAGAAACGAAGGTCACTTTAAAGGGAAATGCCAAGTCTTGGTCGGCTGTTTCGGTTAATGGATCACAGGTTTGGCAGGGAACTTTAAATCCCAATCAAACTCATGATGTTACCATTCCAGCTAACACGAAAGAATTTAACGTTAACCTTGGTAACGCTCCCGCTACTGACATCACAATTAACGGTCAAAAGGCTAATTTAGAAAAACCCGCTAACAATGGCAACGCTCAAGTTAGAAACGTTACTTTTAAAATTACAAAATAAGCTTTAACCCAAAACCTAAATAACGATCTGTTAAAGATAGCAGGTCGTTATTTTAGCGTTTAACCTCAGGAGGATAAACTTTTGAACTTACCAAATAAATTAACTTTATTTAGAATAATTTTGATACCCATATTTTTGATTTTACTGGTTGTGCCAATGGATCTTGGCAGCGTGATGATCGTGGGAACCATGATTCCAGTTACACAAGTTTTAGCTACTGTAGTATTCATTGTGGCAGCGTTAACGGACTTTTTGGATGGTCAAATTGCTAGAAGACAACACCTGGTGACTAATTTTGGAAAATTTGCTGACCCGTTAGCGGATAAGATGTTGGTAATGTGTGCCTTCATTGTCTTAGTTGGTCTTGGAAGTGTTGCTAGTTGGATTGCGGCTATCATTGTTTGTCGTGAATTAGCTGTGACTGGTTTACGTTTAATTGTTGTGGAAAATGATGGTGAAGTTGTTGCGGCTGCGTGGCCAGGTAAGATTAAAACCTTTTTCCAGATGATTGCAATAATTATTCTGTTATTAAATAATGCATTATTTAATAACATTAATCTGCCTATGGGACAAATCTGTTTGTACATTTGCTTATTCTTTACCATTTACTCTGGCATTGAGTACTTTTACAAGAACCGAAAAGTTTTTTCTGATTCATTTTAATTAATACAGTTAGGAGTGGTTTGATGAATGCTGAAATAATATCAGTTGGGACGGAAATTCTCCTTGGTGAAATTACTGACACCAGTGCGCCCTTTATTGCGCGTCATCTGGCAAATTTAGGAATTGATGTTTACTTTCAGGACACCGTTGGCGATAATTACAAACGGTTAGAAGCTGTTATAAAACTTGCTGAAAGTCGAAGCAACTTAGTGGTTTTGACAGGTGGGTTAGGTCCTACCGAAGATGACATTACTAAGATTGTGCTAGCTAAGCATTTGGGTCTTGGGTTAGATACGGATCAAAAAGCACTGGAAAAAATTAATCATTTTCATAAAAATTATCCAATGGAAAAGCCTCAAAATGCTGATATTCAAGCTGAATATATCCATGGTGCGAATGTATTACCAAATGATAATGGCTTTGCCGTTGGTATGTTTCTTACGACTAAGAACTGTGATTACTTGGTTTTACCCGGACCACCAGTTGAGATGCAACACATGTTTACTAAATATGCACTTCCAATTCTGACTAAATTAGCTAGTGGAAATCCCGTTATTGCTTCCAAAGTAATGCGCTTCTTTGGAATTGGTGAAACGGAGCTTGAGGATCAACTAAAGTCCTTGATCTCTCATCAGACAAATCCAACTTTAGCAACGTACGCCAAGCGAAATGAAGTTACACTTAGAATTACTGCAAGTGGAAAGAAAAAATCAGATGTCGATCACTTAATCGACGAAATGATATTTAAAGTAAATGCGGTGGTAGGCCAATACTTCTATGGTTTTGGTGATGACAACTCATTGGCTAAAGTAGCTGTTAATATTCTTAAAAAGAAAGCATTGTCGATCACTGCGGCAGAATCACTTACTGCTGGGATGTTTCAGAGCCGGCTTGGTGATGTCTCAGGGGTCTCTGATGTTTTCCCAGGTGGATTTGTGACTTATTCGGCTAAAGTGAAAGAGGATGTCTTGCGCATTCCAAGCGAAGTGATTGATAAGCACGGAGTGGTCTCATCCGAAACGGCTGTTTGGATGGCTAAAAATTCGAAAGCAATTCTCAGTACTGACGTTTCAGTCTCTTTTACCGGAGTTGCTGGACCTGATAAATTGGAGGGACATCCTGCCGGAAATTTCTGGGTAGGAATTTCATTACCTGATGGTGAGGTTAAGACCCGTGAATTTAATTTTGGCAAAGATCGAAATGAAATTCGTGATTACGCTACAAAATGCGGTCTTAAAATGATTTATGATAATTTAAAGTGAAAATAGGATGATATTGGTTCTCCTATTTTGTACATACTAGTTGACACTAATTTTTCTAAACTTTAGAATTAAGAAGTGAATAACGTTTATGTTAGTTATTTAAATAAATTTTTTATTAGTGATACGGAGGCATATGTAAATGATAGTTACAGTTGTTTCCGCTGTTATCGCTGTCGTTGTTGGTTTTTTGATTGGTCAGTTCACCTATAAGCAGGTATCTGAGAAGAAGTTAGATGCTGCTCATGAAAGTGCAAAAGATATCCTTTCTGATGCTGAAAAGCAAGCTGAGAACTCGCTTAAAGAAGCTAGTTTAGAGGCAAAAGAGAAGGGAAATGCTTATCGGCTTCAAGTAGAAAAAGAGTTGAAAAAGCGTCGTCTTGAAGTTCAAAAACAAGAAGATCGTTTGTTGAAACGTGAAGAAACGCTTGATCGAAAGGATAGTGCGTTTGAGAAACGTGATAATTCTTTGGAACGTCAAGAAGAGAAACTTGAAAAAGAAAAGCAAGAACTGACAAAGAAACAACAAAAAGCAGATTCACTTATTGAAAAACGGCAACAGGAAGTTGCCAGAGTTTCTAATTTAACTAAAGAGGAAGCTCGTACGATGGTAATTGATGAGACTAAGCAAGAATTGGCTGATACTCGTGCTCAAATGATTAAGGAGAGTTACGATGCTGCTAAAGAAGCCTCTGCTAAGGATGCTAAAAACTTGATTGTTGAAGCACTTCAACAGAGTTCTGCTGATATTGTCTCTGAGACTACTGTGTCTGTAGTAACTTTACCCAATGATGATATGAAAGGTAGAATCATTGGACGTGAGGGTCGAAACATTAGAACCTTTGAATCATTGACTGGGATTGATCTAATTATTGATGACACTCCCAATGCGGTGGTTTTAAGTGGTTTTAATCCAGTTCGACGTGAAGTCGCCAAAATGGCACTTGAAAAGTTGATTAAAGATGGAAGGATCCATCCAGCACGTATTGAAGAAATGGTTGAGAAAAGTAAAAAAGAACTCGATGCCCAAATTCAAGAGACTGGGGAAAACGTTGTCTTTGATTTAGGGATTCATTCAATGAACCCTGATTTGATTAAATTAATTGGTCAATTGAAATATAAAATTTCATATGGACAAAATGTTTTATCACGCTCCATTCAAGTAGCAAAATTGGCGGGAGTGTTTGCTGCTGAGTTAGGTGAAGATGTTACATTAGCGAAAAGAGCGGGATTGTTGCGTGAGATCGGTCTGTCGTCAAATAGTGGAACTGATGTTTCATATGTTGATGCTGGGATTGATATTGCAAAGAAATATGGTGAGAGCCCAGAAGTGATTGATACAATTCAGTTAGGTGGTCAAAAAAGTGAGCCGCATTATATGATTTCAGAATTAGTTGATGTTGCTGATAAGATTTCAATGGCACGACCTGGTGCTAAGAGTGATTCGCTTGAAAGCTTCGTTCATCGTTTAGATAAACTTGAAAAAATTAGTAATAGTTTTGACGAAGTTTCCAAGAGTTACGCTGTTCAGGCGGGTCGCGAAATTAGAGTGATTGCCAAACCCGAAAAGATTTCTGACACAGAAGCAATTGTACTTGCCAGAGATATTAAAGATAAGATTGAAAAGGAAATGAATCATCCTGGTCATGTCAAGGTAGATGTGATTCGGGAAGTCCGCTCAGTTGAATATGCCAAGTAAAAGATCAGAGATTATCCTGGTCTTTTTTATTTTGATTTATCAGTGTAAAATAAAGGCATTACAGTAGAAGATGGAGAGCGGATATGCGATTTTTATTTTTAGGTGACACGGTTGGCAATATTGGGGTGGCAACGGTAGAAAAATATTTACCCTTACTAAAACATGATTTAAAACCACAGGTAACCATTATAAATGGTGAAAATGCAACAAAGGTGGGACGTGGGATTAATCATGATCTTTACTTAAAAATTATGCATGCCGGAGCGGACGTGATTACTTTGGGGAATCATGCCTGGAATAATCCAGAAATCTTTGACTTTATTAATCAAACTCAAAATTTGATTCGGCCCCTTAACTATCCTGGAAAAGATGTCCCAGGAAAGGGCTACATAGAAATGAACGTTAATGGCAGTATGGTAGCTGTGATTAACCTTCAAGGTCGCGTGTTTATGGATGAAATCGATGATCCATTTGGTAAAGTTGACACGCTTCTCGATAAATTACATACCAATGGTGTTAATATCATTTTTGTGGATTTTCATGCCGAAACTACTAGTGAAAAGAAGGCCATGGCACTTCATTTGGATGGAAAAATCTCCGCGTTAGTGGGTACTCATACCCATGTGCAGACTAGTGACGGACAAATCTTACCAAGGGGAACGGCTTTTTTAACTGATGCAGGTATGACAGGACCAGATGATGGTGTGATTGGGATGAAGTTTGAACCCGTCATTAATAAGTTTATGACGGCACGTCCTAATCGATTTGAGGTTCAAGAGACTGGTGCAGCAGTGTTGTCAGGCTGCTACATTGATGTCGATAACAAGTCTGGCAAAGCTAAAAAAATTAGGAATATTTTAATTAACAAGGATCACCCATACCAAGAATTTTAAAGAGGAGCGATGTTAATGGCAAAATCAAAACAAACTACGCCAATGATGCAACAGTATCAAAAAGTTAAGGATCAATATCCTGATGCTTTTTTGTTCTATCGAATTGGCGATTTTTACGAATTGTTTAACGAGGATGCTATTAAGGGTGCGCAATTGTTGGAGTTAACTTTAACCAAACGAAGTAGGAAGTCAGATAACCCCATTCCGATGTGTGGTGTTCCTCATCAATCCGTTCAAAATTATATTGATACCTTAGTTGACAAGGGATATAAGGTGGCAATCTGTGAACAAATGGAAGACCCTCGGACTGCTAAGGGAATGGTAGATCGGGATGTTATTCAACTAATTACTCCCGGAACTCAAACTGATGCTAATGCCGAAAATGCCAAAGTCAATAACTACTTGACTGCTGTTACTTATAATAACAATGAGCGTTCTTTTGGATTTTCGTATATTGATCTTTCTACAGGTGAGTTAAAGGTTAGCTTGTTAGCAAGTGATGAAGCTGTCTTAAATGAAGTGATTAATCTTAATTCAAAAGAGATTGTAGTTAACGATTCGATCGATGATAGTTTGATTCATCAACTAAAGGAAATTGGTGTTCTTATTTCAAAAGAGAATCAAACTGCAGAGGTGGGGTCAAATGTCATTACTAATATTGATGATCCAACGCTAATTGACTCCCTTAAAATGTTATTAACTTATATTTCGGACACACAAAAACGTAGTTTATCTCATATTCAACCAGCAGTTAGATATGAGCCTAGTTCTTTTTTAAAAATTGATCATAATTCGCAATACAACCTGGAACTAACTAAAAACATTAGAACCGGCAAAAAGAGTGGTACGCTGCTATGGATTGTTGACGATACTAAAACGGCAATGGGTGGCAGAAAACTCAAGCAGTGGTTAGAGCGGCCGCTAATTAATCGGAAAGAGATTGAACAACGCCAAAATCTAGTTGGGACGCTCTTAGATAATTATTATGAGCGTAGTGAGCTTGCCGACAATTTGATTAAAGTTTATGATTTAGAGCGACTTTCTGGGCGAATTTCGTTTGGCGGAGTCAATGGTAGAGATTTAATCCAGCTTGAGACTTCACTCGAACAAATTCCCAAAATTAAGCACGTTTTAAATGACTTAGATACTCCAGAGTTTGATGAAATTTATCAAAAACTTGATGATGTTAATGATGTGTATGAATTAATAAAAGACGCCATCGTTTCAGAACCCCCAATTTCTGTCACGGATGGTGGAGTCATTAGAAATGGATATAATGAACAACTTGATCAGTATCGGGATGCCATGAAGAATGGTAAAAAATGGTTAGCTGATATGGAAGCTAAGGAACGTCAGAAGACTGGGATTCATAACCTCAAGATTGGTTATAATCGGGTATTTGGCTACTATATTGAAGTATCGAAAGGTAATCTTGGTAAACTTGATGATAGTAGGTATGAACGTCTCCAGACACTTACCAATGCAGAACGTTTTTCAACGCCGGAACTAAAGGAAAAAGAATCGATTATTTTAGAAGCAGAAGAGAAATCTAAAAGTTTAGAATATGAAATTTTTACACAGGTTAGAGATAAGATTAAGAAGCAGATTCCGCGAATTCAGAAGTTAGCGAGTGGAATTTCACGTTTAGACGTTTTGCAGAGCTTTGCGACTATTTCTGAGAAGTATCAATTTGTAAAGCCTAAGTTTAATAATGGTCATGATTTGAACATTAAAGCAGGACGTCATCCCGTTGTGGAGCGTGTGATGGGAGCTCAAAGTTATGTTCCAAATGATGTAATAATGAATCCAGACATTTCTGAATTATTAATTACTGGTCCTAACATGTCCGGTAAAAGCACATACATGAGACAGCTAGCCCTAATTGTAATCCTGGCACAAATGGGGTGTTTTGTTCCAGCTGATGCAGCTGAGATGCCCATATTCGATCAAATTTTCACTCGAATTGGTGCTGCCGATGACCTTATTTCGGGTAAAAGTACGTTTATGGTGGAGATGAGGGAAGCCAATGAAGCCTTGAAACATGCTTCCGCTAATTCACTGATTTTGTTTGACGAAATTGGACGAGGAACTTCCACATATGATGGCATGGCACTTGCACAAGCTATCATTGAGTATATTCATGATCATATTGGTGCGAAAACACTATTTTCAACTCATTACCATGAATTAACCGAGCTAGATCAGGAGTTAAAACATTTAAAGAATGTCCACGTTGGAGCAGTCGAAAAAGATGGCAACCTGGTTTTTCTTCATAAAATTATGGATGGACCAGCCGATCGTTCCTATGGGATTAATGTTGCTAAGTTAGCTGGCCTTCCTGATCAGTTGTTGAAGCGCGCTAGCACGGTTCTTTTAAAGTTAGAAGATGATGAGCAACAAAAAAGTAGTGATAATCATGCTACTCAGGATCAAGGTTTTGTTCATAAAGATAAACCAGCATCTACTACGCCATCTAATTCAATTGATTTAAATGATTCAGAACAAATGGCATTGTTTAAAGTGGATGACCCCAAAAATGATAAGTCATTAGATAAAAACAAAAGTAAGATTATTGAGGACATTGAGAATACAGATCTTATGAGTAAGACTCCGATTCAGATCATGAATTTGGTGTATAAATGGAAGACTAAGTTAGAAAATTAAGGCGGTGATATTGTGTCCGAAATTCATCAATTACCGACAATCCTTTCCGATCAAATTTCAGCTGGAGAAGTTGTTGAGAGGCCGGCATCGGTAGTAAAAGAACTAGTTGAAAATTCAATTGATGCCAGTAGTAGTAAGATTGACATTGAAGTGGTTGATTATGGCCTTAAAAAGATTAAGGTGATTGATAATGGATCCGGAATTGCTCCCGATCAAGTTGAGTTGGCGTTTCGTCGTTTTGCTACGAGTAAAATTAATAATAAACGTGATTTGTTTCGGGTTAAATCATTAGGATTTCGTGGTGAAGCATTGCCTAGTATTGCCTCTGTGTCTGACGTGGAAATGAGGACTTCTGATGGTAAAGAGCAGGGATCTGAAATTAAAATTCATGGTGGTAAAGTTGTAAAAACGGAGCCGTCACAGGCACGAAGAGGAACATCGGTCGTCGTTTCTGATCTTTTCTTTAATACCCCTAACCGGTTAAAATATTTAAAGGCACCATCTACTGAGCTATCTAAGATATCTGATATTGTTAATCGACTGGCACTTAGTCATCCTGAAATTGCTTTTTCTTTGACTCATAATGATCGTGAACTCTTACGGACTTCGGGCCGAAACAACATGCAACAGGTTATTGCCGGAATCTATGGCAATCGGAGTATGAAGCAGATGATTCCGATTAGCGCTGAAAATCCAGACTTTAAACTAAGTGGGTACGTCAGCTTGCCAGAGTTAACTAGAGCAAGCCGTAAATATACGTCTGTAATCGTTAATGGACGATTTATTCGTGATTTTGGAATTGATCATGCGATTATTGATGGGTACGGATCGAAACTGATGGTCGGAAGATATCCGATTGTCGTTTTAAGTATCAAGATGGATCCAACTTTAGTTGACGTTAACGTGCATCCTTCAAAAGAAGAAATCAGAATTTCTAAAAAGAAGGAATTAAGTTCCTTTATCTCACAAACAATTTATGATGCTTTGGCCAAACAAAATTTGATTCCAGATGCTATGAATAACCAAACTTTAAAAAATGGAGTTGCACGTCATAATTCTACGGAAATTTCACTGAATTTAAATCAACTCTATGAAGATGATAATCAAGATACACAAAAAAGCTCGATTCCACAGGTTAGTAAGTCTGATTCGATGAAGTCGGTGGCTGATCACAACGCTTATCCAGCTAATCATCAGCCGGTTATGATTTATCGAAAAAATGATTTAGATTCAAATCCCGTTCGTAACTTTAAAGCAAAGTATGAAAATGAAGAAGTCGACTTACCGTTTGGTGACAAGCAACAAAGCCCAAATTCATCCCATGATTTTCCACAATTACGGTACGTTGGTCAGGTGCATGGTACGTACCTAATTGCCGAAAGTTCAGACGGGATGTATGTTATTGATCAACATGCCGCTCAAGAACGGATTAATTATGAATACTATCGAAAACAAGTTGGCAATGTGAGTGAGGACAAGCAAAAATTGTTGGTTCCCATTGTTCTTGATTACACTGCCAGTGATGCTTTGATTATTTCCAATCATTTGGATCTTTTAGAGCAGAACGGAATTCATTTGGAGTCGTTTGGAAAAAATAGTTTTGTCATTAGGCAACATCCGGTTTGGTTTAAGGCTGGTCAGGAAGAAGATACCATTAAAGAAATGATTGACTGGGTTTTGAGTAATCAACAGCTTTCAATTGCACAGTTTAGAGAAAAGGCTGCCATCATGATGAGTTGTAAACGAGCAATTAAAGCCAATCATCATCTTGATAAACGCCAGGCTCAGGCCTTGTTAGATAAGTTACCTCAGTGTGAGAATCCCTTTAATTGTCCTCATGGCCGTCCTGTTTTAGTTCATTTTTCTAATTCAGATCTGGAAACCATGTTTAAGCGAATTCAGGACCCGCATCAAAGTGGAGATGTGAATTTTTAATCCAATATGAAATGAGTTGATTGTATGTATGAATACTTATACGGGATGATTACGGATGTGACCCCCAAGTACATTGTTTTAGACGTTGATGGGGTTGGTTACTTGGTTTATGTAGCTAATCCTTATCACTATGGTACTGACCAACAAGTGCGAGTTTATGTCCACCAGTCGGTTTCAGACAATGGGATCGCACTATATGGATTTATTTCGTTAGCGGATAAACAACTTTTTGAACAATTATTGAATGTTTCAGGGATTGGATCAAAAAGTGCCTTGGCAATTATGGCTGGTAATGACAGTAATGGTTTAATTAGTGCTATTAATGCTGGCAACATTAAATACTTAACTAAGTTTCCGGGAATTGGGAAAAAGACTGCTCAACAAATTGTTTTGGACCTAAAAGATAAGATTACATCTAATGACGTATTTGTTGGTAGTGTTTCGGTAAATGACGTTGAAGACACGGGAAATAAGCAGTTAGACGATGCACTGAGTGCTTTACAAGCTCTTGGCTTTAAGCAACGTGAGGTTGATAAGGTTAAAACAAAATTACAGAAAATAGAAGCAGACTATACGACTGACCAATACATTAGTTCAGGTCTCAAACTATTGACTAAGTAGATTAGGAGGAAGTTAATGGCAGATGATCGAATAGTTTCTGGATCAAGTGATGATGAAAACGATGATTCTTTTGAAATGTCACTTCGGCCCCAAAGTTTTGATCAGTATATCGGTCAGGATGACTTAAAAAAGAAACTTAAGATTTACATTCAAGCCGCTAGGCAGCGAGAAGAATCGCTTGATCATGTCTTACTGTATGGACCACCTGGTCTTGGGAAGACCACATTAGCAAACGTGATTGCAAATGAGATGGGTGTTGATATGAAGACAACCACCGGTCCCGCCATTGAAAAAAAAGGTGATTTGGTGGCTCTTTTAAACGAATTAAAACCTGGTGATATCCTTTTTATTGATGAAATTCATCGTTTACCTAAAGAAGTTGAAGAGATGTTATACTCCGCGATGGAAGACTACTATGTTGATATTATCATTGGAAATGACGATTCAACCAAGCATCCCGTTCACTTTGAATTACCACCGTTTACGCTGATCGGAGCTACCACAAGGGCTGGGTTGCTTGATTCACCATTTAGAGATCGGTTTGGTATTGTTGAACGGATGAATTACTATAATGATCGTGATTTAGAAAAGATTGTGAAACGTTCAGCTAAAATCTTTCATAGTAAGATTAAAGAAGATGGTGCTCACGAAATTGCGCTGCGCTCCAGAGGAACTCCTCGAGTTGCTAATCGATTGTTAAAACGAGTGCGAGATTTTGCCCAGGTGGCCAATCATGATGAGATTGATGTTGATAACGTTGACACCGCACTTAATGCCTTAGGCGTTGATAAGAATGGATTAGATCGAACTGATCTCAATTTGCTTTCAACGATGATCGACTTTTACGACGGTGGTCCAGTTGGATTAAACACTTTGGCTGCCAATATCGGTGAAGAATCGGAAACAATTTCTGAGATGTATGAACCATATTTGTTACAGATTGGATATCTCAAGCGGACTGCTCGAGGACGAATGGTAACAAGAGCTGGCTATAAACATTTAGGCCGGAAATATCCTGAAGCTAATTAAATTAATTGGAAATTTTATCGACAATTTGGTAAGCTATTGTTAAACAAAGAATGAGGTGAAAAAATGCAGAATATATCACAATATGCTGGAATTATTGTATTAATTCTTTTGTTCGTTTTAATGTATTTTATGATGATCAGACCACAAAAGAAGCAACAACAAAAGCATCAAAACACTTTGAAGAACTTGCGTAAGGGTGATCATGTGGTTACCATTGGCAGACTTCATGGAATTGTTGATCAAATTAATAACGAAAAGCGAACGGTTACTTTAGACTGTGATGGTCTTTATTTAGTATTTGACCTCAACGCGATTGCAAGTGCAAGTCGTCCAGGAGAAGATAGTGCTTCAGATGATTCAAAGAAGAAGGATACTTCTAAAAAAGACGAATCAGAAAAAGCATCGGATGTAAGTAATAATTCAAATGATGACAACGCTTAATAAAGAAGGTCGGAGGTGTCCGATCTTTTTTATTGGATGAACAAGAACGTATGTTCGGGACAGAAGGTGGACTCTTGGAAGAATCAATTCAAATCAATCATTCACGTCGGATTTTACATGTTGATATGGATGCTTTTTTTGCCTCAATTGAGCAGCGTGAGCATCCTGAATTTGTTGATCAACCACTCATCATTTCTAAAGACCCAAGGACGACTGGGGGTCGTGGAGTAGTGACCACTGCTAATTACCCAGCTAGAAAGTTTGGCGTTCATTCAGCAATGCCCGCTAGTAAAGCACTTGAATTGTGTCCTAAGGGAATTTTTAAGGCACCAGAATTTGAATTGTATCGAAGCGTCTCGCATCAAATTCATGCAATTTTTCATGAATATACCGACCGAATTGAAACCGTTGCGCTTGATGAAGCTTACCTTGACATCTCAGATAATAAAAAGGGAATTGACAATCCGGTACTGATTGCTCATTTGATTCAAAGTGAAATATGGGAAAAGACTCATCTAACTTCTTCCACCGGGATTTCTTACAATAAGTTTTTAGCCAAGGAGGCTTCTGATTACCGGAAACCTGCTGGCGTTTCGGTGATCGATGTAGAAGATAGTCACGAATTTTTGATGAAACTTCCCATTGAACGTTATCGGGGTGTTGGGGAAAAGACGCTTCAAAAAATGCAACGATTAAACATCCAAAATGGCTATGATTTATACCAACAATCAGAGATGGATCTTATCAAGAATTTTGGTAAGTTTGGCTATTTTTTGTATCGTCGAGTTCGCGGATCCGATGATCGACCAGTTGAGTATCAAAGAGAGCGCAAATCAATTGGAAAAGAAAGAACTTATGGTCCTGAGCTTAAAAGTCGACAGGAAGTGGAGTCACAACTTCATAAGATTTCTGAGATGGTGGAGCGATCGTTAAATCAGCATGAGAAACATGGAAAAGTTTTAGTCCTAAAGGTCAGGTACAGTGACTTTACTACGTTAACCAAAAGGGTTTCGTGGAATGATTTTATGGAAAACGATGCCCGTCTTTTTTATGATTTGGCAATGGAACTTTTTGATTTGCTTCCTGATGCCGCTAATGGCATTCGATTGTTGGGAATTACACTTACTAATCTTTCAGACTTAGGGTTTCAAAACATTAAGCTTCCCTTGTATTCAGATCCTCACTTTGAATTATAGTGTTTGTGGGTTATACTTAACTGTTAAATAATTAAGATTATTAGAGGCTATTTTAATGAATACAAAGCAGCAAATTAACGAAAAAATCAAGGAATACCCAACGATTATTATTCACAGACATCAGAGTCCTGATCCAGATGCGGTTGGTTCTCAAATTGGGTTGGCTAGCATTATTAAGGCATCTTATCCGAATAAAAAGGTTTTAACCGTTGGGAAACAGTATCAAGGCTTTGATTGGCTAGGAAAAGTTACCGAGGCAAGTGACGATGATTACAAGAATGCCTTAGTGATTGTTGTTGATACTGCTAATCAGCCACGAGTTGATGATGATCGTTACACAAAGGGAAAATATTTAATTAAAATTGATCATCATCCAAATGACGATCAATTTGGGGACTTGATGTGGGTGAAACCAGAAGCATCAAGCACTTCCGAATTGGTTTATGACTTATTTGCTGCTAATGATGATTTAAAGATGACAGATGATGCAGCTCGTTTATTGTATGCTGGAATCATAGGAGATACCGGTAGGTTTAAGTATTCATCGACTTCATCGCATACTTTTGAGGTGGCGGGCAAATTAGACCAGTACGATTTTTCGATTACCGACGTGGCCCAAATTGAAGATGAAATTGATACTGCCCAAGCTCGTTTGGCTGCTTATGTATACAATAATTTAAAGATTGATGACAATGGGGCTGCTTATGTAGTTCTGACTAATGAAGTAATAAAGGATCTTGACTTAGGTGATGATAGTACGTCATCAGTGGTTCCGTTACCAGGTAACATTGGCACTGTGGTTTCTTGGGCAATCTTTGTCCAACAAAAAGAGGGAAATTATCGCATTCGATTGCGTTCTAAAGGACCATCCATTAATGAATTGGCTAAAGAACACAATGGTGGTGGTCATGCGCTTGCAAGTGGTGCTAAAGCTGCTGATGAGGATGAGATTAAACAAGTTGTTAAGCAGCTGGGAGAAATTGTGAAACAATACAAAAAGGAGAACAATTAATGGGAGCTTCATTTAAAGATTATCATTTTCAACCTTTCATTAGTGATGCCATTCAGGACCTGGGATTTCATAATCCTACTCCAATCCAAACTAAGGTAATTCCAACCATTAAACATGGCAAAAGTGTGATTGGTAAGTCTGCTACTGGTAGTGGAAAAACTCATGCATTTCTTTTGCCCATTTTTGATGGTTTAGATCTTAATAAAGAGGATGTTCAGGTTGTAGTTACAACCCCCAGTAGGGAACTAGCATACCAAATTTATGACAATGCAAAACAGATTGCTAAATTCTCTGATAAAACCATTCACATTGGAAATTATGTTGGAGGAACTGATAAGGAACGCCAAGTTTCAAAGCTTGAGCATGAACAACCACAAGTAGTGATTGGCACTCCGGGTCGAATCTGGGATCTTGTTAAAAATGGTGATCTTGAAATCCATCGTGCTCGTCAATTAGTAATTGATGAAGCCGACATGACTCTAGACTTGGGGTTTTTAGATACAATTGACAAGATTGCTTCTAAAATGGCCGAGGATTTACAGATGATGGTGTTTTCTGCCACTGTTCCACCAAAGTTAAGGCCATTTCTGAAAAAGTACATGAAAAATCCGGTCATGAATGATATTCCCACCAAAACGGTTATCAATCAGGATGTTTCTAACTGGTTGATTTCGACTAAGGGAAAAGATAAAAATGATTTAATTTATCAGCTGATCACAATGGGTGAGCCGTATTTGGTACTTATTTTTGCGAATACACGTGAGCGAGTAGATGAAATCTATGATTATCTAAAACAACGTGGATTAAAAGTTGCTGAAATTCATGGAGGAATGCAACCACGAGTTAGAAAGCGGGTTATGAAGCAGATTCAAAACCTTGATTATCAATTCGTGGTGGCGTCTGATCTAGCGGCCCGTGGAATTGATATTTCAGGAGTCTCTCATGTTATTAATGATGACATTCCAACTGATCTAGAATATTTTATTCACCGAGTTGGAAGAACCGGTCGAAATGGGATGAAAGGGACCGCCATCACTCTATATGCACCAGGTGAGGAACAAAAGATCTCTGAATTGGAGAAAATGGGGATCAAATTTACACCTAAAGAAATTAAGCATGGAGAAGTAGTTGATACTTACGATAGAAGACGGCGAGCAAAACGTCGTGAGCCCCAAAATAAATTGGATCCTACTATGATTGGGTTGATTAAGAAAAAGAAGAAAAACGTTAAACCAGGATACAAAAAGAAGATTCGCCGTGCTATCAAACAAAAAAGTGATGAAGACCGTAAAATTGAAGTCAGAAATCAAATTCGAGCACGAAAGAAGCAAAAGAAGCGTAGTTCGCAACGCTATCAGTAAGAGTCTAATTGACACTAGTTTATTTTCTGGATATAATTTAGTTTAATTGGATATGTCAAATTAGTGAGGTACTACAGGAAGGTTTGAAAAATGAAAACAAACCGTACTTAGTTATTTTGATGCTACCAAACAGTAAATCGTTTCCCACGTTATAGGGACTAAAGAGGTAATGACAACATCGTTGCAAGTAAAGTGGTACCGCGTCCCGGCGTCTTTGCTAGCAAGGGTGTTTTTTATTTTTTATTTTTTATTATTATGGAGGATATCATGAAAAAGCTAAGCAGTAGTCAAGTTCGTCAAATGTTTCTTGATTTTTTCAAAGAGAAGGGGCATACCGTGGAACCAAGTGCTTCGCTAGTCCCAAAGGATGATCCTACTTTACTTTGGATTAATTCTGGGGTTGCTACCATGAAAAAGTACTTTGATGGATCGGAGGTTCCAAGTAATCCACGATTAACTAGTTCGCAGAAGAGTATTAGAACTAATGATATTGAGAACGTTGGTAAGACGGCGAGACACCAAACTTTGTTTGAAATGCTTGGTAATTTTTCGGTTGGTGATTATTTTAAAAAAGAAGTCATTCCGTGGGCATACGAGTTATTGACTAGTCCGAAGTGGTTTGGATGGGATCCAAATAACTTATACGTCACCGTTTATCCTGATGACAAAGAAACGAAGAAATTATGGAAAAAGGTTGGGATTGCGCCTGATCATATTGTTGAAGCAAAAGACAATTTTTGGGACATTGGTCAAGGTCCCTCAGGTCCTGATTCGGAAATTTTTTATGATCGGGGTGAAAAGTACGATAACTTAGCACCTGATGATCCCGAAAATTATCCTGGCGGCGAAAATGAACGATATTTGGAGGTTTGGAATATTGTGTTTTCTCAGTTTAATCACACTCCTGAGGGAACCTATGAACCACTTCCCAGAAAAAACATTGATACTGGAATGGGACTTGAACGGGTTGTATCAATTTTCCAAGATGCACCAACGAACTTTGAAACCGATTTATTTATGCCAATTATCAAGAAGACTGAGGAATTAAGTGATGGTAAGAAGTATGATGGTAATCGGAAAGATGACATCCCCTTTAAGGTCATTGCTGATCACATTCGGGCAATTACCTTTGCCATTGGTGATGGGGCCCTTCCCTCAAATGAGGGAAGAGGTTACGTCATTAGACGCCTTATTAGACGAGCAACTGTTAATGGACACGAATTAGGCATTAATGATGCCTTCTTGTATAAACTGGTTCCCGTTGTTGGTCAAATCATGCAATCTTATTACCCCGATGTTCTCGAACAGAGTGACTATATTCAAAAGATCGTTAAAAATGAGGAAGAGCGTTTTAACACCACGCTAAGCGATGGCTTACAACTGCTCAATAACCTTATTTCTGAGACTAAGACCAATTCTAAAAATGAAATTTCTGGCAAAGAAGCCTTCAAACTCTACGATACTTATGGTTTTCCCCTTGAACTTACCGAGGAATATGCTGGTAACGAAGGAGTTAAAGTGGATGAAACTGGCTTTGATGTTGAAATGCAAAAGCAACAAGACCGGGCAAGAAATGCTCGTGGGTCGAAGAAATCGATGAAAGTTCAACGAGATTTGTTACTTGATATTAAGACTCCTAGTGAATACGTGGGATACGATCGACTAACCGTTGATGCTGCTAAACTTAATGATATTATTTTTGATGAAAAGCTGATAAATAGGATCACACCGACCCAAAAGGAAGCTGAATTAATTTTTGATAAAACGCCATTCTATGCTGAAATGGGTGGTCAAGTAGCTGATAGTGGTAAGATTTATAATCAAAACGGTGATGAAGTGGCTGAAGTTGAGGATGTTCAAAAGGCTCCAAATGGTCAAAATCTTCATACTGTTAAAGTTACTGGTGATATGAAGAAGGGTGAGAAGTACAAGTTAGTTGTTGACCGCGATTTCCATGATCGGGTTGAGAATAACCATACGGCAACGCATCTATTAGATCAGTCACTAAGAAATGTTCTTGGTGGTCATACCCAACAAGCTGGCTCACTAGTTCGGCCTGATTATCTTCGCTTTGACTTTACCCATTTTGGGCAGGTAACTGACGCTGAACTACAAAAAGTTGAAAACATGGTCAATCAAAAGATTTTTGCTGCCATTCCCGTTCAAACCGTTGTAACCGACCAGAAGACCGGGAAAGAAATGGGCGCTATTGCGCTTTTTGACGCGAAGTATGGCGATGAAGTACGAGTAGTAAAGATTGATGATTTTTCAATTGAGTTTTGTGGTGGCGATCATGCTAAAAATACCAGTCAGTTGGGATTATTTAAGATTGTCTCTGAGACCGGAGTTGGATCTGGAGTCAGAAGAATTGAAGCTGTTACCTCTAAAGATGCTTTTAATCTTTTAAATGATGAGGAACGAATGTTAAAGGAAATTGGAAAGACGGTTAAGTCGCCAACAACCGATGAAATTCCTGGCCGTGTTAAACAATTACAAGGCCAAATTAAAGATTTGGAAAGTCGACAAGAATCACTTGAAACTAAGCTAGCTAACCAGGAAGCCGCAGACATTTTTAATGATGTTCAGAACGTTAACGGAGTCACTTTGATTGCAGGACACTTAAAAAATGCTAATATGAGTCAACTAAGAGAATTAGCTGATACTTGGAGAGATAAAAATGCTTCAGACGTTCTTGTTCTTGGGACTGGTACTGATGACAAAGCTAATTTATTAGTTGCAGTTAGTGAGGATCAAGTGAAGGCTGGAATTAAAGCTGGTGATTTAATTAAATCAATTTCTAAAAATATCAACGGTGGTGGAGGCGGTCGTCCTAACATGGCCCAAGCTGGTGGTAAAAATCCAGCTGGTATTGATGATGCTTTAAAAGCTGCCAAGACCTGGATCAAGGAACATAAGTAATAGTTGTTATTTGAAAATTAGTCGTGTATTATCTTTTTTGTAGGGGAGGGATCTATGATGGAGCATAAACAAGAAGACATTTCATTATTTAAAGATAAGTCGAATCTAGATATTCATAAGACGCTGGCGACTGTTTACCAAGCCTTAATTGAAAAGGGCTATGATCCTTATGTTCAATTAGTTGGTTATTTAACATCTGGCGATCCAGCATATCTTCCAAAATTGAATAATGCGCGGACCCTAATGTGTCATTACGATAGAGAAGAAATAATTGATGTGCTTTTACATTCATATTTGAAGGGTAGAACACCATCAATGGATGGGACGTCAGATTAGTGAGATTAATGGGATTAGATGTAGGATCGAGAACCGTTGGTGTAGCCATGAGCGATGCTTTAGGGTGGACATCTCAAGGAATCGAAATCGTTAAAATCAACGAAGATGAAAAAGAGTTTGGGTTAAAACGAATTAAGGAATTAATCCAAAAATATGATGTCAAAGGTGTTGTCATTGGACTACCTAAGAATATGAATAATACTTCTGGTCCAAGAGTAGAAGCTTCGAAAAATTATGGAGATTTGATAAAGAAAAATTTTAATCTGCCAGTCGATTTTGAAGATGAACGACTCACCACTGTTGAAGCTGAACGAATGCTAATTGAGCAAGCTGATGTTTCAAGAGCAAAACGAAAAAAAGTTATTGATAAGGTTGCGGCTGAATTGATTTTACAGAGTTATCTTGATCGTAAGGGTAAGTTATGTAATTTCTAATTAGAAAAGAGGAACTAATATGAGTAAAGAAAACGAGAACAACCAACAAGAACAAGTTACGCTTGTCGATGAAGATGGAAAAGAAAGTTTGTATAACATTTTATTTACCTTCTCATCTGATGATTACAATCGTTCCTATATTTTTATTTATCCAGCAACAGATGATGATAACGATGAAGTAGACATTGAAGCTTATGCATTGCCAAAGGATGATGATCCTGCTAATCCAAGTGGTGGAGAACTAGAGCCAATTGAAGATGACAATGAGTGGGAAATGGTTCAAGAAATGCTTGATACCTTCCTTCAATCAGGACAAGATCAAAAATAATTAAGTGATGCTGGAAATCCAGCATCCTTTTTTTAATTAATTTAAAGGATTTTCATGATAAAATGGAAGCATTGCGGGAGGTTTTACTTTGGCTGGTAAAAATAGATTTAAAACTAAAATTGGTGGGAAAGAATATACTTTTATTGGGGATGCTTCGGATGAACACATGGAGACAACGGCGCGGATCTTAAACAATCAGTTGGCACAGTTAAAAAATATCTCCAAGGGTGTAAGTGATGAAGATGCCGCCATTTTAATTGCGTTTAATGCAATTTCTGATCAATTAAAAAAACAATTAGAACTTGATAAGATTAACAATAAAGCGGAGGATGACGAAGACTAATGTTATTTACAATTATCATCATAATCATACTAATCTTTTCGATTGTTCATGGTTACCATCGTGGACTGGTAAATGAGTTATTCAGCTTTATTAGTTATTTGATTGCCGCAATAATTGCGTTTGTTTATGTGATTCCGGTTGCTGATTTTTTAAGAGCCGCTTCTAATATGATTTTAGCGACTCATGCTTACAGCAATACTGGGTTTTGGCGGGGACTATCTTTTTTGGTAACTTTTGTAGTAGTGGCGGTTATTTTAAGATGGGTTTCACATCTATTGAATCGGATTGTTTCTCTGCCAGTGTTAAGACAACTGAATTCGCTCTTGGGTGCAGTTGTTGGTGTAATCATTAGTTTGTTAGTGATAATGTTAATACTTGATGGATTATTATTGACCAACAATAATTGGGTGAATACTGAATATCAAAATTCAACCGTCTCACAGATGATCACGATGAATTCTCCACACTTATTTAATCAAATGATAAATCGGTAAAATGGGATGAAAAAATGAACAAAAAAGTACTTGATACATTAGAATATAACAGAGTGAAGCAGTTGGTAGGTCAGTTTCTAACCACTGAAAATGGATCAAGAGAATTAAAACAATTGAGGCCAAGTAGTGATTATGAAGTGGTCTCTCACTCATTGGATGAGTCAGATGACGGTTCACATATTTATCGCCTAAACAAAATGATCCCAGTTCCTAGGTTAAATGACATCACTCCGTACATGAAACGATTAGCGGTTAATGCCGATTTAAACGGGACTGAGTTGGCTCAAGTTAGTGCGGTTTTACTCGCAAGTGTGCGGGTTAAAATTTTCTTTGATAATTTAGCGGATGATAAAATTGATTTAAATGTTTTGTACGATGAAGCTAAAGATTTTAATGATCTTCCGGAAGTTTCAAAACGACTTCAAACGTCAATTGACGAAGACGGGCGCGTATTAGATTCCGCATCTAATCAGTTGCGTTCCATTAGAAAAGAAATTGCGCGCTTAGAAGCTAACATTAAAAGTACCATGAATAAGTTTATCCATGGTAAACAATCTAAGTATTTGAGTGAGCCAATCATCACGGTTCGAGATGGTCGTTATGTTATTCCTGTTAAGGCAGAAGACAAACAAAAATTTGGTGGAATCGTTCATGATCAAAGTACAAGTGGATTGACTTTGTACATTGAACCTCAAAGTGTAGTTTCTTCTAATAACGATCTGAGAAGATCGCAACTAGACGAGCGTAAAGAGGTTCATAAAGTTTTGGGTGAATTGTCTGACATGATTAGACCCTATCAAGAGGAACTCATGGAAAATGCTTCTAAGTTAGGTCATTTTGACTTGATCAATGCTAAGGCCAAGTTTGCAGATCAGATGAATGCGACTAAGCCAAGTGTTTCAAAGGATAATCATGTTAATTTAAAAAATGTTAGACATCCGTTAATTGACCAGCAAAAGGTTGTTGGAAATGATATTTCAATTGGATCTGATTTTCGACAAATTATTATTACTGGTCCGAATACTGGTGGTAAGACGATCACCATCAAAACGCTTGGGATAAACCAGTTAATGGCCCAGTCTGGGATTTTTGTAATGGCAAATGAAGGTAGTCAGATTGGTGTTTTTGACAATGTATTTGCTGACATTGGTGATGAACAGTCGATTGAGGCTAATCTTAGTACCTTCTCGTCTCATATGGATAATTTGATTGACATTTTAAAACACATTACTAAGAGAAGCTTAATTTTGATTGATGAACTAGGTGCTGGAACGGATCCTAAAGAAGGAGCGGCACTAGCTATGTCGATTTTAGATAAAATCGGTGAAGCTGGTAGTGAAGTCTTGGCCACCACTCATTATCCAGAACTGAAAGTGTATGGCTACAATCGGCCGGAAACGATCAACGCTTCAATGGAATTTGATGAGAAGACTCTTGAGCCAACTTATCGACTATTGATGGGGGTTCCAGGGCAGAGTAATGCTTTAAACATTGCTAAGCGACTGGGATTGGATGAGTCGATCATTTCTGAAGCTAGTTCACTAATGGATTCTAATAGTCAAGATATCAATAAAATGATTAAGCAACTAACAAAACAGACCAAAGCTGCCGATGAACGTGCTCGTAAACTCAAAGTGGAGCTTGCGGATAATGAACAATTGCACGCTAGGTTAGACGAGCAGCTCACTAAGTTTAATAATAATAAAGATACGATGGTTAATGATGCCAAACGTCAGGCTAATCAAATTGTTTCAAAAACAAGGCGAGAAGCTAACGAAATTATTAATCATCTTCATCAGCTTCAGCGTAAAAATAAACAATCAGTCAAAGAAAATGAATTAATCGATGCTAAAGGAAAGATTAATTCTCTTGAACAGCACCCAGAACTTAAACATAATCGTGTTTTGAAGCGCGAGAAAGCAAAACATGACTTTAAAGAGGGTGATGACGTTCTGGTCAAATCGTATGGGCAAAGAGGCGTTTTGCTTAATAAGATTGGTAAAGATAACTGGGAAGTACAACTTGGAATTTTAAAGATGAAAGTTTCAGTGTCTGACCTTGAAAAGGTTCAAAAAGAGACTTCAAAGCCGAAAAAGCACACGCCTAGTGTACGGCGAACGCGTTCAAGTGGGATTTCACCAACGCTTGATCTTCGTGGTGAAAGGTATGAATCAGCCATGCAACAACTAGATCGTTACATTGATTCCGCTCTTTTGGCTGGTTATCCGTCCGTTACCATCATTCATGGAAAAGGAACCGGAGCTCTACGTAAGGGAGTCATAAATTATCTAAAACGCAATCGACGCGTTAAGGCATTTGGTTTTTCACCAGCAAATGCTGGTGGGGACGGCTCAACTGTTGTCAAGTTTAAGTAGATTGTATGCAATTTAGTTGCATTTGAATCAACACGTGTTTATACTTACTCATAGTAAGAAGTTAAAGGAGGCAAATGTTATGGTTAATGAAACTAATGATGCAAACTTTAAAGAAGACACTGCCGATGGGATTTCAGTTGTTGATTTCTGGGCACCATGGTGTGGTCCATGTAAGATGCAATCACCAGTAGTTGAAGACTTGTCTGAGGATCCTGAAGTAGCAGATAAGGTTAAATTCTTTAAAATGAATGTCGATGATAATCCAAACACTTCACGTGAATTTGGGATTATGAGTATTCCAACTTTGATGGTACTTAAGGATGGCAAGGTTATCGATCAAATTGTCGGCTTCCATTCAAAAGATCAGTTAAAGAAATTGTTGTCTTCATATACAGCATAAAAAAAGAGCCGAATGGCTCTTTTTTTATTTTGCGATGCTAATTGGCTTAAAATCACTAGGATTGTTAACCGGAGCATTGGGATCAGAAACAACTGTAAAGCTCACACTGTTTAATTTAATGGTTGCTTCGCATTCAGTTGCGATTTGATCAATTTGCTGTTTGGTTTGTGCTAAAAAGCCAGCCTCAAGCATAAAATCGGGATCCTTGTTCAGCTTTAATCTAGTTTCGACTTCTGGTCCAGCTAATTTCCAGTTGATTTTTTTGAGACTTTCCTTTTTAAGTTCTAGATTACCAAACTGACTTTGTTTAAAGAATACTTGAAGATCATCATTTGATGCTAGTGGGAACTTAGTGGCAAGATCTTTGCCAGCCCAGTATAGGATGTCGTGAATATCTTGATCCAACAAATCTGGTAAAAGACTATCTCTTAAAAGTTCGATTCCCCAAAAGGGTGAATCAGAGTGTTCTTTGCGAAACTTTTCGTATTTATTCATATCAGAGTCCTCTTCCAAAAAGATACTTTACAAATAACATTTTATCATAGAACACCGTGAAATAAAGGAGAAAGGCAACTTGAACTAAATTTAAAAAAACGCCATAATTAGATTTGAAGTTAATAGGAGGGATAATATGAAATCATCACCAGTAGCATATATGGATTCTGGAATTGGTGGAATGACAGTTGCAAAAGTGGCACTTGCAAAACTACCACATGAGAACATGATTTATCTTGGAGACGAAGCACGACTTCCATACGGCGAAAAAACCGCAGAGGAAGTTCGTAAATACTCAGCTGAGATCGGGAATTTTTTTGTTGATCAAGGCGCTAAGATGATGGTGATTGCTTGTAACACCGCCACAGCAGCAGCTCTTTCGTATTTGAGAAAGATCCTTCCAATTCCCGTGATTGGAGTTATTGAACCGGGAAGCTTAGCTGCAGTTAAAAAAACTAAAAATCAAAAAATTGGTGTGATTGCAACCAAGGGCACGGTTACTAGTCACTCCTATCGAGATACCATTAAAGGCATTGATCCTAATATCACTGTGAAAGAAGTGGCGTGTCCAGATTTTATTCCACTTGTTGAAAGTGGTGATTATCAAAGCTCGACTGCTAAGAAAACGATTATTGAAGGTTTGAAACCGTTTAAGGATAGTGGCATTGATACATTAGTGTTAGGTTGTACTCACTTTCCAATTATTGCGGATTTAATTGCGGATGTGATGGGTCCCGATGTTACTTTGGTTAATCCTGGGTATGAAACGGTTAATGCTGTTAAAAATGAATTAAAACAAAAGGCTGAGCTAGCAAACGTGGAATCGCCTAGTGATCGTTTTTACACTACTGCCGATGTTGAAAGATTTGATAAAGTTGGTAAAAATTGGTTGCACACTGATATTGATGCTAAGTTGATTCCTGTTAAACAATTGGAGAGATATTAATGAAAAATAATCAAATTGTTCTTGCCTCAAAAAATCCTGGTAAAATCAATGAGTTTTCGGAGATGCTTTCAAAATTAGGCTTAACCGTCAAATCAATTAATGATTTTGAAGATGTTCCACCTATTGACGAGAATGGCTCAACCTTTGAAGAGAATGCGACTATTAAGGCCAAAGTCGTCTCTAACTACTTAAATTTGCCGGTGTTAGCGGATGATTCAGGTTTGGTGGTTGATGCCTTAGGTGGAGCACCTGGAGTTCACTCTGCGCGTTACGCTGGCGATCATAATGATGAAGCTAATAAGGCTAAATTGTTAAAGAACATGGCGGGTCAAAAGGATCGTTCCGCCCATTTTAATACAACATTGATTGTGAGAAAACCGGATGGTAAACAACTAGTGGTTGTAGGAAGAGTTAACGGTCAGATTGTAGAAACTCCTAGAGGGACAAATGGGTTTGGTTATGATCCTCTCTTCTATCTCCCTGAAGTTGGTAAAACTTTGGCAGAGTTAACGGACGACCAAAAAAATCAGTATAGTGCGCGTGGTAATGCCTTGCGTAAGTTAACCAATGTAATTGAAGATTGGTGGTAAAAAAGAGTCTATCACGATTAGTGATAGACTCTTTTTTAGTTTGTGCTTTGTGGTGGTTCTGGAACCACTAAAGGTGAAAGTGGAAGATTAATTCCGGCTTTATTAATAGCGGTCAGGTATGCTCCAAGATATTCAGCGTTAACGTCGAATTCGCGTTCATTCTTAGTGTGTAAGAAAACGGAAATCGCAAGTGAACCATCTTGTAAGAAGTTAGTGCCAAAAATGACTGGTTTACCAACAATGTCAGGGTCATTCGGACATTTTTCTTCGTTAACTTTAGCAATGATATCTTCGACCTTGTGGATGGGGGTTTCAGGAGTAATCCGAATATTAATGATGGTCATCATTTCTCCACGAGAAAGGTTGGAGACGGTGGTAATACTACGATTTGGGATGAAATTTAAGGTTCCATTGATACTTGTAATTTGAGTTGTGCGAAGACCAACGGCCTTAACGTATCCCTCAATATTGTTGATAATAACACGTTCTCCCACGTCGATTTGATGCTCAGCTAGGATAAAAAAGCCACTAACAATATCACTGACGAATCCCTGAGCTCCAAGTCCAATTGCCAAACTAAAGATTCCGGCTCCTGCCAGCAACGTTCCAACGGGAATTCCAATCATTGATAGTAGTGAATATAACCAGAAGAAAACGACGGTGTAGTAGTAAATATTGGTGGTAAGGGTGTACATCGTTTTATTTCGTCTTGCGGCAATTGGTTCTGACGTCCCGGTTATTTTGGGTAATTTATCCTGTTTTTGCGAGATATCATTTTGACGTTTTTTAAAATAGTGTTTAATAAATCTTCTTCCGACTCTTATTATAATTAAGAATAAAATTGAAACTAAGATAATACTGATAATCTTGGTAGTAAGATTAGAGAATATTTTAGCCCAGTCAAAACTTCTAAAATACTTAGTTAAAAACGATGGATTTGCTACGTTTTCAACGGATCCTGATTTAAGGGCCGATGAAGCGTTAGCTCCGTTAGCCACTAATTGGATAAATATGTTCATAATGTCCTCCACTCCTAATTTTTCGATTATCAATATTTTAACAGAGACGAGACCCAAATAAAATTAAGCTTTTTAAATTGTCATATGGGTTAGATAATGCTATTCTAAATGGAGAAGAAGCCATTAGGAGGATAATTAAATGGGGATTGGTGAGTTAGCAGCGCTAATTGCTGCAATTGCTTTTTTAGTATTAGTTGTGTTTTTATGCTTGTTTTTGGTCCGTTTATCAAAAACGGTTAAAGACTTAAGTGAAAATGTTGATAGTCTTACTAATGATGCAAATCATATTAGCAAAGAGTGTGAGCAAATTATGGTAATTTCAAATACATTGTTAAATAACGTTAACTCAAAGTTGGATCAAGTCGACCCAGTTTTTCAGGCGGCTGCTGATTTAGGTGTTAGTGTTTCAGACTTAAATGAAGCAACCAGAACTGCAACTGAAAAAGTTAGATCAAAGAGTGGTTTGTTAGCCAAGACTTCAGCTTTAACTTTTGCTGGTAAAATGATTGGTAGATTATTCTCCAAACGCAACAAAAATTCTGAAGGAACAAATTAAGGGGTGGATTGGTTATGAATTTTAAAAAGGGAATGCTTTTAGGATCAGTAATCGGCGGAACTGCTGCATTTGTAGCGTACAAACTATTAGATGAATCGAGAAAGCGTGAGATCAAAGACTTTCTTCTTGATACCACTGAAGATGTTAAAGATCGTGCGCTAGATTACGTTTATTACGCAAATGACACTGCTGAAGACCTTAAGGATCTTGCTTCAGATAAGATGGATGATGCTAAAGACTCAGTGCAAAAGGTGAATGAATCACTTGGAGATAAGTTATCTGATTTGCAAGAAGCCGTTAATTCATTGAAAGCAAACGTTGAGGAACATCCTGCTCCTAGAAATGAATTAGATGACCTTGCTAAAGAAAAAGAATCTGATGACATTGTGATTGATCCTGACGATGCCTTTAGTGATCAAGATCGCGCAGAAACAATTTATCCAGTTCATGAACATCACGAAAAGTAATTTATTTACCCAAATCGGACGGTAGTCCGGTTTTTTTTACCCCAAAATGTAACCGATTTCACTTGAATGAGTTCTTTTACTTTGATATATTTATAATAATTAATGGTCTAATAGTACATAATAGGAGAAACCGAATTTGAAAAAACAAAATGTGACAATTTATGATGTAGCTCGTGAAGCCAATGTTTCAATGGCAACTGTTTCACGGGTAGTAAATGGGAATCAGAATGTGAAAGATGCCACCAAACAAAAGGTTTTGAGTGTCATTGATAAACTTGATTATCGACCTAACGCAGTGGCTAGGGGACTCGCAAGCAAAAAGTCAACGACAGTTGGCGTTATTATCCCCAACGTTACCAATACCTATTTTGCTTCGCTTGCACGCGGGATTGACGATATAGCAACGATGTACAAGTACAATATTATCTTAACTAATTCTGATGGAAACAATCAGCGCGAACTCACTTCAATGAATACGTTACAGGCCAAGCAAGTTGATGGAATTGTATTTATGGGAAATGAAATTTCTGATGAACTTCGGACTGAATTTAAAAAGTCACGCGCCCCAGTTGTTTTGGCCGGTTCAGTTGATGCTAGTGGCAAGATTCCAAGTGTAAACATTGATTACCGCCAAGCCGTGTATTCTGAAGTCACCCAGTTGATTAGTAATGGGAATGATCGCATTGCTTTTATCTCTGGCCCGTTAAACCGCTCGATTAATAAGGATTTTAGGTTAAAAGGGTATAAAGACGCGCTCTCAGATGCTGGAATTCCGTTTGAGAAAGCATTATTATTTGAGACCGATGTAAGTTATTCTGGTGGGTATGCTTTAAGGGAGCAACTAAAAAGAAATGAAGTGACTGCGGCAATTGTCACTGATGATGACATGGCTGCTGGGGTGATGAACTCAATGACTGATGACGGTGTTAGTGTTCCCGGTGAATTTGAACTGGCCACTAGTAATGATACTAAACTGACTGAGATGACTAGACCAACCATGTCAACTATTACTCAGCCGCTTTATGATGTTGGAGCTGTTGCTATGCGACTCTTAACCAAACTAATGAATAATGAAGAAATTGATGAAAACAAGGTCTTTTTACCCTTTGGATTAAAGAAGCGTGAATCAACCAAATAGAACTGAGCTTGATACTAGGGCCGCTAATTGATATAATTATAGAGTTAATATGTTTAAAAGAGAGAGGAGTTGTGATCATGTCAGGACATTCAAAGTGGCATAACATTCAGGGACGAAAGAACGCCCAAGATGCTAAGCGTGGAAAGATTTTCCAGAAGATCTCACGTAACTTATATCAAGCTGCAAAAGCTGGTGGAAGTGATCCCGAAGGAAATCCTCAATTAAGACTAGAAATGGAAAAAGCTCGTGAAGCAAACATGCCGAAAGATAACGTTCAGCGAGCAATTGACAAAGCTTCAGGGGTTGGTGGAGCTAAATTCGAAGAAGTAACATATGAAGGTTATGGACCTGGTGGGACTGCTGTTATGGTTTCTGCTTTAACCGATAATAAAAACCGGACCGCGGCTGCCATTCGTTCAGCCTTCACTCACCATGGTGGTTCCCTTGGAACTGATGGCTCGGTTTCATATATGTTTGACCGAAAGGGTCTTATTACGATTTCAAAGTCAGATACTGATGACGACGAAGATAGTATGTTGATGGCAGCGTTGGATGCTGGTGCTGATGATATGAAATCAACGGATGATGAGTACCAAATTCTTACTGATCCAGCTAGCATGGCTAGTGTTCGTGATGCATTGCAAGATGCAGGATACAAGTTGGATGCAGAAGTTAAGTTGATTCCACAGAATACGACAGAAGTTCCTTCAGATAAGGTTGAACAGTATAGTGGTCTAATTGATGAATTAGAAGATAACGATGATGTTCAAGATGTTTATGAAGCTGCAGTATTACCTAATCAAGCTAAATAATTAAATTAATTTATAAAAGATGCAATCTTTAATTAGATTGCATCTTTTTTTCGTATTTGGTTATGAAGGATGTGATTAAAGTGAAAGTGACACAATGGTTGAACAATATTATGGAATTTGCAGTTCAACGGCAAGCTTCTGATGTTTTTATTTTACCTAAAGAAAAAGACTATTGTATTAAGATTCATACGGCTGTTCGGACAATTCAAATTACTGATTTGAGCAAAGACATGGCTAAAAAGGTCATTTCATATTGTAAGTATCAAAGTGGGATGTCAGTTACAGATAATCGCAGACCACAATTAGGATCGATGGACTATGTAATTAAGGGCCAAAAACTACGTTTACGATTGTCATCAGTGGGTAATTTCAGTCAAGATGAATCAATGGTAATTAGGATTATCTATGACAGTAATCATGTCGACAGTGGCTTTTTTTATGCTGATCAAATTCAAAAAATCGAGTCATCCTGTAAAAAACGTGGTTTACTTTTGTTTGCTGGTCCTACTGGTTCCGGTAAGACGACCACAATTTATCGAATCGTTAGAAGTATTAGTAAAAATCAGATCGTGATGACAATCGAAGATCCAGTTGAAATTTATGAAGAAAATTTTTTACAACTTGAGGTTAATGATCGGGCCCAAATGACGTACGCTGATTTACTTAAAGTGGGATTAAGACAACGACCTGACGTGGTGAGATTCGTGATCATCAAACTGCCGAAGTAGCAATTTCAGCGGCCTTGTCGGGACATTTGGTACTAAGCACGGTTCATGCTAGGTCTCCTGAAGGAACAATCCAAAGGCTGTTAGAACTCGGGGTTGATTATGAAAGAATCAAATCAGCTTTGAATTTAGTGGTGTATCAACGACTAATACCAACCATTTCAAAGAAGACTAAGACCCTTCTAACTATTAAAGATAAATTTGGTGATCATGCGCTGTTAAAAGACGATATGAGTGATTGGAAGAATCGAATTGATGAGCTTTTGAAGAAGGGAATAATCAGTGAAAAAGTTAGAGATGAATACTATTACGGGTAGACGTGTTTCTCTTAAACAACAGTCTTTCTTGTTTTCAACCTTGGGAGACCTTTTATCGATGGGATTTTCTATCCAACAAAGCTTGAAGTTTATTAAAGTGGTGTCAACTAAAAATCAGAAAATAGTTACTAGGATCATGCAAAGTTTAGCGGACGGGAATTCGCTGCCAGAATCGATGCGATTCTTTTTGAGTGAATCAATTTATTACCAATTAGAAATTGCCGATAAACATGGAGATTTGATTAATGAGATGAAAGAGGTCGGGGAGTTCTTAAAGTTAAGAATTGCTCAAAATGAAAAGATTAAAGGAGTTGTAATTTATCCAGCATTTTTGTTTGTGGTCTTGTTTAGTATTATTTTTGCAGTTAAGTTTTTGATTATGCCCCAAACTGCTGATTTAACTGGAAAATCAGCTTCTAATGGAAGTCATGCTATTCAATATGTCGTTTATGGATTAATATTGATGGCGCTTGTGGCGGGAATTTTTGGTTATCAAAGTTTTAAAAATAAAAAGTGTATTGATCGAATTAATTTGTTGGTAAAGATTCCATTACTTGGTTCATTGTTTAAGGCTTATTACCAATATTTTGTGACCTCCAACTTTGCGTTAATGATCAAAGGAGGATTGGACTTAAAACAAGTTGTGTTCAGTTTATTAAAATTTGATCATCAAAGTCTTCTATATGATGTGGGAAAAACCATGCAAGATGGTTTTAACAATGGGCTTAGTTTCGGAGCCAGTTTAGCTCATTATTCCTTTGTTTCCGAAGAAATGATTGTGTTTCTATCAAATGGAAGCACGCAGTCTGAATTGGCTCAAAATTTAAAAGCTTTAAGTCAGCTCAGCTTTAAAGAAATGATCAAAAAATCGAATATACTGATTAAGTTAATTCAGCCGACTTCATTTGCGGTGATTGGCATCCTAATTGTTGGTGCTTATTTGCAAATGCTACTGCCAATGTATAACTCAATGAAGGGAATTTACTAATGAAAAGAAAAGGGTTCACATTAATTGAAATGACAATTGTCTTATTCATTATCTCACTACTAGTTTTAATTATTATTCCGAACTTAAGTAATCAAAAGGATCACGCCAAAAAAATTCATGGATCAGCAATGGTGTCAGTTATTCAAACTCAGATTGATGCTTATGAAGACGAAAAGCATGATGGAAACATAACTATTAATAAGTTAGTTAGAAGTCATTATTTAACAAGTAAGCAGGCTAAACAAGCTCAAGTGGAAAGAGTGGTCGTAGTAAAAAATCATGCCGTTCAAAGATAATCAAAAGGGTTTTACGTTAGTTGAGAGTCTTCTCGTTTTGTTTGTAACATCCCTTATTTTAGGGATCACATTAGTTGCTGGTAACTATTTAGGATTTTTTGAAGGTAAAGAAGAACGCTTTTTTCAAACTTTAGATTCGGGATGGGACGATGCGTTATTAGAGTCACAGAATAATCATCATTCAACGGACGTATTGTTTTATCCAAATGATGAGGTGGTATTTGCTACGTGTGGCAAATCGAAACGAAAAGATAAAATAATTAGAATGCCAAAGGGGTTAAGCGTTAAAAGTTACCATGATATTGAGATCAAAAGCGATGGATACGTTAAACCGCAAACAATTCGATGGTATTCGCAGAATCAAAAGAAAACAATTTTACAAAAAATTCAACTTGGATGGGGTGCATATCATCTTGAGACTATTAAATAAAATTAGGCTAGGATTCACGTTGATTGATTCATTAATTGGTCTGACCCTGATTTGCAGTGGTGTGATCTTTTATTTAAACGTTAATGATTTTGAACACCATTGCTTAAGAAGAAGTCAGTATGAAACACGTCAAGTTAGGATGAATTATGAACGTGAATTACTTAAAAAATATAAATGATCGAGCTGGTTTTTCGTTAATTGAGTCCATTTGTTCACTTTTGTTGGTCTCGTTAGCGTTTAGCGTGATTATGATTACTAGTCAATTAATTCAAAAGGAAAAGTGGAGTGATAATCAGGGAACCTTTTATCGTTATCTTGATGTGATTGAGTCACCGGATTATCAATTTAAGATGATTAAAGTCACTAAACATGCCATTAAACTAAAGAGTAAGAAAGAAAATAAGGAATATATAATGGAACATTATCATGACATGGTTCGATTGCGTGGAGTAAATGGTGGACACATTCCAATCATATTAAACGTTAGTAAGGCATCTTGGTCATTACATCATCATATATTAACTAGTCAAATTAGAATTAATGGGGTCAATTATGAAGCCAAAAGTCACCTGTAAGAGAAGCGGAAGTTTAACGTTAGTTGCAATTTTATTTTTAACTTTTTTGTCTGGAATAATCGTTTATCGTTACCAAAAGATTAATTTTCAAATTCAAAATAATCATATTCGGGCCGCAAAATATCAAAGACTAACGAAAGAATTGAATAATTCTAATAGATAAATGAGAAATCTTGAATAATATGCGTGAATTCTGGTAATATTAACCCTAGATATATAAGAAGAGGGGTTGATATTCTGTCTGAGAAAGAATCAATATCATTGTTTCAAGTTTTTGATCAATCCAGTAAAGTCTTGAGTCAGGCGTTAGGCACTTCGTATTTAGACGCTTTCATCGAAACCGCCGATAATATGATTGATAACAATACCGTTCGGGTCGAGGATGGCATTCCAAAACCCAACGTTGTCGATGAATTGACTAAGTTGTACCAAACGGTTGACTATAAAAAGATGGATAATGAATCGATTAGACGGGCCATTCAAATGGTTATGATCAAGGCTACCAAAGAAGATAAGATTCAGGCAAATCATCAAATAACTCCTGATACAATCGCTTACATCATGGGATACATAGTTACGCGGATTTATGAACACAAGTCCAGCGTGGGCATCCTTGATCCAGCAGTTGGAACTGGGAATTTACTTACAGCAGTCATGAATCAGCTACACGATTCACTTCATGACACTGTTAAGGGATATGGAATTGATAACGATGATTCAATGATTTCAATTGCTAGTATTAGTTCTGAAATGCAAGACTTGGATGTTGAGCTAATTCAGCAGGATAGTATTGAGCATCTGTTGGTTCCTAAGGTTGATTTAGTTGTCTCTGATCTCCCAGTTGGTTATTATCCAATTGATGAAAAGACAAAAGGGTATGCAACGCGGTCACAATCGGGGCATTCTTATGTTCATCACTTATTGATTGAGCAGTCAATGAATTATTTAAAGCCTGCTGGGTTTGGAGTGTTCTTAGTTCCAAGCAATATTTTTGAAACGAGTGAAGCAAAGGGACTTTTGAAGTGGTTTCAAGATTCGGTTTATTTACAGGGAGTACTGAATTTACCCCAAGAGTTGTTTGGGGATAAAAGTGCTCAAAAAGCCATTTTAATTTTGCAGAATCGTGGTGGAGACAGTCACCAAGTTCAAAAAGTGATGCTAGGAGAGTTTCCTTCGTTTAAGGATACGGCTGCCTTTCAAAAGTTCATGGCTGAGATTGTTGATTGGGAAGAAAACGATTTATTAAAGGAATAGTTGAAATTAAGGAGATTACTCATGGGTAAGATTATTGCAATTAATGCTGGTAGTTCGACTTTAAAGTTTAAGTTGTTTAAAATGCCAGAAGAAGAAGTTCTTGGAGAAGGTTTAATTGAGAGAATTGGCTTACCAAAGTCACATGTTGAAATTAAATATGATGACGGGAAGAAATTTGAGGAAACGTTAGATGTTAAAGATCATGAACAAGCAATTCAAATTTTGTTAGATCAATTACTCGATCTTGATATTATCAACGACTATAACGAAATTACCGGTGTTGGACATCGAGTTGTTGCTGGTGGAGAATATTTCGATCAATCGGTAATCATTACTCCTGAAGTTCTCAAAAAGATTGAAAGTTTGGATGAATTAGCTCCATTGCATGAGCCAGCCAACGTTTTAGGAATTAAGGCATTTGAAAAGGTGCTTCCAAACGTGACTAGTGTTGCCGTCTTTGATACATCATTTCATCAAACCATCCCTGAGAAGAATTATCTGTACAGTCTTCCTTATGAGTACTACGAAAAATACACGGCTCGTAAATATGGATTCCACGGGATTAGTTATCGTTATGTCTCTCAAAGAGCAGCTGAGTTAATGGGTAAACCCGTCGAAGATTTAAAAATGATTATCATGCATTTAGGTGCTGGGGCTTCAATTTGTGCCGTGAAGAACGGTAAGTCCTATGACACATCGATGGGATTTACCCCAGTTACTGGTTTAACCATGGCTACGCGTTCAGGTGATGTTGATCCTTCTCTTTTGGCCTACGTTATGGAAAAAGAGGGAATGACAGATATCAATGATATGATTAAGGTTTTAAACACTAAATCTGGATTACTTGGTATTTCGGGCGTCTCTGCTGATATGCGTGAGGTTGAAGCTGCTCAAAAGACTAATCATCGTGCTAGAATTGCTCGTCAGATCTATGTTAATCGAATTGTTAGATACATTGGATCCTACCTAGCTGAACTTGGTGGTGCTGATGCAATCGTGTTCACTGCTGGAGTTGGTGAAAATAGTATTACCGTTAGACAAGAAGTTACTGATCAATTGTCATATTTTGGGATTGGCGTTGATAAAGAAAAGAATAATGTTCGTGGTGTGGTTAGAGATTTGAGTGCTGATGGCTCAAAGATTAAGACTCTTTTGGTACCAACCAACGAAGAATTGATGATTGCCCTTGATGTTCAGCGACTTGAAAAGGAAAAGAAAGCAAGTAAATAACCTAAAAGAGATCTTGGTAAATTCAAGATCCCTTTTTTTATGGCATTGATTTAACTTTTTTTGAAGTTTTGGTAGTTTTTCTTACAAAATATCTGTATAATTTCCATAAAAAGTAGCAAACAGCTTCACGTATCCGTGTATAATGTAGGCATACGTAAAGAAAGGATGTTTTTGTTGGAAAAAAATACAAATAATGAAAACCAAATGTCACGTGGACTTAAAAGTCGTCACGTTCAATTAATGGCACTAGGCGGGACCATTGGAACCGGATTGTTTTTAGGAGCTGGTCAATCAATTCATTTGGCTGGTCCATCCATTATCATTGCATATATAATTGCTGGAGTTGCTTGCTTTTTCTTAATGAGAGCACTTGGTGAATTATTACTTTCAAACACGAATAGTGTTTCGTTCATTGAATTTATTAATAAGTACCTAGGAGAAAGAACTGGCTTTGTGGCAGGCTGGACCTACTGGTTTTGCTGGATTGCCATTGCAATGGCAGAAGTGACCGCTGCGGGTCTATACATGAAGTTTTGGTTTCCTGATTTGCCACAGTGGGTGACCGCGGCGTTCTTAATTTTGATTTTATTCTTGTTAAACTCAATCACCGTGTCCGCTTTTGGTGAAACTGAATTCTGGTTTGCGTTGATTAAAGTGGTGGCCATTGTGGCGTTAATCATTATTGGAATTGTTTTGGTTTTGATGCACTACAAGACAAGTGTTGGGTATGCACAAGTATCTAATTTGTATTCTGATGGTTTTTTTGCCCATGGTGCATCAGGATTTGTCCTTTCTTTTCAAATGGTGCTTTTTAGTTTTGCAGGAATTGAAATGATTGGAATGACAGCTTCAGAAACCCAGGATCCTCAGAAAATTATTCCTAAATGTATTAATGAAGTCCCAACTAGAATCATTATTTTTTATGTTGGTTCATTATTAGCTCTAATGTGTATTTTTCCTTGGCAGTATATTTCAGCAAATTCGAGTCCCTTCGTTCAAGTGTTTTCCAACATTGGAATTAAGTCCGCAGCTGCTATTATTAACTTTGTGGTTTTGACCGCTGCAGCTTCTTCTTGTAATAGCGCCATTTTTACTACGGGTAGAATGTTATTTTCTCTAACCGATAAGAGCCAAAATAAATTTGCAAAGAAGCTTGGAACGCTTTCAAAAAGGCATATTCCAGCAAATGCAATTTTGTTTTCAACGATTGTGATTGCTATTTCAGTGTTATTAAACATTTTGATGCCAGACGGTGTTTTTGAATTAGTTTCAAGTATTGCTACTACATGTTTCTTGTTTGTCTGGTCTTTAATTGTTATTACACACTATGAATATCGCAAGTCACTTAACCAGGAACAAACAAATAAACTTACCTTCAAGATGCCATTCTTCCCATATTCTGACTTTTTCGTTGTTGGATTTATGGTCTTCGTTGCTTTTGTTTTAATTTTCAAAATGCAAACATTGGTCGCATTAATTGGATCGGTTGTTTGGCTTCTTGTTCTATATGGATTTAAAGTTCTAAGTGATAAAAGAAGAGAAAACAAAGAAGTCGATGATTAAAGTCATCGACTTTTTGATTATAATTATTGATGGATGTTAGAATAGAAGTTAACGATAGTTACAGAAAACATTTTGAGGAAGTAATTTTATGGATGATAAAGTAGCAATTCTGCATACCAATGATCTTCATTCCCATTTTGAAAATTGGCCCAAGATCAGAAGATTTATGAAACTAAGAACAAAACAATTGGAAAAGCAGGGTTATCGAGTCTTTAAAGTTGACGATGGTGACGCCATTGATCGATCAAACGCGTTGACTGATGCTACTTCTGGCAAAGCCAACATTGAATTAATGAATTCAGTTGGTTATGATGCTGCCACAATTGGAAATAATGAAGCACTGACAATGTCACATGACGAACTGGCACATCTTTATGATGATGCCAATTTTCCCGTTGTTTTGGATAATGTGATTGATGAAAGAACTGGTCAACTTCCTAAGTGGGCGATCCCATATCGTGATTTTAAGCTAAAAAATGATGTTCGGGTACGCTTTATGGGTTTAACGGCACCTTATCCCACGTATCAATACATGGATTGGAATTCCTTGCCAATTAAAAGTACCATTGAGCGTTGCTTGGCGGATTGGAAAGGACAATATGACGTTCTGATTTTACTTTCTCACTTAGGGATTAGTAATGATCGGAGAATTGCGAAAGCATTTCCTGATATCAATATTATTGTTGGAGGTCACACTCATCATTTGTTAGTTCATGGTGAAATGGTTAATCAAACCATGTTAACTGCTGCTGAGAAATGGGGTCACTACGTCGGTGAAATTACTTTTGACGTGAGCTCTCAAAAAAAGGTAGAAAATGTTAGGGCACGTGTATATAAAACATCTGAAATGGAAACTGACGTTCAAGATGCAGAGGAGATTCAGCACCTTGAAGATCGTGGTGAGGGAATTTTAGCAAGTAGTAAGGTTGCTGACATTCCTCATACAATGACGACGTCACTAACTGATGATAATGAACTAGTGGACTTGGGACTAAAGGCCATTGAAGCCAAAGCCGGGACGACTGCTGCCGTTTTGAACACTGGTTTGTTTTTAGGTGATTTAAAAAAGGGAATTGTTGACAAAAATGAACTCCATAAATTATTACCACATTCAATTCACGTTATGAGAAGTCAATTTTATGGTTATAACTTGTGGGAAATGATCATGGAAATGGAAAAGAACAAGGATTTTTTAGTTCGCTTTGAGCAAAAAGGAATGGGTTTTCGGGGAAAGTATTTTGGAAGACTCATTTATGATGGAATTCGATACGACACAAATAAAAAGCAACTATTCTATCATAATAAACTTGTCGAACCCGACGAAAAATACACGATTGCGTTGATTGATCATTATAGTTTTATTCCTTTTTTCCCGGCAATTAGTATTGTTGGTAAAAATGACATTTTTTATGGTGAAACTCTTCGGGATGTTTTTGGTGATTATCTAGCAAAGAAGTTTCCAATCGAGGGGAAGTAAAATGGATCATAACGAAATTGAGGGTTTGATTGAAACAAGGAATGATGAGAGAGATTCCCTGGCTAATATTAAGCAAGTTGATGAAACAACCTTGAGTATTAACGGACACGTGTACGTTCTTGAAGCTAACGTTAGAAATGCTTTTGATCTAGGTGAGTTTGCCAATAAATTTAATCCTATTTTGACGCGTTTTGATTACATTGTTGGTGACTGGGGATATAATCAGTTACGGCTAAAGGGTTTTTATGCTGACTTTAGAAATGTTAGTAAAGGTTTACGTCATGCGGCAATTCCAGATTATATTATTGAGGATGCCAATTTTGGTTCTAATTACTTTGTCTTACACAATTTGGAAGCCGAAAAGGAAAAGAATCAAAGCCATAAAGCTAGTAGAAAAAGACAACATGCTGGTGGAAAAAATAGAAAAGCAGGAAATCAAAACAGGCATAATGTTAATCCGACTAAAAATCAGACGTCAAATAAGAATTTTAAATCCAAGCATTTTAGAGATGGCAAGCGTGGCTTTACCATTAGACAGAAATAGGTGAAATCTTGATGAAGAGTTACAAGGGATATTTAATTGATTTGGATGGGACCGTTTATCAAGGGAAGAAGCGAATCCCAGCGGCTAAGCGTTTTATTGAGAGACTCCAGAAAAATCACATTCCTTTTTTATTTGTTACGAATAATTCAACCAAGACTCCAAGTGAGGTAGTCCATAATTTGGCACTTAATCACGATATCTATGTTACAAATGACAACGTTTATACTTCTGGGATGGCTACAGCTGCTTTTGTTAGTGAGGATGCGAAGTCGCACGAAGATAAAGCCAGAACGGCATACGTTATTGGAGAAAATGGATTAAAAGAATCTATGGAGAAAATGGGTTTCAATATTTTTACAGATAATCCAGAGTACGTAGTGGTTGGGCTTGATCGTGACTTGACGTATGAAAAATTAGCACGAGCAGTGCTGGGGATTGCCCATGGAGCTAAATTTATTGGAACTAATCCAGATGCGAGAATTCCAAGCGAATATGGGATGTTACCAAGTGCTGGTGCAATTATCGACTCAGTTCGGTATGCTTCAGGGGTTGAGCCGGTGATGATTGGTAAACCCAAGACCTTAATTGTTAGAAAAGCTTTAGATCAATTGAATTTAAGCAAGGCAGACGTAATCATGGTAGGTGATAATTATGACACTGATATTATGGCCGGCATTAACGATGGAGTAGATACTTTGCTAACTTATACTGGTGTGTCTACCAGAGAACAGGTAAAAAAGAAAGAAGTTCAACCTACTTATGAGGTAAATAGCTTAGATGAATGGAATACTTTATAGTTTGAAAGATTTAGTAGTATTTGTTTTAATACTACTTTTTTTAATAACATTTGCTGTCTTTTTTGTTATCAATGCTAGTTGGCTCTATTATGTTGCATTTTCCGTGTTGAATTTAACTAATAAATTTCATGTTTCCAGTGGATTATTAATGAGTAATTTTTATAAAATGATTGGTTTCATTCAGAATCCATTTGCGTCTAAATTAAGTTTGGACCAGTTTCCAATTTCGGCAAATGGGATGGTACATTTTAACAATGTAAGAGCGTTGGTATTAACTAATAATTTGGCATTGTTAATTGTATCCATGGTTTTACTTGTCATTATGATTCGTTTTCTTTACTTTAAGAAGTTATGGAAGTTTCAGTTGCTTTCAGAGATGACGATTTTATTTATAATTTTTTTTGGAGTCTTTTGTGTTTTAGATTTTCAAGATGTTTTTATTTATTTCCATGATGTTCTTTTTAGAAATCGAGATTGGGTTTTTACGCCAAAGAAAGATCCAATCATTAACGTATTGCCGAATCAGTATTTTTTAATGTGCTTTTTGTTGTTTTTTTTAATTATTCTTTTGGGATTATCTTTGATAATTTGGATTGGCAAAAGACAACTAAAAAAAGAGTCTGTCTAGAAGATTAAGATCTAATAGACAGGCTCTTTTTGTTTGAAAACTATTTTGATGTAGAAATCTTGCTTTTTAGATATCCAATTAAAGCAGGAATTAGTGAAATTACGATAATCAAAATGATTACCAGTGAAAAGTGTTCCTGAACGAACGGAATATTTCCGAAGAAGTACCCAGCTCCATAACAGATCAGTACCCAACTAATACAAGCAATTAGGTTGTATTTAAGGAACTTTTTATAGCTGAAATCTGTGCCAGCGGCTACAAAGGGAGCAAAGGTTCTGATAATTGGCATGAATCTAGCTAAAAAGATGGCAATTGCACCGTATTTATCGAAGAATTCACGTGCACGAGTTAGATCTTTTTCCTTGATAAATTTACCAAAAAAGTGGTGTTCAGTTAGTGCGTTTCCAACTTTTCTTCCAATAAAGAAGTTAAGGGAGTCTCCACCGGCAGATGCTAAGAAGAAGATAATGATGAATATCCAGATACTAAGATGATAATTGGAGTTAGCAGATAGGGCTGCGGCTGCAAATAAAAGTGAATCTCCAGGAAGGAAAGGTAAAATGACCGCTCCAGTTTCAATAAATATGATTGCAAATAAGATTAAGTATGTCCAATCGCCAAACATGTTTACGATCGTGATTAAGTGATGATCAATGTGTAGTATGAAATCAATTAAAAATTTAAAAAAATCCATGTTTTTCCTCTTTTTATATAAGTCTTTAACTATTTAAGTGTATCAATAAAATGATGATTTTTGAATTTAATTTTTTCTTATTTAAATTAATTTGGGTTTATTTAAAAAAAGTATTGACGTTAACTGTGATAGATAGTATAGTATTAGTTGTCGTCAAGTGCGGCATATCAATTTGGTTAAAATTAGTCAGACTTTTCTATTGACAATAAATTGACCACGTGGTATATTATTACATGCGGCGTTGAGGTATAATAAGACGACGTTGCGTCAGAGTAGATCTTTGAAAACTGAACAAG